>NZ_JBSZJV010000003.1:0-327860 GCF_054188265.1 Stenotrophomonas sp. IS26
TGGTGAAGAAGTGGTGCAGCCAGACCAGGAACGACAGCACGCCGATGCAGGCGGTGGCGTAGACCATGCCCTTGTAGCCGAACAGCGCCTTGCGCGAGAACGTGGCGATGACCTCGGAGAACACGCCGAAGGCCGGCAGGACCAGGATATAGACTTCCGGGTGACCCCAGATCCAGATCAGGTTGATGTACAGCATGGCGTTGCCGCCACCGTCATTGGTGAAGAAATGCGTGCCCAGGTAACGATCCAGGGTCAGCAGCACCAGGGTGATCGTCAGCACCGGGAAGGCGGCGATGATCAGCACGTTGGTGACCAGCGCGGTCCAGGTGAAGATCGGCATCTGCATCAGCTTCATGCCGGGGGTGCGCATCTTCAAGATGGTGATGAAGAAGTTGATGCCGCTCAGCGTGGTACCCAGGCCGGCGACCTGCAGGCCCCAGATGTAGTAATCGACACCTACCCCTGGACTGTATTCCTTGCCTGACAACGGCGGGAAGGCCAGCCAGCCGGTCTGCGCGAACTCACCGACACCCAGCGAGATCATCACCAGGCCCGCGCCCGCTACGAACAGCCAGAAGCTGAGCGAGTTGACGAACGGGAAGGCGACGTCGCGTGCGCCGATCTGAAGCGGCACGACAACGTTCATCAGGCCGGTGATCAGCGGCATCGCCACGAAGAAGATCATGATCACGCCGTGGGCGGTGAAGATCTGGTCGTAGTGGTGCGGAGGCAGGATGCCCTCGTTGCCGCCAGCGGCCATCGCCTGCTGGACACGCATCATGATGGCGTCGGCGAAGCCGCGCAGCAGCATGACGAAGGCGACGATGAGGTACATCACGCCGATCTTCTTGTGGTCGACCGAGGTGAACCACTCTTTCCAGAGATAGCCCCACAGCTTGAACTTGGTGATCAGGGCCAACACCAGCAGGCCGCCGATACCAGCACCGATCAACGTGGTGATGATGATCGGGTCATGCGGAATGTCGGCAAAGGTCAGTTTACCCAACAGATTCATGGTCATTCTCCCGAGCCGTCGTGACCGGCGTGGCCGGCTGCGGCGTGCTCGTCTGCAGTGTGTGCGGCGTCCGCGGCAGCGGGCTGGTCGGCATGGACCGGCAGCTTGGCCGCTTCGTCGTGGGCTCCGCTCATGGCCTGCATGTCGTGGCCTTCATGGCTTTCGCCCTCGGCGCCGTCATGCTTCATGGCCTTGTGGTCGTGCTTCATGCCGTAGTGCTGGTTGTCGCCCATGTGCTTGGCGATGACCCAGTCGAACAGGCCGGCCTCGGTGGTGCCGTAATAGGTCACCGGGTGCCAGTCGTGGTTCTTTTCGGCCACCAGCGCAGCGAAGGCCGTCTTGTCCAGGGTCGCGCTTTCGGCACGCACCTTGGTCAGCCACTGCTGGTACTCCGCCTCGGTCACCGAGTGCGCGGAGAAATGCATCTTGCTGAAGCCCGCGCCACTGTAGTGCGAGGACATGCCCGGGAACTCACCGGTCTCGTTGGCGATCAGGTGGAGTTTGGTCTCCATGGCCGTCATCGAATAGATCATGCTGCCCAGGTGCGGGATGAAGAACGCATTCATCACCGAATCGGACGTGATCTTGAAGTTCAGCGGGGTATCCACCGGGAAGGTGATCTCGTTGACGGTGGCGATGTTCTCTTCGGGATAGATGAAGAGCCACTTCCAGTCCAGCGAGATGGCTTCGATCACCACCGGCTTCTTGTCCGAGTCCAGCGGACGGTACGGATCCAGCGCGTGCGAGGAACGCCAGGTCAGCACGGCCAGCACCAGCACGATCATGCACGGGATCGACCAGACCACCACTTCGATGGCCGTGGAGTGTGACCACTTCGGCTCATAGCGGGCCTTGGTGTTGGTCGCACGGTACTTCCACGCGAAGGTGAGGGTCATGATGATGACCGGCACGACAACCAGCAGCATCAGCACGGTCGCCGTGATGAGCAGGGTCTTCTCGTCGTGGCCGATCTGGCCCTTGGGGTTGAGGATGGCCGAGTTGCAGCCCGTCAGGAACACGGACAACGCAAACAGCAGGCCCGGACGCAGGAAGCGTCCAAGGGGTTTCAACGGAATCATCGGTCGATCCAATTGCGTAGGGAATGCCAGTTCAAGCCCGCCTCCGTCCCAGCCAAAGCCGGTGGTGCCGGTCCAAGGGGACAGGCACGAAGGACGATCATGTCAGCCTTCTAATTTTAGGCCGTCACGCATCATTTAAGAAAGGCATTGACAATGATCCAGCGCAGGAAAGGCCTGTTTTGGGCTGCGACACGTTGTCGCAGTGCCGGGCAATGACCCGATTCGGCAACATTCCGGCCCTTGTATAGACATGAACGAGTCAGCCGCGGGCGTCGGCGGATGGCCACGGTACACGCCCCGGTGGCCGGCGTCACCGGCAGCGCCGCTCAGGCGGCCAGCACCTGATTCGGGCAGGCCGCCCCACTGACGAAATCCGCCAGGTTGCGCAGCGTGATCGCCGAGATCTCCTGCAGCGCCTCCACCGTGAGAAGCCCTGGTGCCCGGTCACCAGCACATTGGGGAAGGTCATCAGGCGCTGGAACGCGTCATCGTCGATGATCTCGCCAGACCGGTCCTGGAAGAACAGCCCGCTCTCCTGCTCGTACACATCGATGGCCAGATGCCCCAGGCGGCGCGACTTCAGCGCGCGGATCACCGCATGGGTATCCACCAGCCCGCCGCGCGAGGTATTGACCAGCATCGCCCCGGGCTTCATCCCGGCAAGTGACGCATCGTCGATCAGGTGATGGGTGTCCGGCGTCAGCGGGCAGTGCAGCGAGACGACATCCGAGCGGGCGAGCAGCTCATCCAGCGCCACCGACGTGCCGATCGCGGCGAAGGCCGCCGACGGATACGGATCGTGGCCCAGCACGGTGCAGCCCATGCCCTTGAAGATGCGGGCCGTGGCCAGGCCGATCTGCCCGGTGCCGACGATGCCCACCGTCTTGCCATGCAGCGTGCGGCCCAGCAGGCCATCGAGCATGAAGTTGCCCTCGCGCACCCGGTTGTAGGCACGGTGGGTCCGGCGGTTGAGCGTCATCACCAGCGCCAGCGCGTGTTCGGCCACGGCCTCCGGCGAATACGCGGGCACGCGGGCCACGAACAGGCCCAGCTGCCCCGCCGCCGCCAGGTCGACATTGTTGAAGCCGGCGCAGCGCAGCAGGACCGCACGCACGCCCATCGCGTGCAGCGCCTGCAGTACGGGGGCATCCAGCCGGTCATTCACGAACACGCAGACCGCCTCGCAATCCTGCGCCAGCGGCGCGGTATGCAGATCCAGCGCGGCATCGAAGTACAGACATTCGAACGGCTGCCCTGCCCCGCGGCGCTGGTTGGCCTCATCGAGAAACTGCTGGTCGTACGGGCGGGCGCTGAATACTGCGATCTTCATGAGGGTGATCCCCGGGAGTTCGAGCATGACGATACCGCAGTACACTCCGGCCAACTGCCTGGAGCCTGCCGTGTCCCTGACTGCCCGCCTTCTCCGCTGGACCGCCACGCCGATGGGCCGGCGCACCCTGTTCGCGCTCACTGCCGCGATCGTGACCCTGATGGCCTGCAATCCACTGCTTGCACCACTGCTGCCCGTGGTGGATGCGCTGGGGCTGGATGTGCTGGTCCTGCTGATCGGTGCCCAGGCAATGACATTGTTGCCGTGGGTGCGGCTGCATGGCGGCCGTATCGCCCGCGTCGCCGCCCGTTTGCTGCTCGGTGCGCTCACAGGGGCCATCGCAGGTTTCATCGGCGGCTATCTGCGGCAACTGGTCTTCGGCACGGGCGCGCGTTGGACCCGCGCGCGCCCGTGACCTAGTATTCGGCCCTTGCAGGACGCCATGGGTGGATGTGCGTGGAAAGTTTCGAGCGGTTCAACGGGCGCCGTACCGGTGCGGGCAAATCAGTCGCGATCCTGTCACACGGCTTTGGTACCGATCAGACCGCATGGAACGCCCTGCGCCCCTGGTTTGAAGCACGCTTTGATGTGATCTCCTTCGATCTCGCCGGCTGCGGTCCGCACGGTGCGCAGACCTACGATTTCGAACGGCACGGCTCGCTGTTCGGCTATGCCGACGATCTGATCGACATCCTGGACGAACTGGACGTGCGTGACTGCACCTACATCGGCCACTCGATGAGCGGCATGATCGGCGCGGCCGCCGCCGTTGCACGGCCGGAGCTGTTCGAGCGCCTGGTCATCATCGGTGCGTCGCCGCGCTATCTCGACGACGCCGGCTACACCGGCGGTTTCAAGCCGCAGGACCTGGAGCAGCTGTTCGAGAGCATGCGTGCGAACTACCAGGCCTGGATCGCCGGTTTCGCCCCGATGGTCGTCGGCGTGGAGGACAGCGCGGTTGTCGCCGATTTCTCCAATACCCTGTTCCAGATGCGCCCGGACATCGCACTCAACACGTCGCGCACGATTTTCACCTCCGATCTGCGCAGCCTGGCCGCGCGGGTTTCACGCCCGGTCCACCTCATCCAGACCGCACACGACGTGGCGGTACCGGTTGCCGTCGGCCACTGGCTGGCCAACGCGATCGAGGGCGCCACCCTGGATGTGATCGATGCCTCAGGGCATCTTCCGCACATGACCGCGCCGGATGACGTCATGCGCATCCTCGAACAGCGACTGGCAGGCACCGCGTTGTGACCACGTCCGACAGTGACGCGCTGGCCGCCCTGTGCCAGTTCGCCCGCCTCGCCTCCCACGCCGACCTGGTGATGGCGGTGGAAGTGGACGCCGGCGGCCGGGCGACCTGGGCGGTCTCGGCCCCGGCACTGCCCTCGCCGAGCTTCAACCTGGCACGCAGCGGCATCCTCGAGTGCCGCTGGAACGGCGAAGCCATGGACGCGGCGGGGTTCAGGCTGCCGACGGCGATCATCCATGCCCTGGAAGGCCTCCCCGCCCACCTGCTGTACGTCCCGGCGCCTTCGCACGGGGCGCCGCTGAGCGGCCTGCTGCTGGTTTGGCGAAGCGCCCCTGCGCCCGCAGCGTTGACGGCGCAGGTGCCGCTGTTGGCAACGAGCGTGGCGCGGCTGTTGTCCGCGCGGCGGGAAGCCGCACGCGGCGCCATCGTCCGCAATCAGTTCCTCGATCTGTTTGAAAGCGTGCCCGCGGGCATCGTCCTGATCGATGGCGATGGCGTAGGTGCTGCGGTCAACGAGCACGCAGCGGAACTGCTGGGTTGCACGGCAGGTGATCACCGCGCCGCGGATCTCGCCGGCCCGATGCGCGCCCTGCGCCAACGGTGCGACAACCATGGCGAACTGGAGCTGGCCTACAGCGCCCAGATCAACAACGACCAGTTCGCGGCCAAGCAGAACTGGACACTGGGCGAACGCACCTTCGAGGTGGATACCCACCCGGTGCGCGGCGACGGCGCACATGGGCGCATCTGGCTGTTCACCGATGTCACCGCCGATCTGCTGATGGCCGCCGAGCTGCGCCGCCTCGCCTCCTCCGATCCCTTGACCGGCGTGCCCAACCGCCGTCATTTCGAAGAATGCTCGGCCCAGATCATCGCCGCGCGCGAAGCCAACGGCCGCGCCGTCGCGGTACTGATGGTGGACGTGGATCACTTCAAGAAGATCAACGATACCTACGGCCATCCGGTCGGCGATGAAGTCCTCAAGGTGGTCGCCAAGCGCTGCCGGGACGCCCTGCGGGAGCGCGATCTGTTCGCCCGCTTCGGCGGCGAGGAGTTCATTGCCCTGCTGGCGGCGTCCGCGGTGGACGAGATCCCCGCCGCCGCCGAACGGCTGCGCAGTGCGGTGGCGTCCGAACCCATCCTCGTGGGCGGCGAGCGCATTGCCGTCTCCGTCAGCGTCGGTGGCGCGATCGGCGAGGCGCTGCCGGGCGGCGACCAGCGGCTGCTGGAGGCGCTGATCGCCCGGGCGGATGAGGCGCTGTACGACGCCAAGACGAGTGGCCGGAACCGGGTCCGGATGGCGGCGCTGCAGGCCGACCTGATCGACCTCTGAGGCACGCGGGCGGCACTTGCCCGCGCCAGCCTAACACTGTTAGATTCGCCCCCTAACAACGTTAGGCCAGAGCACAGTGCGCCAACCCATCGCGCGGGAAAACATCGTCGAGGCGGCCTTCCGGATCCTCGACGAGGCCGGCCTGGAGGGTATTACCCTGCGCAAGGTGGCCTGCTCGCTGGGCATCCGGGCGCCCTCTCTGTACTGGCACTTCAAGAGCAAGCAGGCGCTGATCGACGCCATGGCCGACGCCATGATCGGCGACGTCGCCCGTACGATCCCCGCCGGGCAGCCATGGCGGCAGACCCTGCTGCAGATCGGGCGCGAGTTCCGCCTGGCCTTCAAGGCCCGCCGTGACGGTGCGCGGGTGTATGCCGGCACCTTCCTGGCGACCGAGAACGTGCTGCGGGTGGGTGAGGCCAGCATCGCCGCGCTGATGGGCGCCGGCGCGCCGGCACGCTTTGCCGCGACCACCTCGATGGACCTGGTGTACTACACGATGGGCTTTGTCATCGAGGAGCAGTCCTGGCCCGGCGACGGCAGCATGGAGGCGCTGGGTGAGGCGTTCTTGGCGCTGGCCGAGGCCCGCTTTCCCCATTGCTGGCAGGCCCGTGACGTGTGGAGCGAGGTCGATTTCGACGCCCGCTTCGAGCAGGGGCTGGGCCTGATGCTGGATGGCATCGCACTGCGCCTGTCCCGCGAATCCTGATTGCCCCCTTCCTTTCTTTTCCCGCTGTTCCGACCCGGAAAGCCACTCCATGCGTGCACCCTCCTTCCGCAGTTTCTCCCTGATCCTGGTCGCTGCGCTGCTGTCCGCGTGTGGCGGCAAGGACGACAAGGCCTCGGCCGACGCCGCCGCTGCCAGCTCGGCGCTGCCGGTCTCGCTGGCGCCCGCGCAGCAGCAGACCATGGCGCGCACGGTGCTGGTTTCCGGGCCGGTGACCGCCTACGAGGAAATGCAGCTGGGCGTGGAGATCAGCGGCCAGCGCGTCACCGCGTTGCTGGTGGACGTGGGGCAATGGGTCACGCAGGGCCAGGTGCTGCTGCAGGTGGACCATCGCACCCTGGACAGCGAGCTGGCGCAGGCCGATGCCTCGTTGCGGCAGGCGCAGGCCTCGCAGGAGCTGGCCCGCATGAACTACGAGCGCAGCGCCAAGCTGGCCGCCCAGCAGCTGATCAGCGAAAGCAGCCTGGATGAGCTGCGTGCCTCGCGCATCAATGCCGAGGCGCAGACCGCCACCGCCCGTGCCGCGCGCGACGCCGCCAAGCTGCGCCGCGATTTCGCCGACCTGCGCGCGCCGGCCGACGGCCTGATTTCCAAGCGCCTGGTGCAGCCAGGCCAGGTGGTCTCCGCCGGTACCGAGCTGCTGCGCCTGATCCGCGATGGCCGCCTGGAGTGGCGCGCGGAGCTGCCGGAAAACCAGCTGGCCGATGTCGCCGTCGGCAACACCGTGGAGCTGCCGTACGGCGGCCAGGTGGTCAGCGGCCGCATCCGCGCGGTCACCCCGGGTGTCGATGGGCAGACCCGCACCGGCACGATCTACGCCGACCTGCCCACGCCCGGCCCGCTCAAACAGGGCATCTATGTGGATGGCCGCATCGTCACCGGCGACGGCCAGGTGCTGACCATCCCGACCGCAGCAATCGTGCAGCGCGATGGCCACAACTACGTGTTCACCGTGAACGACACACAGCAGGCCACCCGCCACCGCGTCAGCACCGGCCAGGCCGTCAAGGGCCGTACCGCGATCCTTGAAGGATTGAAGGCGGGCGATCAGGTGGTGGTGGATGGCGCCGGCTTCCTCGGTGAGGGCGACCGCGTGCGCGTGGTGGCCGATGCCAAGGCCGCCGCCCGATGAACATCTCTGCCTGGGCGATCAACCGCCCGTTGCCTGCGCTGCTGATCTTCTTCGTGCTGTGCGTGGCCGGCCTGTGGGGTTTCCATCAGCTGCCGGTGGCGCGCTTCCCGGATATCGCCTTCCCGATGACCACCGTCACCGTCACCCAGCCGGGCGCCTCGCCGAGCCAGCTGGAAGCGGAAGTGACCCGCAAGGTCGAGGACTCGGTGGCGACGGTCAACAACGTCAAGCGCGTGATGTCCTCGGTCAGCGAAGGCGTCAGCACCACCACCATCGAATTCCAGCTGGAGGCCGACCTGGCCACCGCGCTGGATGACACCCGCGATGCCGTTACGCGCATCCGCACCGACCTGCCGCAGGACATCCAGGAGCCGGTGATCTCCAAGGTCGATATCGGCGGCTCGCTGATGACCTATGCGCTGGTCGCCCCGCACATGACCACCGATGAGGCCAGCTGGTTCGTCGACCGCGACATCTCGCGTGCGATGTACGGCGTCCCGGGTGTCGCGCGCGTCACCCGCGTGGGCGGCGTGCAGCGCCAGGTGCGGGTGGATCTGGATCCCAACGCGCTGATCGCGATGGGCATTACCGCCGGCGATGTATCGCAGCAGCTGGCCCGCATCCAGGTGGAGCGTGCCGGCGGCAAGACCGAGGTCGAGGGCGCGCAGCAGACCATCCGCACGCTGGGCACCGTCGGTGACGCACAGGCGCTGCGCGACTACTCCATCGCCCTGCCGGACGGGCGCGCCGTGCGGCTGTCCACGCTGGCCACGGTCACTGATGGCGCCGCCGATCCCACCGAGGCCGCCCTGCTGGACGGCAAGGGCGTGGTGGCCTTCTCGATGTCGCGCACCCGCGGCTCCAGCGAGGTCAAGGTGGAGGCCGGCGTGCATGACGCGCTGGACAAGATCAAGGCCGAGCATCCCGGCATCGACTTCCGCCTGGTCACCACGGCGATCGATGAGACGCATCGCTCCTACGATTCCTCGATGACCATGCTCTGGGAAGGCGCGCTGCTGGCGCTGCTGGTGGTGTGGCTGTTCCTGCGTGACTGGCGCGCAACGTGGGTGTCCGCGTTGGCGCTGCCGCTGTCGATCATCCCGACGTTCGCGGTGATGTACTTCTTCGGCTTCACCCTCAACATCATCACGCTGCTGGCGCTGTCCGTGGTGGTCGGCATCCTGGTGGACGATGCGATCGTGGAGATCGAGAACATCGTGCGCCACCTGCGCATGGGCAAGCCACCGCTGGAAGCCGCACGCGAGGCCGCCGGCGAGATCGGCAACGCGGTGATCGCCACCTCGCTGACGCTGGCCGCCGTATTCGTGCCGGTGGCCTTCATGCCCGGCATCGCCGGCAAGTTCTTCCGCGAATTCGGCTGGACCGCTGCCACCGCCGTGCTGTTCTCGCTGCTGGTGGCCCGCCTGCTCACCCCGATGATGGCCGCCTACCTGCTCAAGCCGCACGGCGAGGAGAAGCCGGAGTCCAAACTGATGACGTGGTACCTGGGCTGGGTGGACGCCGCCCTGCGCTATCGCGGCCGCACCCTGTGGCTGGCCACCGGGTTGTTCGTCGCATCGCTGGCGCTGGTGCCGTTCATCCCGGCCACCTTCATCCCGCAGTCCGATCTGGGCCGCAGCAACCTCAATCTCGAACTGCCGCCGGGCACCCGCCTGCAGGAGACCGTGGCCGTCGCCGAGCACGCGCGCGGGCTGCTCAAGGACATGCCCGAACTCAAGCAGGTCTATACCGCGGTCGGCAGCGTGCTCGACCTGGGCGACCCGGGTGCGACCGGCGTCGGTGAGCCGCGCAAGGCGACCCTGGTGCTCGACTGGGGCAGCGCCGACGGACGCGACCGCGACCAGCGCGTGCTGGAACGTGAGGCGCGCGAGCGCCTGGCCGATCTGCCCGGCGTGCGCGTCAGCTATGTCAGCTCCGAGCCCGGCAACCTGCTGCAGCTGGTGCTCTCCGGTGACGACCCGCAACGCCTGCAGGATGCCGCCACCGCACTGGAACGCGACCTGCGCGGTATCCAAGGCCTGGGCAGCGTCACCTCCACCGCCTCGCTGCTGCGCCCGGAACTGCAGATCGTGCCGAATCCCGCCCGCGCCGCGGACCTGGGCGTCGCAACCGCCGACATCGCCGAAGCCGCCCGCATCGCCACCGCTGGCGACTACGAACAGCGCCTGGCCAAGCTCAACCTGCCCGACCGCCAGGTACCGATCCGGGTCGGCTTTGCCGAAGCCACCCTGGCCAACCCAGGCTTGATCAGCCAGTTGCGCGTGCCCGGCCGCAATGGCCCGGTGCCGCTGGCGGCGGTCGCCGATATCCAGCAAGGCAGCGGCCCCTCGCAGATCTCGCGCTACCAGCGCCAGCGCAACGTGACCCTCACCGCCGAACTCAACGGTCGTCCGCTGGGCGATGTGATGACCGAGGTGCAGGCCCTGCCGAGCGTCAAGCAGCTGCCGCCGGGCGTGACCTTCCTCAACACCGGCGATGCGGAGGTGTTCGTCGAGTTGTTCATCGGCTTCATGTTGGCGATGGCCGCCGGGTTGATCTGCATCTACATGGTGCTGTTGCTGCTGTTCAACCACGCGCTGATGCCGGTCACCATTCTGGCTGCGGTGCCGCTGTCTGCCGGCGGTGCGTTTGGCGCCCTGCTGATCACCCAGAACATGCTCTCGCTGCCGGCGCTGATCGGCCTGCTGATGCTGATCGGCATCGCCACCAAGAACTCCATCCTGCTGGTGGATTACGCGGTGATGGCCGAAGACGAGCACGGCATGAGCCAACATGACGCGCTGATCGATGCCTGCCGCAAGCGTGCACAGCCGATCATCATGACCACCCTGGCGATGGGCGCGGGCATGATGCCGATCGCGCTGGGCTTTGCCGGGGATTCCAGCTTCCGTGCGCCCATGGCGATCGCCGTGATCGGGGGCTTGATCACCTCCACGCTGCTGAGCCTGATCGTGATTCCCGCGGCCTTCACCGTGGTGGATGATGCGGGGGATTGGCTGTCGCGGAAGTTCCGGCGGCGGTCTTCGCATCCCGTTGGGAGTGGGGCGAAGTGAGGTAACTGGCCACTTCGCCACAAACAAAAAGCCCCGACCAAGGCCGGGGCTTTCTGCTGTATCTGGTGCCGGAAATAGGAATCGAACCTACGACCTACGCATTACGAATGCGCCGCTCTACCAACTGAGCTATTCCGGCGAGGTCGTGAATTCTAGGGGGTGCGGACCACTTTGGTCAATCAGGGAAGCGGCCGCACCGTCAAACGGCCCGCACCCCAATGACCGCGTGCGCGCTGCCCCGGAAGTACCAGCCCTTGACGCGCCGGCCCGTACAGTGGATTTCCCACCTCCGGAGGCATCCCATGCGCCCCTGTCCCCGCCTGGCCGGTCTGCTGCTGTCATCCCTGCTGCTGAGTGCCACTGCGCTGGCACGCGACACGGCACCGACGCCGCAGACACCGGACCAGCAGTGGCAGCCCCTGTTCCAGCAGGTCCAGGGGGGGCACCTGTTCAAGGATCAGAAGACCTTCGCGGATGCAGTGCCCCGCCAGCCCAGCGCACCCCTCCTCGCCGAGTGGCAGCGCGCCAGGACCCAACCTGGATTCGATCTGGCAACCTTCGTGGCCGAGCACTTCGCGGTGCCCGGTGACACCCAGCCCTACGTGCCACCAGCGGGCGAGACACTGCGCGCGCACATCGAGGGGCTGTGGCCGGTACTGACCCGCACCATCGACACGGTGGATCCGAACGGCTCGCTGCTGCCGCTGCCCAAGCCCTACGTCGTGCCCGGCGGGCGCTTCCGCGAGGTGTACTACTGGGACAGCTATTTCACCCTGCTCGGGCTGGCCTCCAGTGGTCGCTGGCAGCAGGTGCGCGACATGGTGGACAACTTCGCGTTCCAGCTCGACAGCTACGGCCATGTTCCCAACGGCAACCGCAGCTACTACCTTAGCCGCTCGCAGCCACCCTTCTTCAGCCTGATGGTGGATCTACTCGCCACCCACGAAGGCGATGACGCCTACCGCCGTTACCTGCCGCAGCTGCGCATCGAGCATGCATTCTGGATGCGCGGCGCGGAAACGCTGGCGCCGGGCGAGGCGCGCGAACGCGTCGTGCGGCTGGCGGACGGGCAACTGCTCAATCGCTATTGGGACGACCGCGCGGTGCCACGCACAGAGTCCTGGATGGACGATGTGGCCACGGCCGTCCTGGCGCCGCAGCGCGCGCCTTCACAGGTGTATCGCGACCTGCGCGCCGGTGCGGAATCGGGCTGGGATTTCAGCTCACGCTGGCTCGCCGAGCCGTCTGCGTTGGCGAGCATCCATACCACGGCGATCGTGCCGGTCGATCTGAACAGCCTGCTGTTCCATCTGGAAACGACCGTGGCCCGCGCCAGCAAGGCGGCCGGTGATCGCAGCGGCGCACGCACATTCACCCAACTGGCCAAGACACGTCGGCACGCCATCAACCAACTGCTCTGGGATGAAACGCAAGGCTGGTACGTGGACCGCGATCTGGAGCGCGGCCAGACCCGCCCTGCCCTGACCGCGGCGGCGTTGTTTCCCTTGTGGCTGGACGTTGCCGGGCGCACGCAGGCACGCCGTACCGCCCAGGCAGTCGATTCGCAGCTGCTCCGCGATGGCGGGCTGCTGACCACCACCGTGACAACCGGGCAGCAATGGGATGCCCCGAATGGCTGGGCACCGTTGCAGTGGGTCGCGGTGGACGGGCTGCAGCGCTATGGACAGGACACCCTCGCCCGCCGGATCGGCACGCGCTTCCTGCGCACCGTGCAGACCGTGTATGACCGCGAGGGCAAGCTGGTGGAGAAGTACGTGGTCGACGGTTCGGCCACCGGCGGCGGCGGTGGCGAGTACCCGCTGCAGGATGGCTTCGGCTGGAGCAACGGGGTCACGCTGGCGCTGCTGGATCGCCTGTGTGCGCCGAAGCGTGCGTGCGAGAGCGCCCAGGATGTGGACGCCGCGGACTGATCCAGCGGCCTCCACGCAGCGCACTCACCGCGCCTTCCACAACTCCGCCAACCGGTCCGGCTTGCCCGCGATGCGCTCCAGCGACGGGTACTTCAGCCCATCGTGGTAATCCAGCGTCACCGTATCGATGCGATCGAAGCTCTTCACCAGCAGCGTCAGCGGCGCCTTGTCGGTCTTGGCGGCGGTGATCGCCTCCTTCAACTGCTCGGCCTTGAACACGCGGCCATTGAGTGCGACCACGCTCATGCCGGGAATGAGACCGGCGTTGAAGGCCGGGCTGTCCCACAGCACATCGCCGATGTAGCCGGACTCGCTGACCGACAGGCCGATCGAGTACAGCAGGTTGCTGTTCTTGCCACGCGTCTCCTGCGCCTTGAACGCCTCGTTCGGCGTATCGGTATAGACCAGCTTCCAGCCGGCCGCTTCCAGGCCACCAGTCAGCGGCCCGTGCCCGTCCAGGCGCTCGCGCAGGAAGCTGGCCCAGTCGAACGGCGCCACGCCGTTGAGCGTGCTCACCACCTCTTCGAAGGTATACGGATGGACATTCCAGTCGCCGTCGTTCATGCCGAAGAACGCCTTGGCGAAGTCGTCCAGGCCGCGCTTGTTACCCGTCAGCGCGCGCAGCTTGCCCTCCACCTCCAGCCAGACCATCTGGCCGCCGGAGTAGTAGTCCTCGCTCATCTGGTAGTTGCGGAAGGCCAATGCGCGGCGCTGGGCGATGGTCGGGTCGTTGGTGGTGTCCTGCAGGTTGCGCCAGGCCAGGCCGGGGCGACCGCGATCATAGGTGCCCGCCACATTGGCCAGCACGTCGCGGGTCTGCTGCGGGCTCCACAGCCCGGAACGCGCGGCCAGCACCTGGCCCCAGAACTGGGTCTGGCCTTCGTACAGCCACAGCAGGCTGTCGCCCATCGGCACGTTGAAGTTGGCCGTGGTCAGATCGGCGCCACGCCGGTACTTGCCGTTCCAGGAGTGGTTGAACTCGTGCGGCAGCAGATCACGGCCCAGCCAGGTCTTGTCCCACTCGGTGAAGTAGCCGGTCTCGCCACTGTTCTCGCTGGAGCGCTGGTGCTCCAGGCCGATGCCGCCGAGCTTGTCGGTCAGCGCCAGCAGGAACTCGTAGCGGTCGAAGTGGCGTGCGCCGTAGAGCTTGTACATCTGCTGCACGAGCGCGCGATGCGCCTGGATCTGCTCGGGCTTGGCCGCCAGCGATTTGGCCTCATCGGCGAAGACATTCAGGTGCACCGGCACCTTCGCACCGGGGTCCAGATCGAAGCGCTGGAAGTGGCGGCCGGCGAACAGCGGCGAGTCGACCAGGTGGTCATAGCTGATCGGCTTGAACACCACGGTATCGCCTTCGCGGCGCTCGGTATCCAGCGCGGTGGCATATGACCAGCCCGGCGGCAGAGTGACGGTGGCCTGCGCCTGGATGTTGCGGGTGATCACCCCGGCCGGATACAGCGAATTGGCATTCCACTGCAGGTTGAGCATGTCCGGGGTCATCACCACGCGGCCCTGGGTGCCCTGCGAAGAGAGGAACGTGAACTCGGCCACCACTTCGCTGGCGCCCTGCGGCACCTGCACGGTGAAGGCATAGACGTCGTACGGATCGCGCGTCCACTGCAGCGGCGTGCCGTTGGCGGTGACGACCAGGCCGGCGAGCTTGTCGATCGGGCCACTCGGTGAATGCGCCCCGGGCAGCCACTGCGGGTACAGCAGGGTCAGCGGGCCGGGCTTGGCCGGCACCGTGGCCTTCACCTTGAAGATGCGTCGCCCGATGTCGCGCGCGTCCACGTCGATGCGCAGCAGGCCCGGGAAGGCCACGTCCTGCGGCGGCGGTGTCTGCGCCTGCACGCCTGTTGCGGACACAGCCAGCAACATGGACAGGGCAATGGCACGCATCTTCATCAGGCAGGCTCCAGCGGGGGAAGCCCTTGATCCTAGTCCTCCGCCAGCGCCCTGCCCCATGGCCAAAGGTCATACGTCGCGTTGCGGCCATGATTGGCACAGCGGCGCGCAGTGACGTTCTGTCTGCCGGTCGCGATCAGGGCCAACCGGGGTGCGCTGCCGGCCAGCGGCCGGCACTACCGGGGCAGCGCCATGGCATGCGTGGCGGAATGCTGCGCGGTCAGTCGACCAACCGCAGCCGCAGTTCCTTCGGCAGCGCGAACACCATCGATTCCGGCTCGCCCTCCAGTTCGCCCACACCGGTGGCACCGAGCTCCTTCAGGCGCGCGATCACACCATCCACCAGAACCTGCGGTGCCGAGGCACCGGCGGTCAAGCCGATGTGCTTCTTGCCGGCCACCCACGCCGGGTCGATCTCGTCGGCACCGTCGATCAGGTAGGACTCCACGCCATCACGGCGCGCCAGTTCACTCAGGCGGTTGGAGTTGGAGCTATTCGGCGAGCCGACCACCAGCACCAGGTCACAGCGCTTGGCCAGGTCACGCACGGCGTCCTGGCGGTTCTGCGTGGCGTAGCAGATGTCGTCGTTCTTCGGGCCCTGCATCGCCGGGAAGCGGGTGCGCAGCGCGTCGATGATGCTGCGGGTGTCATCCACCGAGAGCGTGGTCTGGGTGGTGTAGGCGAAGTTCTCCGGCTGGTCGATGACCAGCGTGGCGACGTCCTCCACACCCTCCACCAGGTAGATCTGGCCGGTGCCGCGCTCGCGGTTCCACTGGCCCATCGTGCCTTCCACTTCCGGGTGCCCGGCGTGCCCGATCAGCACCACGTCGCGGCCGGCGCGGCAGTGGCGGGCCACTTCCAGGTGCACCTTGGTGACCAGCGGGCAGGTCGCGTCGAACACCTTCAGACCACGGCGGTCGGCTTCCTGGCGCACGGCCTGGGAGACGCCGTGCGCGCTGAAGATCACCGTGTTGTCGTCCGGCACTTCGTCGAGTTCTTCGACGAAGATCGCGCCGCGGGCCTTGAGGTCATCCACCACGAACCGGTTGTGCACGACCTCGTGGCGCACGTAGATCGGCGCACCCAGGGTCTCGATCGCGCGCTTGACGATCTCGATCGCACGATCGACACCGGCACAGAAACCACGCGGATTGGCGAGCAACACATCCATCGGTCAGATACTCCGGCCGGCGTGAGCCGGGTTGTTACGGATACAGGAGGGAATTATCCCGCTTTTTTGGCAGCCTTGCCGTCGAACAGGCCGAACAGGGCGATACCCACCGCGCCGACCACGATCGCCGAGTCGGCGATGTTGAACGAGGGCCAGTAATGGTCCCCGATATGCCACTGGATGAAGTCAACGACGTGACCGTGCATGAGGCGGTCGATCACGTTGCCGATCGCCCCGCCGATCACCAGCGCGTAAGGCACGGCGCTGCGCCAGGCACCGCGCGCGGTGCCCCACATCCAGTAGGCCATCAGGCCGCTGATGCCCAACGCCAGCGCGGTGAAGAACCACAGCTGCCAGCCACCGGCATCGCTCAGGAAGCTGAATGCTGCGCCGGTGTTGTAGGTGCGGTACCAGTTCCAGAAGCCTTCGATGACCACCACCGGCTCGTACTCGGGCAGGCTGGACAGCACCCAGGCCTTGCTCCACTGGTCGGCGATGATGATCGCTGCCGACAGCAGCAGCCAGATCAGCGCGTTCGGACGCGGACGGGCGGCGGTCATCAGAACCACCGCCGGTCTTCGCCGGCACCGTCGATGTTGGTCACGCAGCGGCCGCACAGTTCCGGATGCGCAGCGACCGAGCCGACATCGGCGCGGTAATGCCAGCAGCGCACGCACTTGTGCTTGCCGGTCGGCTGGGCGCTGACGAACACCTCGTCGGTGGTCGCCGGGCGCACCTGCACGTCACCGCTGATCAGCAGGAAGCGCAGCTCCTCGGCCAGCGGCTGCCAGCGCGCGGCGGTCTCGGCATCGGCGGCGACGGTGATCTCCGCTTCCAGCGCCGCACCGATCGCACCGTTGGCGCGCATCGGCTCAAGCACCTTGGCGACCTGCTCGCGCAGGGCCAGCAGCTGGTCGAAGTCGGCTGCGTTGAGCGGTGCATCGGCCGGCAAGGGAACCAGACCGTCGTACCACGTGGCGAACAGCACGTTCTCCTTGCGCTCGCCCGGCAGGTACCCCCACAGCTCATCGGCGGTGAAGCTCAGGATCGGCGCGATCCAGCGCGTGAACGCTTCGGCGATGCGGTACATCGCGGTCTGCGCCGAGCGGCGGCCGCGCGAGTCCACCGGCATGGTGTACAGGCGGTCCTTGGTGACATCCAGATACACCGAGCCCAGATCCACGCTGCAGAAGTTCAGCAGCAGCTGCACGATCTCGGCCATGTTGTAGCCGGTGTACGCCGCCTTGATCTTCTCCTGCACCTCGAAGGCGCGATGCACGATCCAGCGGTCCAGCGCGACCATGTCGGCCGGGGCCACCAGATGCTGGGCCGGGTCGAAGCCGTCCAGGTTGCCGAGCAGGAAGCGCGCGGTGTTGCGCAGGCGCCGGTAGGCATCCGCGTTGCGCTTGAGGATTTCCTGCGACAGCGACATTTCATTGCTGTAATCGGCCGAGGCGATCCACAGGCGCAGGATGTCCGCGCCCAGGGTCTTCATGATGTCCTGCGGCTCGATGCCGTTGCCCAGCGACTTGGACATCTTGCGGCCCTTCTCATCCACGGTGAAGCCGTGGGTGAGGCACTGCTTGTACGGGGCCTGCTTGTCGATGGCCACGCCGGTCAGCAGCGAGGACTGGAACCAGCCGCGGTGCTGATCCGAGCCTTCCAGGTACAGATCGGCGGGCTTGCCGAAGCCACGCGCCAGCAGCACGCCTTCGTGGGTCACGCCCGAGTCGAACCAGACATCGAGGATGTCAGTGACCTTCTCGTAGTGCGACGCTTCCTCGCCCAGCAGCTCGGCGCTGTCCAGCGAGTACCACACGTCGATGCCTTCGGCCTGCACGCGGTCGGCGACCTGCTGCATCAGCTCGACGGTGCGCGGGTGCGGCTCACCGGTTTCGCGGTGGGTGAACAGCGCGATCGGCACGCCCCAGGTGCGCTGGCGGCTGATGCACCAGTCCGGGCGGCCATCGACCATCGAGCCGATGCGCGCCTTGCCCCAGCTCGGGAACCAGCCGACGTTGTCGATCGCGGCCATCGCATCGCGGCGCAGGTTGGCCTTGTCCATCGAGATGAACCACTGCGGGGTGGCGCGGAACACGACCGGCGTCTTGTGGCGCCAGCAGTGCGGGTAGCTGTGCACGATCTCGACATACGCCAGCAGCGCACCGGAGGCACGCAGCACATCGACGATCAGCGGCTGCGCCTTCCACAGGTGCAGGCCCGCCAGCTCGACATCGCCGGCCGGTGGGGTCGAGGACAGGTACACGCCACGGCCGTCGACCGGGTTGATCTGGCCGGCGTTGTACTTGTCCATCAGCCCGTACTGCTGGCTGACCACGAAGTCTTCCTGGCCATGGCCCGGGGCGGTATGCACCGCACCGGTACCGTCTTCGTCGGAGACGTGGTCGCCATTGAGCAGCGGGATGTCGCGCTGCGGGTAGAACGGATGGGCCAGCAGCAGATTTTCCAGCGCGGCGCCGGTGGCACGACCGTGCACGACCAGGCCGTCCACGCCGTAGCGCTGCAGCGAACGTTCGGCCAGCGCGGCGGCCAGCACCAGCCAACGGCGCTTGCCGTGGTGGGCCGGGCCTTCGGCCAGCACGTACTCGATCTCCGCACCGAGCGACACCGCCAGCGAGGCCGGCAGCGTCCACGGGGTGGTGGTCCAGATCGGCACCGCCACCTCGACATCGGCCGGCAGCGTCACGCCGAAGCGCTCGGCCAGCTGCTGGGAATCACGCGACACGTAGGCCACGTCGATCGCCGGCGAGGTCTTGTCCTGGTATTCGATTTCCGCTTCGGCCAGCGCCGAGCCACAGTCGAAGCACCAGTGCACCGGCTTGGCGCCGCGCACGATGTGACCGTTGGCGAACACCTTGGAGAGCGCACGGATCTCGTTGGCTTCGAAATCGAAGCTCAGCGTCTTGTACGGGTTGTCCCAATCGCCGATCACGCCCAGGCGCTTGAAGTCGCGGCGCTGCAGTTCGATCTGCTCTTCGGCGAACTCGCGGCACTTCTGGCGGAACGCGACCGCATCGAGCTTGACGCCGACCTTGCCCCACTTCTTCTCGACCGCGATCTCGATGGGCAGGCCGTGGCAATCCCAGCCCGGTACGTAGGGCGCATCGAAGCCGGCCAGGTAGCGCGACTTGACGATGATGTCCTTGAGGATCTTGTTGACCGCGTGGCCCAGGTGGATCTGGCCATTGGCGTAAGGCGGGCCGTCGTGCAGCACGAACAGCGGGCGGCCCTGCGCGTTGTCGCGCAGGCGGGCGTAAAGGCCCTCGTCCTCCCAGCGCGACAGAATGCCCGGCTCGCGCTTGGGCAGGTCGCCGCGCATCGGGAATTCGGTTGCCGGCAGATGAAGGGTGGCTTTGTAGTCCTGGCTCACGCAGTGGCTCGCAATCTGTGTTCGGAAAGGATGTGACGGGCCTGTTCGGCGTCACGGTGCATCTGGTCGGTCAACGCAGCCAGATCGTGGAACTTTTCTTCGTCGCGCAGCTTGGCGACGAACTCGACATCGATGTGGCGGCCGTACAGGTCGCCCTGGAAATCAAACAGGTGCGCTTCCAGCAGCGGCTCCACGCCATCCACGGTGGGACGCGTACCGAAGCTGGAGACCGACGGCCACGGCTGGTCGAACACACCATGGACCCAGGTCGCGTAGATCCCCGACAGCGCCGGCGTCTTCGGAAAGCGCAGGTTGGCGGTCGGGAACCCCAGCGTACGGCCCAACTGGCGGCCGCGCACTACCCTGCCCCCAATCGTATACGGCCTGCCCAGCAGATCGCCGGCATGACGGAAATCACCGGCGCGCAGCAACTGGCGGATGCGGGTGCTGGAAATGCGCTCGCCGTGCAGGTCGACCGGCTCGATCTCGCCCGCACTGAAACCACGCTCGCGGCCCATCGCCTGCAACAGGGCCAGATCGCCCTTGCGGCGGTTGCCGAAGCAGAACTCCGGCCCGATCCACACCTCGCGCGCGCTCAGCCGGTGCACCAGCAGCTGCTCGACGAACGCCTCGGCCTGCATCGCGGCCATGCGCGCATCGAAGCGCAGCAGGCCGATCGCATCCACGCCGAGTTCGCGCAGCATGGCGACCTTGTCACGGGCCAGGGTCAATCGCGGCGGCGGCTCGCCCTGGGCGAAGTACTCGCGCGGCAGCGGCTCGAAAGCCACCGCCACGGCAGCCACGCCCAGCGCGCGCGCGCGCGAAACGGCGTGGCGCACCAACGCACGATGACCCAGGTGCAGGCCGTCGAATGCGCCGATGCAGACCACGCTTCCGTGCGGGAACAACTGCCCGCCTTCGACGTTTCTAAACAGCCTGCTCATCTACGTGGAATGCGGCCCACCAGGGCCGATGCTTTGCAAGAGATAGCCATGAAGTATAGCCGGGCTGCCCCCGGATCAATGCTCCCGCAGGTGGCGCGGGCGGAAGCCCATGGCAACCAGGGCCACCAGATAGGTCAGGCCACCGCCGCCGACCAGCAGCGCGAGGTTGCCGATCCGGTGCCATTTGTCCATGCCGGTGAAGTCCGCCATCCCGTAGAGCAGGCCCAGCAGCACCGCCACCATGGCCAGGCAGGCCAGCCCCAGCTTGGTCGCATAGCCGCCCCAGCCCGCCTTGGGCTGGTAGACATCGGTCTTGCCCAGCCAGTACCAGAGCAGGCCAAGGTTCAGATAACTGGACAGCGCACTGGCGATACCCAGCGCCAGATGCAGGCCAGGCTGCTTGCCCAACGCGACCCAGACGCCCTGCGCTTTCAGCGCCTCCGGCACCATCACGTGGTACAGCACGGCCAGCAGGATGACGTTGAAGACCATGTTGGCCACCAGCGCGACCACACCGGCGCGGACCGGGGTGCGGGTGTCCTGACGGGCGTAGAAGGCCGGCAGCACCACCTTGAGCAGCGCGAAGGCCGGCAGGGCGAAGCTCAAGCCGTACACCGACAGCGCGGTCATGCGGGTATCGAACGCGGTGAAGCGGCCGTACTGGAACACGGTGGCGATCAGCGGCTCGGCCAGCAGCAGCAGGCCCAGCATGGCCGGGATGGCGATCAGCAGCGTCGTGCGCAGGCCCCAGTCCAGCGCACTGGAGAAGCCGGCCTTGTCGGTACTGACATGGTGGCGGGCCAGCGCCGGCAGGATCACCGTGCCCAGCGCCACGCCGAACACGCCCAGCGGCAGTTCCAGGAAGCGGTCGGCCAGCGACAGCCAGGACTGCGAGCCATCGGTCAGCTTGGCGGCGATCACCGTATCCAGCAGCAGGTTGATCTGCGCGATCGAGGAACCGAACAGGGTCGGCACCATCAGGGTCAGCACCTTGCGCACCCCGGGATGCTGCCAGCCCCAGCGCGGCAGGGTCAGCAGGTTGATGCCCTTCAGCGACGGCAGCTGGAACAGCAGCTGCAGCAGGCCGGCGGCCAGCACCGCCCAGCCCAAGGCCAGGATCTGCTTCTCCGGGGTGCCACCCAGCCGCGGGGCCAGCCACAGCGCACCGGCGATCATGCACAGGTTGAGGATCACCGGGGTCAGCGCCGGCATCGCGAACTTCTGGAAACTGTTGAGCGCTCCGCCGGCCAGCGCGGTCAGCGAGACGAACAGCAGGAACGGGAAGGTCAGCCGGAACAGGTCCACCAGCAGGCCGTGCTTGGCCGGGTCGGTATCCACCCCGCTGGAGAACAGGGTCGCCAGCTGCGGCGCGAAGATCAACGCCAGCGCGGTGACCAGCAGCAGCACCCCGCCCAGCGTGCCGGCTACCCGCGACATCAGTTCGCGCAGTTCGGCATGCGAGCGGGTTTCCTTCACCTCCGTGAACACCGGGACGAACGCGGTGGCGAACGAGCCCTCGGCGAACAGCCGGCGCAGGAAATTGGGCACCCGGAAGGCGACCCAGAAGGCGTCGGTCACCGCATTGGTGCCGAACGTGGTGGTGATGACCAGGTCGCGAACCAGCCCCAACACCCGCGAAATCATGGTCATGCTGCTGAAAGACAGCAGGCCCCGCAACATCCTTGGTGAACTCACCCGTGTTCCCTCTTGACAATTGACTTGACGTACATTTTTCGAGCCATCATACTTTCCAGCTTGCTGTTCCCATTACACCGATTTTTCAGGAAACCACCACTGTGGCCAATATCAAGTCCGCCAAGAAGCGCGCCAAGCAGACCGTCGTGCGCAACGCGCGCAATACGGCTCAGCGTTCGATGCTGCGCACCGCTGTCAAGAAGGTGATCAAGGCTCTGGATGCCAATGACGCCGCCGGCGCCGAGGCAGCCTTCGCTGTTGCCCAGCCGATCCTCGACCGTTTCAGCTCGCGTGGTCTGATCCACAAGAACAAGGCTGCTCGCCATAAGAGCCGCCTGACCGCGCGCATCAAGGCCATCAAGGCCGCCTGATACGGCGCTGCGGGTGTCGTAGAGCCACGCCCCGCGTGACTTCGATCCAGCCGCAGAGAAAAACCCGGCCCCGGCCGGGTTTTTTATTGCCTGCGATCTGCGACGGCCAGCCCGGTCGGCGGTGACGACGGCACCACAGAAAAACCCGGCCGCAGCCGGGTTTCTCAGGGGCGCGCGGGTGCGCTCAGTACGCATCGCGCGCTTGCGCCTCGTCTTCCTTCTGGCGATCGAAGAAGGCCATCACGTTGTTCATGATCGGCCAGGTGCCTTCACGACCCAGCGCCGAGACCAGGTACCACGGCTGGGTCCAGCCCAGCTCGGCGACGATCTTCTCGGCGGCGGCCTTGGCCTCGTCCTCGAACATCAGGTCGGCCTTGTTCAGCACCAGCCAGCGCGGCTTGTCCAGCAGCTCCGGATCGTGCTTTTCCAGCTCGCGCTCGATTGCACGGACCTGCTCGATCGGCGAGACACCTTCCACGCCACCTTCCATCGGGGAGATATCCACGAGGTGCAGCAGCAGGCGGGTGCGCTGCAGGTGGCGCAGGAACTGCGCGCCCAGGCCCGCGCCATCGGCCGCACCCTCGATCAGGCCGGGAATGTCGGCGATCACGAAGCTGCGGTAGTTCTCCACGCGCACGACGCCCAGATTGGGGTACAGCGTGGTGAACGGGTAATCGGCGACCTTCGGGGTCGCCGCCGACACCGCACGGATCAGCGTGCTCTTGCCGGCGTTCGGGAAGCCCAGCAGGCCGACGTCGGCCAGCAGCTTCAGCTCGAGCTTGAGCAGGCGCTCTTCACCCTCTTCACCCGGCAGCGCCTGGCGCGGCGAGCGGTTGGTGGAGCTCTTGAAATGCATGTTGCCCAGGCCACCGCGGCCGCCCTTGGCCACCAGCAGGCGGTCGCCATGGCTGGTCAGATCGCCGATCACTTCATCGGTGCTGACGTTCATGATCACGGTGCCGATCGGCACGGTGATGACCAGGTCTTCGCCGCCCTTGCCATAGGCCTGGCGGCCCATGCCGTTCTCGCCGCGCTGCGCCTTGAAGATGCGGTCATGGCGGAAATCGACCAGGGTGTTGAGGTTCTCGTCGGCACGGATCCACACGCTGCCGCCATTACCGCCGTCGCCACCGTCCGGCCCGCCCAGCGGAATGAACTTCTCGCGACGGAAACCGATGCAGCCGTTGCCGCCATTGCCGGCGATCACCTGGATTTCTGCTTCGTCTACAAGTTTCATGATTCTGGATGCCAATCTGGAGGCGGCGGGCGCGAGGTGCACCCCACCGCAGAGTCTAACGGCCCCGGTACGATCCAGGGCCGGCGGCGGGAAATGTCCCGCCCGATAGTTGATACCAACGAAAAACCCCGCCGAAGCGGGGCTTTCGTCAGCGACCCCACGCCGTGGCGTGGGCGCCTGCGTACCGCTGAAGATCAGGCTTCGGCGACGACGCTGACGGTACGACGCTTCTTCGGGCCCTTGACCGAGAACTCCACCTTGCCGTCGACGAGCGCGAACAGGGTGTGGTCACGGCCGAGGCCAACGCCGGTACCCGGATGGAACTGGGTGCCGCGCTGACGCACGATGATGTTGCCGGCATCGATGGCCTGGCCACCGAAGATCTTGACGCCGAGGTACTTCGGGTTGGAGTCGCGACCGTTGCGCGATGAGCCTACGCCCTTCTTATGTGCCATGACTGCTTCTCCTTATTACTTGCTGCCACCGGCAATGCCGGTGATCTCGATTTCGGTGTAGTACTGACGGTGACCCTGGCGCTTCATGTGGTGCTTACGGCGACGGAACTTGATGATCCGGACCTTGTCGGCACGACCCTGGGACACGACCTTGGCAGTGACCGAAGCGCCGCTCAGCGCGTCGCCCAGCTTGATGCCATCGCTGTCGCCCAGCATCAGGATGTTGTCGAACTTGATCTCGTTGCCGACTTCGACTTCGAGCTTTTCAACGCGGAGCGTTTCGCCCTGCGCCACGCGGTATTGCTTACCGCCGGTTACCAGTACTGCGTACATGACCAGACTTCCTCTGTAGTTATTGTGGTCTATGGACTGCCGCCATCGAGGGCGGACAGAAGCGGAATTTTAATGACTTCAACCACTTCGGGTCAACCCACCCCCTGCTCTGACCCGGATTTGGCTGAATACGGTTCAGGAAACCGGCTCGTGGGGTCTCAGGGAATGAGACATGGGGGTGGCAAAGTCCACGATTGCCCCCAAATCCCAAGCTCGGTAGGCTGACCGATTGCCGTTTCCGATTGCCCCACCCGCTTGCCGGCTCCCTGAGCCGAAGCCCCACAACGGATCCCCCATGGCGATGGATTTCATCCGCATCCGCGGCGCGCGGACGCACAATCTTAAGAACATCGATCTCGACCTGCCCCGCGACAAGCTGATTGTCATCACCGGCCTGTCCGGCTCGGGCAAGTCCTCGTTGGCGTTCGACACCATTTACGCTGAAGGCCAGCGTCGTTACGTGGAGTCGCTGTCGGCCTATGCCCGCCAGTTCCTCAGCGTGATGGAAAAGCCGGACCTGGACCACATCGAGGGCCTGTCCCCGGCGATCTCGATCGAGCAGAAATCGACCTCGCACAACCCGCGCTCGACCGTCGGCACGATCACCGAGATCTACGACTACCTGCGCCTGCTGTACGCCCGCGTCGGCAGCCCGCGCTGCCCGGACCACGGCTACCCGCTGGAAGCGCAGACGGTCAGCCAGATGGTCGACCACGTGCTGACCCTGGATGCCGAGCAGCGCTACATGCTGCTGGCGCCGGTGATCCGCGAGCGCAAGGGCGAGCACGCCCAGGTCTTCGACCAGCTGCGCGCGCAGGGGTATGTGCGCGTGCGGGTGGACGGCCAGCTGCATGAAATCGATGCGGTGCCGCCGCTGGCACTGCGCCAGAAGCACACCATCGAAGCGGTGATCGACCGCTTCCGCCCGCGCGAGGACATCAAGCAGCGCCTGGCCGAGAGCTTTGAAACCGCGCTCAAGCTTGGCGACGGCATGGTCTCGGTGCAGTCGCTGGATGTGGAGGATGCGCCTGCGCATCTGTTCTCCTCCAAGTACAGCTGCCCGGTCTGCGATTACTCGCTGCCGGAGCTGGAACCGCGCCTGTTCTCGTTCAACTCGCCGGTCGGCGCCTGCCCGGGCTGCGATGGCCTGGGCATGGCCGAGTTCTTCGACCCCTCGCGCGTGGTGGTGCACCCGGAGCTGTCGCTCTCGGCCGGCGCCGTGCGCGGTTGGGACCGCCGCAATGCGTACTACTTCCAGCTGATCGCCTCGCTGGCCAAGCACTACAAGTTCGACACCGACGCCCCTTGGCAGAGCCTGCCCGAGGACGTGCGCCAGGCCGTGCTGTACGGCAGCGGCGAAGAGACGATCACCTTCACCTACTTCACCGAAGCCGGTGGCCGAACCCAGCGCAAGCATCGCTTCGAGGGCATCATTCCCAACCTCGAACGCCGCTACAAAGAGACCGAATCCTCGGCCGTGCGCGAAGAGCTGGCCAAGTACATCAGCGAGCGCAACTGCCCCGAGTGCCAGGGCCAGCGCCTGAACAAGGCCGCGCGCAATGTGTTCGTGGCCGACCGTGCGCTGCCGGAACTGGTGGTGATGCCGATCGACGATGCGCTGAAGTTCTTCAGCAGCATGACCCTGCCCGGCTGGCGCGGCGAGATCGCCGGCAAGATCGTCAAGGAGATCGGCGAACGGCTCGGCTTCCTGGTCGACGTCGGCCTGGATTACCTGACCCTGGAGCGCAAGGCCGATACCCTCTCCGGTGGTGAAGCCCAGCGCATCCGGCTGGCCTCGCAGATCGGCGCCGGCCTGGTCGGCGTGATGTACGTGCTGGATGAGCCCTCGATCGGCCTGCACCAGCGCGACAACGAACGCCTGCTCGGCACCCTGACCCGCCTGCGCGACCTCGGCAACACGGTGATCGTGGTCGAGCATGACGAAGACGCGATCCGCCTGGCCGACTACGTGCTGGACATCGGTCCGGGCGCGGGCGTGCACGGCGGCGAGATCGTCGGCCAGGGCACGCTGCAGGACATCCTGGATGCGCCGCGCTCGCTGACCGGCCAATACCTGTCGGGCAAGCGCGCCATCGAGATCCCGGCGCGCCGGCACAAGCCCAACCCGAAGATGACCCTGCACCTGCGCGGTGCCAGCGGCAACAACCTCAAGGGCGTGGACCTGGATATTCCGTCGGGCCTGCTGACCTGCATCACCGGCGTGTCCGGCTCGGGCAAGTCGACCCTGATCAACGACACCCTGTTCTCGCTGGCCGCCAACGAGATCAACGGCTCCTCGCACCCGATCGCCCCGTACAAGGAAGTCGACGGGCTGGATCTGTTCGACAAGGTGGTGGACATCGACCAGTCGCCGATCGGCCGCACCCCGCGCTCGAACCCGGCCACCTACACCGGTCTGTTCACGCCGCTGCGCGAGCTGTACGCGCAGGTGCCCGAAGCGCGTGCACGCGGCTATTCGCCGGGGCGTTTCAGCTTCAACGTGCGCGGTGGCCGCTGCGAGGCCTGCCAGGGCGATGGCCTGATCAAGGTGGAAATGCACTTCCTGCCCGACGTTTACGTGCCCTGCGATGTCTGCCACGGCAAGCGCTACAACCGCGAAACGCTGGAGATCCTGTACAAGGGCTACAACATCAACGACGTGCTGCAGATGACCGTCGAAGATGCGCTGAAGCTGTTCGAGCCGGTGCCGAGCATCGCGCGCAAGCTGGAAACGCTGGTCGATGTGGGCCTGAGCTACATCAAGCTGGGCCAGAGCGCGACCACGCTGTCCGGTGGTGAAGCGCAGCGCGTGAAACTGTCCAAGGAACTGTCGCGCCGCGATACCGGGCGCACGCTGTACATCCTGGATGAGCCGACCACCGGCCTGCACTTCCACGACATCGAGGCGCTGCTCGGCGTGCTGCACAAGCTGCGCGACGAAGGCAACACGGTGGTGGTGATCGAGCACAACCTGGACGTGATCAAGACCGCCGACTGGATCGTCGATCTGGGTCCGGAAGGCGGCCACCGCGGTGGCACCATCCTGGTCACCGGTACGCCGGAGGACGTGGCGGCCTGCCCAACCTCGTACACCGGCCAGTTCCTGGCCAAAATGCTGCCCTCCACCAGCGCGCGTCCGGAACAGCCGGCGGCCGTGGCCAACAAGCCCGACGCCCGCCCGCCGCGCAAGGCCAAGCCGGAACCGAAGAAGGCCGTGCGCAAGACCGCCGCGACCAAAGCCCCCAGCAAGACCAAGAAGAAGACCGCATGAGCAACGAGCACAAGATCCTCGCCCGCGTGCCGATCAGCGTCCGCTGGCGCGACATGGACAGCATGGGCCACGTGAACAACGCCAAGTACATCTCCTACCTGGAAGAAGCGCGCGTGCGCTGGATGCTGGGCGTGGAGGGCGTTTCGATGACCGACCGGATCGCACCGGTAGTGGCGGCGACCAACGTCAACTACCGCCTGCCGATCGTGTGGCCCAACGATATCGTGGTGGAGCTGTTCGTCGAGCGTCTCGGCAACAGCAGCGTGACCATCGGCCACCGCATCGTGGACGAGAAGAACGACAGCACGCTGTATTCGGATGGCAACGTGGTAGTGGTCTGGATGGACACGCAGACCGGCAAGAGCGCGCCGTTGCCAGAGGCGATCCGCACCGCGTCGAGCTGAGAGGTTCCGCCGCGCCGAACTGAAAAGTAGTGCCGGCCACTGGCCGGCAGTTTCATGGCAGCGATGGACTGCGTGGGTGCCGGCCAGCGGCCGGCACTACCACGGCCCATGCATCTTTACGGCACCGCGCTGCGCACCTGCAACGTTCCATCCACCTTGCGCCCATCTTCCAGGCTCAGCCGCAACGGCAGCTGCGCCCCCTCTTTCAGCGCCACCTCCGGCTGCATCAACATCAGGTGCAGACCACCGGGTTTCAGCACGACCGTCGCCCCCGCCGCGATCGGCAGGCGTTCGACCGCGCGCATGCGGCTGACGCCGTCGACCAGCGTGGTTTCGTGCAGCGAGACATCGCCGAACGCCTTGCTGCCGGCGGCGACCACCACCACCGCCTCGCGGCAGTCGTTGTGGATCTGGCCGTAGCCGGCCGCCATCGGCATCGCACCGGGCGGCAGGCGCACCCACCCATCGCGCAGTGACACACAGGCCGGCGTTGCGGCCCACGCGGATGTTGCGAACGCACACAATCCCAACAATACGCACACGAATGGTTTGGTTATCATCGGCTTCGTTCCCTGTCCGCAACGAGACTGCAGCATGACGACGCTCATCGAGGTGATCAACCACGGCCCCATCCGCGAACTGCGGCTGGCCAGGCCACCGGTCAATGCGTTGGACACCGAGCTATGCCGGCACCTGATCCACGCGATCAACCAGGCGATGTCCGATGATGTGCACGGCATCGTGCTGTCCGGCAGCGAGCGCATCTTCAGCGCCGGCATGGACGTGCCGCACCTGCTCGGCCACGGCGATGACAAACACAAGCTGCTGGACAGCTGGCAGGCCTTCTTCGGCGCCGTGCGCACCCTGGCCGAGTGCCGCGTGCCGGTGGTCGCCGCCATGACCGGGCACGCCCCGGCCGGCGGCTGCGTGCTCGCGTTGTGCTGCGACTATCGGATCATCGCCCGCAGCCCCGACGCCGCCCATCCCACGGTGATCGGCCTGAACGAAGTGCAGGTCGGGCTGGTCGCGCCGGAAGGCATCCAGCGCCTGATGCGCCGCGTGGTCGGCCACCACCGGTCCACCACCCTGCTGGTCGGCGGCGAAATGGTGCCGGCCGAGCGTGCGCTGCAGATCGGGCTGGTCGATGAGGTGGTCGACGCCAATCTGGTGGTTGCCCGTGCCGTGGCCTGGCTGCAGGGCCTGCTCACGCTGCCGCGCCAGCCGATGCTGCTGACCCGCGCGATCGCCCGTGCCGATCTCCACGAGGCCCTGCACGCCGATCTGATCCAGCTGGATCGCTTCATCGAGGCCTGGTACGCCCCGGACGCCCAGCAGGCGCTGCAGGGACTGGTCGCGCGGCTGGGAAAGGGATGACCCACCACGGTTGAAGCGCGCCCGCGCACACCGGTAGTGCCGGCCGCTGGCCGGCTTCCCTACACCTGTACCTGACGAGGAGCGGGCCAGCAGCCGGCCCTACCGGAGCCCGTATAATCGGCGCCAGTCCAACCCAGGTTGCCGCCTTTGTCCGCCACGCACGAACCCGTCGTTTCCGAGCTGATCGACCTACTCTCGCTCGAACGCCTGGAAGACAATCTGTTCCGCGGCCAGAGCCGCGATATCGGTACCAAGTATGTTTTTGGCGGCCAGGTGCTGGGCCAGGCGCTGTCGGCCGCCCAGAAGACGGTCGAGAACGGCCGTCACGTGCATTCGCTGCACGCCTACTTCCTGCGTGCCGGCAACATCGACCACCCCATCGTCTATGACGTGGACCGCACCCGCGATGGCGGCAGCTTCTCCGTCCGCCGGGTCACCGCGATCCAGCACGGCAAGGTGATCTTCTTCTGCGCCGCTTCGTTCCAGCAGGCCGAGACCGGTGCCGAGCACCAGCACAAGATGCCCGAAGTGCCGCAGCCGGAAGACATCGAACCGAACCAGCCGCTGCCGCAGGCGGTCCTGGATCGTCTGCCGATCAAGGTGCAGCGCTGGCTCTCGCGGGGCGGCCCGTTCGAGTTCCGCCATGTCTACCCGCGTGACGAACTCAACCCGCCCAAGCGCCCGCCGTACCACCAGGTCTGGCTGCGCCTGAACGAGACCGTCGGCGATGCCCCGGAGCTGCATCAGGCGCTGCTCGCCTACGCCTCGGACTTCCACCTGCTCGGCACCGCGACCTTCCCGCACGGCATCAGCTACTACCAGCCGCATGTGCAGATGGCCTCGCTGGACCATGCGATCTGGTTCCACCGCCCGTTCCGCGCCGACGATTGGCTGCTGTACTCGCTGGACAGTCCCAGCGCGCAGGATTCGCGTGGCCTGGCGCGTGGCCAGTTCTTCACCCGCAACGGCATCCTGGTCGCCAGCACGGCGCAGGAAGGCCTGATCCGCGTGGTCGACGACAGTGCCGCGGCTGCCGCCGTGCCGGCCAAGGACTGACATGAGACAGATCTTCAACAGCCAGCGAGTGGAAACCGTCGAAGGCGTGGCCCAGCTGCTGCGCGACGCCGGCATCGAGGTGCGCATCACCAACGGACGCTCGTACCACAGCAAACGCGGCAGCCAGTTCAGCTATCTGGACAAGGAAAAGGCCACTACCCACCCGACCCTGTGGGTGGTGCATGCCGATGACCAGCCCCGCGCCCGCGAGATCCTGCGCGATGCGCGCCTGCTCGAAACCACCCGCCGCGATCACCCGACCGCGCAGTTCGCGTTCCGCGACGAGGTCGCCCAGAACGATGCGCCGCGCAACTGGGCCTGGCGCATCCGTATCGGCCTGCTGCTGGTGATCGCTGCCGTGGCGATGGTGGTGGTCATGCGCCACCGCAGCGCCCCGGTCGCGGCGCCCGCGCCGACCCCGACCGTGCAGCCGGCGGCGTCGCCGACCGCACCGGCAGCCCCCCCGCCGGAAGAAGAGGAAGTGCGGGTCCGGATCCAGCCCACCGAGTAACAGGTAGTGCCGGCCGCTGGCCGGCTCCTCGTGCGGTTGGAAGCCTGCAGAGCCGGCCAGCGGCCGGCACTACCCGGTCACATCCGGGACCGGCACGCGTCATGATGGGACCATCCCCGGGGGAGGACACCATGACGCCGCATACGCTGACCATCACGCTCGAACGCGAGCTGCCGGCTGCCGCAGGCGGCTGCCAGCAGTCGTATGGCCGCATCGTGCTGGCCTGCCAGAACACGGTCACCGCGATCGCGCTGGCGATCACCCGCGATGTGCATGCCAGCGAGGACATCGCGCAGGAAGCGTTCATCAAGGCCTGGCAGCAACTCAACCAGTTGCACAGCCATGCCAGCTTCCTGCCCTGGTTGCGCCAGATCACCCGCAATCTCGCCCGTGACTGGCTGCGCGCCAACCGCGGCCGCCCGCTGTCCGGCGAGGCCGCCGAGATCGCCATCAACATGGCTGCCGACCCCAGCCCCAGTGCCCCGGATCATCTGCAACGGGTAGAGGAAGAACTGGCCGCCGAAGACATCATCTCGGCGCTGCCGGAAGACAGCCGCGAAACCCTGCTGCTCTATTACCGCGAAGGTCAGAGTTCGCAGCAGGTCGCCGATCTGCTCGGGCTCAGTGATGCCGCCGTGCGCAAGCGCCTGTCGCGTGCACGTGCCACCGTGCGTGAGGAGATGCTGCGTCGCTTCAGCGACTTCGCCCGCAGCAGCGCGCCGAGTGCCGCCTTCGCCACGACCGTCGTATCGATGGTGCTGGTCGCCGCCCCGGGCACGGCCAGTGCTGCGATCCTGCTGGGCACCGGGCTGGGCACCGGGAAGCTCGGCCTGGGCGGTGCCAGTGTCTCCGGCGGTGCGGCAATGGGCTCGTTGACGGCAGCGGCCAGCCAGACACAGGTGTTTCCACCGGATCTCGCCTGGGGCGCGATCATCGGCGGCATGGTCGGCGGCGTGCTGGGCAGCTACCTGGGCGGCCGTTATCTGCTCTCATATGCCGAGAACGAAAGCGAGCGCGCAGCGATCCGCAGGTTCGTCCACTACAGCACCTTCACTGCGATGCTGGTCTGCATGGGCGTATTCGCCTTGGGCTTCCTGCCCTTGGCCTGGTACTGGCCATGCGTGGCGCTGGCGATCGGCCTGGGCGTCGTCAACTATCAGTGCCTGGTCCCGCTGCAGCGGATCATGGCGCCGATGATCGCGCGCGATGCGGCCCGCCACGGGCGCACCGGGGCGAACTGGAAATATCAGTCGTTGTACGGCCCCAAAGCGCTGTGGGCCATGAATCTGCTGGTGGTCGGCACCATCGTCTGGGCGATGTACAGGAACGGCCGCATCTGATGGACGAAAAGCGCCGGTCGATGACCGGCGCTTTCGTTACACACCACCGCCATACCGCTTACTTCGTGGCCGGTGCCTTCGGCGGCATCGGCGGCTTGCCATCGCGATGCTTGCCATCGCGATGATCACCACGCGGGCCACCGAACGGGCCCTTGGCCGCATCGAACTCGGCCTTGCTCAGCTGGCCGTCCTTGTTGGTATCGGCTGCGGCAAACCAGGCATCACGATGCTGCTTCATGCGCAGCTCGCGGTCGGCCTTGTCCAGGTAACCATCCTTGTTGACGTCCATCGCATCGAAGCGCGCGGCCAGGCGCGGGTCGGCCTTGGCCTCCTCGCGGCTGATGCGGCCGTCCTTGTTGGTGTCCAGCTTGGCCATCCAGTCGCCATGCCCACCCGGGCCACGCCCGTGGCGCTTGCCGTGCCAGCGCGGCAGTTCCTCACGGGAGAGCTTGCCGTCCTTGTTGGCATCGAGCGTGTCGAACTGCGCAGCCAGACGGGGCGACTTGGCCGCTTCGGTGCGGTCGATGAAGCCATCGCCATTGGTGTCCAGCTTGGCACGGGCCGGCTTGTCAGCGGCGGCGGGGGTATCGGCAGCGACCGCCAGGCCGGCAGCACCGGTGGACAGCAGCAGGGCCAGCAGCAGGAGGGATTTGCGGTTGCGCATGGGTAACTCCGGTTTGTGAGGGAAACTGCGTGCGGTGCATGGCACCCACACCGGTAACAACGCGTGGGCGCCAGCACCGTTGACAGCCCGGCCAGCCGTGTTCATTTGGCAGACAGTCGCGGCGGCTGCGACGGCACGGGGCTATGCTGTGGGCATGGCAATACACGGCGACCGCGACGACGAGCTGCGACTGTTCCAGACCGGTGACCACCCCTGTGGCTATTGGCCGGAACGGGCCGCACGCGATCTGGTGCTCGATCCCAACGATCCGCGCCTGGGCACGCTGTACCCGATGGCGCTGGGCTGGGGCTTCCGCCGCTCTGGGGATCTGGTCTACCGCCCGCATTGCGCGGACTGCCACGCCTGCGTAGCCGTGCGCATCCCCGTGGCCCGCTTCGCACCGGACCGCAGCCAGCGTCGTTGCCTGGTCCGCAATGCGGATCTGGAAGTGCGTATCGTCGCCGCCGAACAGACCGAAGAGCAGTTCGCGCTGTACCACCGTTACCTGTCCCACCGGCACGCGCAGGGCGGCATGGACGAGCACGGCCCGCACGAGTTCGACCAGTTCCTGATCGGGCGCTGGTCGCAGGGGCGTTTCATCGAAATCCGCGCCCCGGGCGAGGACGGCCATCGCGGCCCGCTGCTCGGGGTCGCCGTGACCGATGTGACCCCGCAAGGACTCTCGGCGGTCTACACCTTCTTCGATCCGGACCAGGCCCATCGCGGCCTGGGCACCTTCGCGATCCTCCAGCAGATCGCCTGGGCCCAGCGCGAGCAGCTGCCGCACCTGTACCTGGGCTACTGGATCCGCGACCACCGCAAGATGGACTACAAGCGCCGGTTCCGCCCGCTGGAGGCCTATGACGGCCGCCGCTGGCACGCCTTCGATGACGAATTGGACGGCCGCTGACGCATCACTGACACCGCGCCGGGTGCAAAATAGGCGGATGAAAGCCCATCCCCTGATCCTTGCCCTAGCCCTGCTCTGCGGCGCCTGCGCCCAGACCCCTGCCAAGACCGCCGCCATGCCGGATACCGCCTCCGCACCGCTGCGGATCGCCACCTACAACACCTCCCTGTACAGCGACGAGACCGGCGGCCTGATCGCCGAGCTCGAAGGTGACAGCGAACACGCGCGCAAGATTGCCGCCGTCCTGCAGCAGGTCCGCCCGGATCTGGTGCTGCTCAACGAGTTCGATTACGACGACGCCCATCGCGCCGCTGATCTCTTCCAGAAGCGCTACCTGGAAGCCGCCCAGCCGGGCGGCGGTGAGCCGCTGCATTACGCCTACCGCTACCTCGCCCCGGTGAACACCGGCGTGCAGAGCGGCCTGGACCTGGACAACAACGGCGAGATCGGCGGCGAAGGCCGCGCCCGTGGCAACGATGCCTGGGGCTACGGCCTGCACCCGGGCCAGTACGGCATGCTGGTACTGTCGCGCTACCCGATCGATGAAGCCAAGGTCCGCAGTTTCCAGCTGCTGAAGTGGAGCACGATGCCCGGCGCCCTGCGCCCGATCGACCCGCGTACCGGGAAATCCTTCTACAACGACCACGTCTGGTCGCAGCTGCGCCTGTCCTCCAAATCGCACTGGGACGTACCGGTGACCACCCCGAACGGCACCGTACACGCCCTGGTCTCGCACCCGACCCCGCCGGTCTTCGACGGCCCGGAGAAGCGCAACGCCGCCCGCAACCACGACGAACTGCGCCTGTGGCAGGACTACCTCAAGGACCGCGACAATTCATGGCTGTGCGATGACCGCGGCCACTGCGGCGGCCTCGCGCAGGACGCGCGCTTCGTCATCCTCGGCGACCTCAACAACGACCCGGTCGACGGCGACGGCCGCCACGAAGCGATCGTCGAACTGATCGAAAACCCCCGCGTCCTGCGCTACCCCACCCCGCGCAGCGTCGGCGCCGAACAGACCAGCCTGGCCTACGCCGAGAAAGGCATCACCCGCACAGGCGCGCCCTTCCACGCCACCGGCGACTTCGGCCCGAAATCCGGCACCATGCGCCTGGACTACGTCCTACCCTCGGTCGGCTTCAGCTACATCGGCAGCGGCGTGTTCTGGCCCGCCAATGACAGCCCGGAAGCAAAAATCGCCGACGGCAGCGACCACCACCTCGTGTGGGTCGACCTGAAATAAAGTCTGCTCCGTATTCAACGAAAAACGGCGAGCCAAGGCTCGCCGTTTTTTTGTCCTGCCATTTTATGCCCCGCCGTTGGATCCGCCCAACCGACCCTCCACGAAGAGGTGATCGGGCAGCCCGATGAAGGACCGTGTGCGGCATGGATGCCGCACTACGAGCCCCCAAGGATGGGTTTACGGCGTGTCCTGCATCGGGCTGCCCGATCGCCTCAGACCGACAGCAATCAAGGCGCCAGCTTCGGCTTAGGCTTGGGCCTCAAACCCACCTCAAGACCGCAACTCGATCCCGATAGCCTCAGCCGCCTCACGCGCAATCTTCCGCGCCTCCTCGATATCCCCACCGCGCGCCAACGTCACCCCCACCCGGCGATGCCCGTGCACACTCGGCTTGCCGAACAGGCGCAGCGCCGAATCCGGATGCACCAGGGCTGCGGCCACATTGCTGAAGAACGGCACACCCTCACCGTGTGCCAACATCGCACACGACGCCGACGGACCGCTCTGGCGGATCACCGGAATCGGCAGCCCCAGAATCGCGCGCGCATGCAGCGCGAACTCACTCAACTCCTGCGAGGCCAACGTCACCAGACCCGTGTCATGCGGCCGCGGCGACACCTCGCTGAACCACACCTCGTCGCCCTTCACGAACAGCTCGACCCCGAACAGCCCCCAGCCACCCAGCTCATCGGTGATCGCCTGCGAAATCTCCTCCGCCCGCGCCAGCGCACGCGGCGACATCGGCTGCGGCTGCCAGCTCTCGCGGTAATCACCATCCTTCTGCCAGTGCCCGATCGGCGCACAGAACGACGTCCCGCCCGCATGACGCACAGTCAGCAGCGTGATTTCGTACTCGAAATCGATGAAGCCCTCCACGATGCAGCGCCCGGCACCGGCGCGGCCACCGGTCTGCGCATACTCCCAGGCCGGCGCGATGTCGGCGTCCTGACGCAGCGTGCTCTGGCCCTTGCCCGAGGAGGACATCACCGGCTTGACCACGCACGGCAGCCCGATCGCGGCGACCGCCGCGCGGTACTCGGCGTCGGTATCAACGAACCGGTACGGCGAGGTCGGCAGACCCAGGGTCTCGGCGGCGAGCCGGCGGATGCCCTCGCGGTCCATGGTCAGGCGTGCCGCACGCGCAGTCGGCACTACCCGCAGCCCCTGCTCCTGTTCCAGCTGGACCAGCGTCTCGGTATGGATCGCCTCGATCTCCGGCACCACCAGATGCGGCTTCTCCAGTGCGATCAGCGCGCGCAGCGCCATCGCGTCGAGCATGTCGATCACGTGCGAGCGGTGCGCCACCTGCATTGCCGGCGCGTCGGCATAGCGGTCGGCGGCGATCACCTCCACCCCCAGCCGCTGCAGCTCGATGGCGACTTCCTTGCCGAGTTCGCCGGATCCCAGCAGCAGCACACGGGTGGCGGAAGGAGACAGCGGCGTACCGAGCGTGGACATGGCGATGTTCCGGGCAACAGGGGCGGGAGGGCATTCTAGCCGGTGCCGCCGCCGCGTGGCCGGCTGGGGCGGCACTTGCGAAGTGATATCAATTTGATATCTTCCAATCAACTACCCAAGGACGCCCTGCCATGAAAGAGAAGTCGATCCGCTCGCTGTCCGGCCTGCCCTTCCTGCTGCTGGTGCTGGCCCTGACCGCGGTGGCCGTGTGGATGTTCGTGGTCGGGGTGGACAAGGGAAACCGCAACCCGGCGCTGATCGTGGGCAGCCTGGTGCTGGCCACCACCGCCCTGCTCAGCCTGGTCGGCCTGTATACCGTGCAGCCCAACCAGGCGGTGGTCGTCAGCCTGTTCGGCAAGTACGTCGGCACCGTCAAGGAGAACGGCCTGCGCTGGAACAACCCGTTCTTCACCAAGGTCAAGGTGAGCCAGCGCGTGCGCAACTTCGAAAGCGGCAAGCTCAAGGTCAACGAGCTCGACGGCAGCCCGATCGAGATCGCCGCGGTGATCGTGTGGCAGGTGGTGGATGCTTCCGAAGCGGTCTACAACGTGGACGACTACGAGAGCTTCGTGCACATCCAGTCCGAATCGGCGCTGCGCGCGATGGCGACCAGCTACCCGTATGACCAGCACGAAGAAGGCCAGCTGTCGCTGCGCAGCCATGCCGCCGAGATCTCCCAGCACCTCAAGGACGAGCTGGCCGAGCGCCTGGCCGATGCCGGCGTGCAGGTGATCGATGCGCGCATCAGCCACCTCGCCTATGCCCCGGAAATCGCCCAGGCGATGCTGCAACGCCAGCAGGCCAATGCGGTCATCGCCGCACGTACGCGGATCGTCGCCGGTGCGGTCGGGATGGTCGAAATGGCCCTGGCCGAACTGCAGAAGAACGGTGTGGTCCAGCTCGATGAAGAGCGCAAGGCGCACATGGTGAGCAATCTGCTGACCGTGCTGTGTTCGGATCGTGGCACCCAGCCGGTGGTCAACGCCGGTTCGCTGTATTGATGCACCAGCGTGCCGACCAAGGGTCGGCAGCTACCACCGCAACGCGGCGCCGAGGGGACGGCACGCGCTGTCGATAAAGGACCCCGCATGACCGAAAAGAAAGCGTACCCGCTGCGTATCAATGCCGACGTTCTGGCGGCGGCGCAGCGCTGGGCCGACGACGAGCTGCGCAGCCTCAATGCACAGATCGAATACGTGCTGCGCGATGCCCTGCGCAAGGCCGGACGCCTTCCCAAACCCACCGCCGACAAGGAGAGCAAATCATGAGCAGGCGCTGGAGCTATCTCACCGTTGAAGTGAAACCCAACCTGATGGGGATCGTCAACGCCGAGCAGATCCAGGAGGAACTGACCCGGCAGGGCCAGCTCGGCTGGGAGCTGGTCAACGCGATCAGCCTGGTGTCGGCACCTCCCTTCACGACGTCGGTACTGATCTTCAAAAAGGAGGCATGAAGTGAGTGCACCTCATCCCTTCGAGGTTGCCCCATCGCCGGTCTGGCGACTGCTGTGGCTGTGGGTTCCGCTGCTGCTCGTCGCCGGCCTGATGGTCGGCACCGCGCTGGACGCACCGGAGCGTTCGCACACCGAGCTGATGGTCACGCTGCCCTTCCTGGCCGTGCTGGCAGCCGTACTGACCTGGGCCTACAGCCGGCGTCGCATCGTGCTGCATGAGGACACGCTGGAAGTGTTGTCGACCTTCTACCGAAAGCGCGTGCCGGTCAGCGCGATGCGGCTGGACGAGGCGCACATCGTCGACTTCGCCGAGCATGGCCGGTACAAGCCCTCGATCAAGACCAACGGCTACGGCGTACCGGGCTTCCAGTCCGGGCACTACCGCATGGCCGATCGCAGCAAGGCGTTCTGCCTGATCACCGACAGCAGCCGCGTGCTGCACCTGCCGCTGCGCGATGGCAGCGCGCTGGTGATCAGCCCGGAACGTCCCCGCATTCTCCTCGACGCTTTGCAGGCGCTGGCCGGACCGCCGCGCGCGCACTAAGCTGGCAGCATGCGCCGATCCCCCGCCCTGCTGATCAACACCGCCGAGATCGAACTGTGGCCTGGCGGCCTGCTGCGTGCACGCGGCTCTGCCGACGCGCGCGCCCTGGCGCGCGCGCAGTGGGTCCTGCGGCGCAAACGCGATGGGCGCTACCTCGCCGTCGCTACCGCCCACGGCGTGTTGCCGCTGGTGCCGCGCCTGATGCGCGAGCCGGGCATCGAGGAGGCACTGGATGCGCTGGACCGCCAGGTGCTGGATCGCCGCCGCGGCAGCGCGCCCGATGCGCTGCTGCCCCTGAGTGGACTGCAGCATCGCCTCGAAACCCTCGGGATTGATGCCGATGCCTACGAGGCCGCGAGCGGCCTGGCGCTGGAAGCCGAACCGGCTCAGCTGCACCTGGCCGGTTTCGACCGCTACCGGCGGCCACTCTGGCTCCAGCGTGACGCCGCCCGCAGCTGGCAACGCCTGCGCGCGCGGGCCGCTGCCGATGGCATCGCCCTGGAGGCGATCTCCGGCTACCGCAGCCACGATTACCAGCTCGGGATATTCGCCCGCAAACGCAACCGCGGGCTGAGCGTGGAGGAGATCCTCAAGGTCAACGCCGCGCCGGGCTACAGCGAGCACCACAGCGGCTACGCGCTGGATATCGGCACACCCGGCGAACCGCCGGCGGAAGAATCGTTCGAGTCGACTGCCGCGTTCGCGTGGCTGGGCGAGCAGGCCGGTCGCTTCGGATTCCAGCTGAGCTACCCGCGCGACAACCCGCATGGGATTGTCTACGAACCGTGGCACTGGTGCTGGCACGACGCCACACCCTGACCGGGGCGACCCACAAGGAGGGCGACCATGGACGATCAGAATCCCTACCAGGCCGGTGAGGTTCCCCCCACCCCGCCAACGGCACCGCACTGGGAACAGGTGCCGAGCGGGATCACCAGGCCAGTCACGCAGCTCTGGTTACTGGGCGCGGGACTCACCGTGTTCACCCTCGCCACGGGCGGCTGGACGTGGGTCACGAACCGGCACGTGTTCGCCATGATGAACTTCATCGCTGCTGCGATGGTCGGCTGCGTTTACCTGGGTCTGGCAGTGGGGGTCTACAAACGCAGCCGGATTGCGGCCTGCCTGACCGCTGCGTTGTGGGCATGGGTGTTGGTCATGCATCTGAGGCAGGACACCGCAGGCCTGACAGACACGCTTCGGAGGATGGGGATGATGCTGGTGATCGGGGTCGTGGTCCTCCGCGGCACCTTCGCCACCTTCCACCATCACCGCTACCTTGCGGCGAAGAAGCGCCAGCCAGCGCGGGCACGAATCAGCGACGACCCGGCCTTCGCGCCGAAGCCACCGGCCGCGTAGCCTCACCCCTGCGAGCGGTTGGTCGTGGCCTTCGGATCCACCGTGAAATCTGCGATCCGCCACAGGTACAGGCTCGCGTAGGTTCGGAACGGGCCCCATTTCTCGCCGCGGGCGAGCAGCTCCTTCGGGGTCGGCATCCGCTCGGCCTTGTCCACGCGCTGGGCGCCCTTGCGGACACCGAGGTCGTCCACCGGCAGGATGTCCGGGCGACCGAGCCGGAACATCAGCATCATCTCCACCGTCCAGCGGCCGATGCCGCGGATCGGGACCAGCACGTCGATGATCGCGTCGTGGTCCATCACCGACATCCGACGCAGGTCGGGGATCTCACCCGCTGCCTCGCGACGCGCCAGGTCTCGCAGCGCCAGCGCCTTGTTGCCCGAGACCCCGCAGACCCGCAGCCCGGCATCATCGATGCGCGCCAGCGTATCGGCGTGCAGGCGGGTGCTGCCGATGGCGGTCTCCACCCGCCCGACGATGGTCGAGGCGGCCTTGCCGCTGAGCTGCTGGAACAGGATCGCCCGTGCCAGCGCGTCGACCGGATCAAAGGTTTTCGCCCAGCCGGGCGGCGCCTGGATCGGGCCGAGCCGCTTCATCCACGTGCCCAGCCGCCGGTCGCGCCGGCTCAGCCAGTCATGCGCCTCATCGACATCGAAACCGCGGCGGTAGCGGGGCATGTCAGCGCCTCAGCGCGTTGAGGCCGTAGGCCAGCCAGCCGACCATCAGCGCGGTGCCACCGACCGGTGCCAACTGCGTACTGAGCGTCCACAACGCGCCAGCCACCAGGCTGCCGGAGAACAGCAGCGTGCCGATCAGCAGGACATACAGGGCCAGCCGACCCAGCGTGTTCTGCTGGGTCGGGCCGAGCACGGCCAGCGCCACCCCGTGCCCGAACGCGTACAAGGCCGCGGTGGTCACATGCGACTGCGCCAGTGGATCGGCGATGCCGTGCGAGGCGTAGGCCGACAGACCGACCGCAGTGGCCGCCAGCAGGCCGCCCAGGCCGGCCAGCAGGGAGGGTTTGCGCGTGCGTCGTTCCAGGTTGAGCATGCTTGCGTCCTTCAGACAATGCCCCGCTGCCGGAGCCAAAAAAAAACGCGCCGCAGGAAGCGGCGCGTTTCAGGTCGTGCGTTACATCACGGCAACCGTCGGTTTACTTGACGGCCCAGTAGATGTCGTACGTGCCTTCCGGAGTGAACGACTTGTCCACGCCGTCCTTCCAGGACTCGTACGGACGATCGATCACTTCGTTGCCGCCGGTCACCGACCACGCACGCAGGGCGTTGCGGGCGATGTCCAGGCCGGCCATGTGGCCGGTGTAGGCCGCGTGAGCCGAGCGATGCGGAGCAACGTGCACGTACTTGACCGGTGCACCACCGTCGATCTTCACCGTCAGGGCTTCGGCAGTCGCGCCTTCAGCACCCTTCTTCTTGACCGGCTGGGCCACGTCGAAGGCGTACTTCTCGGCGCCGAAATCGGTGGTGATGATGCGGAACGGACCGGCGGCTTCGAGGTTGTTGGCCTCCATGACGCGCTTGATCCACTCCTGGTTGTCCTTGATGGACTTGGTGATGGTCTCCTGGCCGCGATCCACGTTGCCGGCGGTGACGACCAGCAGGTCCTCGGCCGGGACGTCCACGATGGCCAGATCGGTCAGCGGAGCTTCGGCGGTGCGGTAGTCGATGTTCGGCACGGTGGCCAGCATGTTGGCCATGCGCGACAGACCCAGCTTCAGGTCGTCACCGGCGTGACGGCTGACGTACAGGCCAGCGTAACGACCGAACAGGTTGAAACCGTACTTGACGCTGTAGTCCTGCGTGATCTTGACGTTGCGGCCACCCTTGCCGGTCGGCTCCAGGGTGAAGCGGGTGGTCTTGTCGTGACCCTTGGAGGCGTCCTCGATCTTGATCGCCACGTGCTTGTTCTGCTCGGACTCGGTGATCACCCAGCTACCTTCGCCCAAGGAGCTTTCCTTGGAGGCGTAGTCCAGGCGTGCGCCGACGCCGGCAGCGGGGCCGGAGTACTTCAGTTCAACGGCGGGATCGCGCAGCAAGAGCGGGTTCCAGTCCTTGAAGCGGCGCAGGCTGTTGACCGTGTCGTACACGATCGTCATCTTGCGGTTGGTCTCGATGCTTTCGGAAATATGGCGCTCGCCCGGCAGACATACGCCAATGATGACGAACAGGCCAGCCACGATCCCCAAGGCGATCAGGAACTCGATAATACGGGTCATTCAGGAGTCTCCGGGGCCGATCCCACGGCCGGGTTGATTGAAGCGAAGCGCCAATCCTAGCAGGCTTCGCCGGTGTTGTTGATCAGGGTTGGCACACCGGTTTCCATGTCGGCAGCGGTTTTGCATAGACAAGGAGCGGAAAGATAACGCATCGCGCGTGTCAGCACGTAGCGGATGGACAATATTTCTTTGCCGGATTCGGCCGCTGGGACCAAAAATCCCCCTGCATCGCTTGCGCTGCAAGGGTTTCACAGAATTCATAAATTACCTGCGAACCCGTGGCCGCCCGAAGGCCGGCGCCGGGTCCGCAGGCTCAGACCAGCTGCAGTTCGAAGGCCTTGAGCACGGCGCGGGTACGGTCGCGCACGCCCAGCTTGGAGAGGATGTTGGACACGTGGTTCTTGATCGTGCCCTCGGCCACGCCCAGTGAATTGGCGATCTCCTTGTTGGAGAAGCCGCTGGCCATCAGCCGCAGGATCTCGGTCTCGCGGTCGGTCAACGGGTCCGGCCGGTCCAGGCTCACGAACTCGTTGCGCATGTGCTCCAGGCCCGACAGCAGCCGCTGGGTCACCGCCGGCTGCACCAGCGAGCCGCCATCGGCCACGGTCCGGATCGCGCCCACCAGCTGGTCCAGGGTCACATCCTTGAGCAGGTAGCCTTTGGCGCCGGCCTTCAGCCCGGCCAGCACCAGCTGGTCGTCATCGAAGGTGGTCAGGATGATGGTCGGCGGCAGCTGGTTCAGCCGCGACAGCATCTGCAGCGCCTCCAGCCCGGACATCACCGGCATGCGCATGTCCATCAGGACCACGTCAGGGCGGACCTGCGGAACCACCTCGACTGCCTGGCGGCCATCGGCGGCCTCAGCGACTACTTCGATGCCGTCATCGAGCGCCAGCAGCGAGCGGATCCCCTGCCGCACCAGGGTTTGGTCGTCGACCAGGCAGACGCGAATCATCAACGCACTCCTTCAATGACAGCGGTCAGCATCAATACTGGCACGCCGGGTACCGAGGCACGAAGGCGGAAGCCCTGTCCCCGGCGGGTTTCGATCTGCAGCTCACCACCGCATTGTTGCAGGCGCTCGCGCATCCCGCGCAACCCATTGCCGACCACGATACCGTCGGCGCCCACCCCATCATCATGCGCTTCCAGCACCACGATGCCCGGCGCCTCGCGCCGGACCTTGATCCACAGGTTGCGCGCGCCGGCGTGGCGCACCGCATTGGTGATGATTTCCTGGGTGCAGCGCAGCAGCACGTGCGCGCGCTCGGGATCTTCCACGCTCAGTGGCTCGTCGATATCCAGGTGGATCTCCAGCGAGGGGACCTGCTCGGTCAGCGGGCGCAGCGCGGCGGCCAGGTCGATCGCACCACTGTCGCGCAGCTGGCTGACCGCCTCGCGCACGTCGGTCAGCAGCAGCTTGGCCAGGGTATGGGCCTGATGCACGTGTTCCTGGGCCTGGCCTTCGGTGATGTGGCCGGCCACTTCCAGATTCAGGCTGAGCGCGGTCAGGTGGTGGCCCAACAGATCGTGCAGCTCGCGGGAAATGCGGGTGCGTTCGTTGACGCGGGCGCTTTCGGCCAGCAGCACGCGGGTGGCGCGCAGCTCGGTATTGAGCCGGCGCTGCTCTTCACGGGCATCGGTCTGCTGCCGCGCCACCAGGCTGGTCACGAAGATGAACATGGAGAAGCCGCCATACAGCAGCGACTGCATCACCGCTTCGAACAGGGAGAAATTCAGGATGAGGTAGTAGACCGGCAGCACCGCCAGCTGGCTCAGCAGCAGCCAGATCACGCCACCGCGCACCGGCAGCATCCACGGGATGACGCCGGCGGCGACCATCATCAGGATGCTGCCCAGCCCGGAACCGCTCAGATAGCTCACGCCCAGCGCCGACGCGGTCAGCAGCACCAGCATGACCCGGTCGTACCAGCGCGAGTGGCCGCCGTTGCGCAGCCCGCGGGTCAGCCAGAAGTAGCCGGCGCCGAAGGCCAGGTACGCCGCGAACAGCCACAGCGCCCAGGCATCGACGCCTCCGCCGCGGCGCAGCAGTGCTTCGTACTGTGAGTAAACCAGAGGAAGTCCGACCATGACCCAGGTGAACAGGCCGGCCAGTCGCAGTACTCGGGTGTGGCTGAGGTATCCCAACATGGACGCATAGTAGGCTGAACCTGTTCCCCTGCACTCCCACAGAAGTCATGCCTGTCCGCTCGCGGGGGGAAGCCACCCATGCAATAATCAGACCGAGGGCCCCTCGATGGGCCAACCGCGTTACCCCACGGAGTCACAATGTCGATTGTCATCCGCGACGTGCGCGAGCACGAGCTCGATTCCGTCCTGGCCCTGAACAACAATGCCGGCCTGGCCATCCTGCCGTTGGATGCCGCCCGCCTGCGTCTGTTCTATGAAAGCGCTGAGTATTTCCGCGTCGCCGAGCGCGACGGCAACCTGGCCGGTTTCCTGATCGGCTTCGGCAGCGACAGCCAGCACGACAGCAGCAACTTCGCCTGGTTCAAGCAGCAGCTTGACAGCAAATTCTTCTATATCGACCGCATCGTGGTCGCCAGCCGCCGCCGCGGCGGTGGCGTTGGCCGTGCGTTCTATGCCGATGCGCAGAGCTACGCCGAGCTGCGCTACCCGCAGCTGACCTGCGAGGTGTTCCTGGATCACGGTGCCGATGCCGCCCTGCTCTTCCACGGCAGCTTCGGCTTCCGCGAGGTCGGGCAGAACAACATGGCCCACGTGGATGTGCGCGCCAGCATGCTGCTCAAGGACCTGTGCAGTTACCAGTGGGTGCACGACACCTACGGCGATCAGCTGCCGGATGTGCCTTGGGTAGGCCATCGCCGCGAGCCGCTGCGCGTGCAGCAGCAGACGGGGACCTGATCGGTGGCGGCGAACATGGATTTTGAACAGGCCGGTGAACTGAAGATCGGCCAGGTCGGCATCGCCAATCTGCGCATCCGCACCCTCGATGTCGAGCGCCTCACCCGTGAAATGCAGGAACGTGTCGCGCGTGCGCCGAAGCTGTTCGGGCGTGCGGCAGTGATCCTGGATTTCGGCGGGCTGAGCAGGATGCCGGACGTGGCGACCGCCAAGGCGCTGCTGGACGGCCTGCGCAAGGCCGGCGTGCTGCCGGTTGCGCTGGCTTACGGCACCACCGAAACCGACCTGCTTTCCCAGCAGCTCGGCCTGCCGCTGCTGGCCAAGTTCCGCGCCCAGTACGAGCGCGCCGAGGCCGAGCCGGCGCCTGCGCGCGTGCCGGTCGCCGAACCGCCGCCGCGCCGTGCGCGTGCCGCCGCGGCCGTGCCTGCGGCGCCGGCGCCCAGCGCTGTCGCCACCGGAGGCGCGCCCAAGCCGGGCCGCATGCAGACCGCCAACGTCCGTTCGGGCCAGCAGCTGTACGCGGAAAACTGCGACCTGACCGTCATGGCCACCGTCGGCGCGGGCGCCGAAGTGATCGCCGATGGCAGCATCCACATCTACGGTACGCTGCGGGGCCGTGCCCTGGCAGGTGCCCAAGGCAACACCACGGCGCGCATTTTCTGCCGTGAATTCCACGCTGAACTGGTCGCCATTGCCGGCCACTACAAGGTACTGGACGATGTTCCGGACTCCCTGCGCGGCAAGGCCGTGCAGGTGTGGCTGGAACAGGACCAGATCAAGATCGCTGCGCTGGACTGACGCAGCCCCCAAACAGAAGAATCAGGAGAAATCCTTTGGCTGAAATCATCGTAGTCACCTCCGGCAAGGGCGGCGTCGGCAAGACCACCAGCAGCGCCAGCCTGGCCTGCGGGTTGGCACGTCGTGGCAAAAAGGTGGCGGTGATCGACTTCGACGTCGGCCTGCGCAACCTGGACCTGATCATGGGCTGCGAGCGCCGCGTGGTGTACGACTTCGTCAATGTCGTGCACGGCGAAGCGACCCTCAAGCAGGCCCTGATCAAGGACAAGCGCTTCGACAACCTGTACGTGCTGGCTGCCTCGCAGACCCGCGACAAGGACGCACTGACCCAGGAAGGCGTGCGCAAGGTGCTCGACGATCTCATCGCCGACGGCTTCGAGTACGTCATCTGCGACTCCCCGGCCGGTATCGAGAAGGGCGCGTTCCTGGCGATGTACTACGCCGACCGTGCGGTCGTGGTGGTGAACCCGGAAGTGTCTTCGGTGCGCGACTCGGACCGCATCATCGGTCTGCTCGATTCGAAGACCCACAAGGCCGAATCCGGCAAGAACGTGCCGGCCTTCCTGCTGCTCACGCGCTACAGCCCGGTACGGGTGGAAAGCGGCGAGATGCTCAGCATCACCGACGTGGAAGAAGTGCTGGGCCTGAAGGCCATTGGCGTGGTGCCCGAATCGGGCGACGTGCTCAATGCGTCCAACAAGGGCGAGCCAGTCATTCTGGACCCCGAATCGGCGGCGGGCCAGGCATACGAAGATGCGGTGGGCCGCATCCTTGGCGAAGAGCGTCCGATGCGCTTCACCACCGTGGAGAAGAAAGGCTTCTTCAGCAAGCTGTTCGGAGGGTAAGCATGGGACTGTTCGATTTCCTGAACCGGAAGAAGACCACTGCCGAAACGGCCAAGAACCGCCTGCAGATCATCATCGCGCAGGAACGCAGCCACCGCGGCGGCCCGGACTACCTGCCCCTGCTGCAGCGCGAGCTGCTGGAAGTGATCAAGAAGTACGTCAACATCGACGCTGATGCGGTCAAGGTCGATCTGGTCAAGGACGGGGAGCACGATGTGCTCGATATCTCCGTCGCCTTGCCGGAAGGCCCGCAGCAGCCCTGATCGACATCGCCCCTTCCGCGTTGGAAGGGGCGGTTGAGCGGTAACCCATGAACGACGCTGCCCCCACCGCCGAACCGCAGGTCACCCGCGTCGGCGATATCCGTTTCGACGATGCCCTCGCCCTGCTCGCCACCCACGATCTGCACCTGCATCGTGTGGCCGATGGTGCGCCGATTCCGGGCAGCTACTGGGGCGAACCCGAAGCCGGCATCATCGGCAGCGACGTGTACGTCCGCGATGACACCCCCGTGCACTCGATGCTGCACGAAGCCTGTCACCTGATCGTGCTGCCGCCGGAGCGGCGTGCGCTGGTGCATACCGATGCCACCGATTCGGTGCCCGAAGAAGACGCCACCTGTTACCTGCAGATCGTGCTGGCCGGAAGACTGCCTGGTGTGGGCAGCGACCGCCTGATGCTGGACATGGATGCTTGGGGGTATACGTATCGGTTGGGGTCGACGAAGGCGTGGTTCGAACAGGATGCGGAAGATGCAAAGGCGTGGCTGGTCGAACGCGGTCTTCTTCCTGCGTAAATCCGCACGTGCGGTCAGCCCTGCCCTGCCATCGCGCGCAGGGTGATGCCCACGATGTACGCCAGATACGTGCCCGTGGCGTAGCCCATCGTGCCCAACAGCACGCCGACCGGCGCCAGCGAAGGATGGAACGCCGCCGCCACCACGGGCGCGGAGGCTGGCCCGCCGATGTTGGACTGCGAGCCGATCGCGAAGTAGAAGAACGGCACCTTCAGCGCGCGCGCCAGCGCCCACAGCAGCACGATGTGCACCGCGATCCAGATCAGGCCGAGCAGGAACAGCCACGGGCGGTCCAGCAGTGCCAGCAGGTCCATCTGCATGCCGATGCAGGCGATCAGGAAGTACAGCAGCAGCGAGCCGAGCTTGGAGGCACCGGCACCTTCCAGGTTGCGCGCACGGGTGAAGCTCAACGCCAGGCCGCAGGTGGTGGAGATCACCACCACCCACACGAACGGCGCATCCAGGCTGAACTGCGAGGCCCAGGCGACATGCCCCTTGAACCATGCCGAGACCGGCCCGGCGATCGCGTGCGACAGCCCCACCACGCCGAAGGCGACCGCCACGATCAGCATCAGGTCGGTCAGGCTGGCCACGCGCTCATGCTGTGCCTGGAACGCCTGGATGCGCAGCTTGAGGGCATCGATGCCGGAGGTGTCGGCACCACTGCGCGCATCGATCTTTGCCGCGCGCCCGGCCATGAAGATCAGCACCGCCATCCACACATAACCGACACCGACATCGACCACCGCGAACTGCCCGAAGGTGGTCGCGTTGACATCGAACACTTCGCGCATGGCCAGCATGTTGGCACCGCCGCCGATCCAGCTGCCGGCCAGCGCCGCCATGCCCGCCCAGGTGTCACCGGCGACCGTCGCCGGGTGCAGCCACTTCATCAACTGGAAGGCGACCACGGCGCCGATCATGATGCTGAGCGAGGCGCCCAGGTACATCACGATCAGCTTCGGCCCCAACCGCAGGATGCCCTTGATGTCCACGGCCAGGGTGAGCAGCACCAGAGCGGCGGGCAGCAGGATGTCGCGCGCGACCGGGTTGTAGAGATGGGTGTTCTGGCCATCTATCAGGCCGACGGTGTTGTACACGCCGGGAATCAGGTAGCACAGCAGCAACGCGGGCACGTAGGTATAGAACCGCTTCCACAGCCCCTGCTCGCGCGAGGCGGTCCAGAACACGGCACCGAGGGTGGCAGCGATCAAGCCGAAGACGACGATATCGTTCTGGATCAGGGCGGGTGCTTTCACGGGGGATGGCCTGCGTAGTGCCGGCCGCTGGCCGGCAACCTCATGGATGTGGAACGCGCGATACAACCGCCAGCCAATGACCGGCACCACCGATAGCAAAGCGCCGCCCCTGGGGGCGGCGCTTCAAACCGGCTTATTCGCCGATGTGCTGCTTCAACCAGCCGTTGACGGTGTCGTGCCACTGCACGCTGTTCTGCGGCTTGAGCACCCAGTGGTTCTCATCCGGGAAGTACAGGAACTTGGACTCGATGCCCTGGCGCTGCGCAGCGGTGAACGCCGCCAGGCCCTGCTCCACCGGAATGCGGTAGTCGAGCTGGCCGTGCACGATCAGGATCGGCTTCTTCCAGTCGGCCACGTGGTTGACCGGGTTGAACTTCTCGTAGTTGGCGGCCTTCGCGTACGGCGTGCCACCCTGCTCCCACTCGGTGAACCACAGCTCTTCGGTGGCGTAGCCCATCATGCGCTGGTCGAACACGCCGTCATGGTTGACCAGGCACTTCCACGGCTCGTTCCAGTTGCCGGCGATCCAGTTGACCATGAAGCCGCCATAGCTGGCGCCCAGGGCGCACGCCTTGTCGCCGTTGAGGAACGGGTACTGCTTCTGTGCCGCAGCCCAGCCCTTCTGCAGATCTTCCAGCGGGCGGTCGCCCCAGTGCTGGCTGATCGCATCGGTGAAGGCCTGGCCGTAACCGGTGGAGCCGTGGAAGTCGATCATGACCACCGCGTAGCCCTGACCGGCGTAGGTCTGCGGGTTCCAGCGGTAGCTCCAGCCGTTGCCGAAGCTGCCCTGCGGGCCACCGTGGATCAGGAACGCGACCGGGTAACTTTTGCCTTCCTGGTAGTTGTACGGCTTGACCACGTAACCGTGCACGGTCTCGTTGTTCCAGCCCTTGAACTGGAACTGCTCGTAATCGCCGAAGGCGACGTCGGGCAGCATCTCACCGGCGCTCGGGGTGATCTCGCGCGGGTTGGCACCATCGAAGGCGGCCACGATGATCTGATCGCCGCTCTTCAGACTGTTCCTGGTGTACGCCAGGGTGGTCCCGGCGATCACCGGCGAACCGATGCTGCCGCCGTCGGCCACCACTTCGGCGGTGCCGGTGGCGATGTCGACGCCGAACAGGCGGTGCTCGCCCATGTCGTCGGCACTGGTGTAGATCAGGGTGCCGTCACCGGACAGCACGATCTCGCCGGCCGAACGATCCCACTTGGGTGCGATCTCACGGGTCTTGCCGGTGGCCACGTCCATCGCCATCAGGCCGAAGCGGTCCGCTTCGAAGCCGGGGCGCTTCATGGCGCGGTAGTACAGGGTCTTGCCGTCGGCGCTGAACACCGGGCCGGCATCCCAAGCCGGGTTGGCCGCGGTCAGGTTGACCGGGGCCTGCTTGCCCTCGGCATCCAGGCGGTACAGATCGAAGTTGGTCGACCACGGCTCCTGCTTGCCGGCCACGCGGATCGCGGCGACCACGCTCTTGCCATCCGGCGACCAGGTGAAGTCGTCATTGCCACCGAACGGCTTGGACGGTGCATCGCCGGCCAGCGTCGCGCTGATCGCCGAGGCGCCCTTCACCGCTGCGGCCTTGGCGACCGGCAGCGGCGCCACGAACAGCGTGTTGCGGCGGCCATCGGCCCAGGTGTCCCAATGGCGCACGAACAGAGTGTCGAAGACTTCACCGGTGTTCTTGCGTGCCTTGTGCGCGTCCAGCTTCTTGCTGGTGCAGGCCAGGTCCGAACCGCAGTCCTGGAACACGCCGCTGCTGAAGGCCACGCGGTCGCCCTGCGGGGAGACGTGGAAGCTGTCCACATCGACCGGGAAATCGGTCAGCTGGCGCGGGGTGCCGCCGGTGGTCGGCTGCGCGTAGAGCTGCTGGCTGCCGTTCTTGGCGCTCAGGAAATACACGGTCTGGCCATCGGCCGACAGCGCAGCGGAATTGACGTTCCAGCCCGCCGGGGTCAGCGGCTTGGGCGGGGCCAGATCCCGGGTGCGCAGGTTGCGGATGTACAGGCCGGTGCTGGCCTTGCTGTCGGTACCGACCACGCGCTTGGCGAAGATCACATTGCCGCCATCGGCGGTGAGCAGCGGGCTGGAGACCCGATCCAGCGCGATCATGTCGCGCACATCCAGGCCACGCGTGGCCGCCAGCGAGGGCATCGCGGTCAGCAGGCACAACGGCAGCAGGGCGTAACGAAGTTTCATCGGGGTCTCCGCGGAACGGCAAAACGCCGATGGTAGGGCCGCAGGGGCCACCGATGCAAAGGCCATCGGTCATGCCGGTGGTTCGACGGGAGGCAGAAACGACAAACCCCGCCGGAGCGGGGTTTGCCATGACGCAGATGCAGACTTTTTAGACTGAACCCACCGCGCGCTTGCCGGTGCGGTAGATCAACCAGCCGACCAGGAACAGCACGGCCAGACCGATCCACTGCGCGCCCGGCAGGTGGAACGGCAGCGCCAGCACGTCCGCGCGGCTGCTGATCACGATCGGCACCGCGATCGCGATACCCATCAGGGCTTCACCGGTGATCAGGCCCGCAGCGAACAGCACGCCGGGCTTGTGCACGCGGTCGCGGCCTTCTTCGTCGTCGCCGCGGATCTTGTGGAAGCGTTCCACCAGGTAGGCGATCAGGCCACCCAGGAAGATCGGCACCATCAGCTCCAGCGGCAGGTAGATGCCGATCGCCGCGGCCAGCACCGGCACGCGGAAGCGTGCATTGCGCGACTTCAGCCAGCTGTCGAAAGCGATGATCGCCGCGCCGACCACGGCGCCGATACCGATGAAGGTCCACGGCAGCTCGCCGCCGAACAGGCCCTTGGCCACCGAGGCCATGAGGTTGGCCTGCGGCGCGGCCAGCGCGTTGGGATGCAGCTCGGACTTGACGCCGATGCCGTAGGCGGTGGCCAGCAGGTTCAGCACCGGGGCCATGATCAGCGCGCACGAGAACGCGCCGATGCCCAGCATCAGCTGCTGCTTCCACGGGGTGGCGCCAACGATGTAGCCGGCCTTGAGGTCCTGCAGGTTGTCACCGCCGACCGCGGCCGCACAGCACACCACCGCACCGATCATGATCGCGGCCACCGCACCCAGCGGGGCACCGCCGACGCCAACCGGCTTGAGGCCGTCGGCGCCGAGCAACACCACCAGCACCGCCGAGGCGAACAGGATGGTGGAGATGGTGATGCCCGAGACCGGATTGTTGGACGAACCGATCAACCCGGCCAGGTAGGCCGAGACCGAGACGAACAGGAAGCCGGCCACGATCATGATGAGCGTCATCGGGATCGAGACGTGCCACTGGCCCACGATGGCCTGGTACAGCGCCAACAGCGGCAGGGTGAACACCACCAAGGCCACCAGCATCCACTTCATCGGCAGGTCGCGCTCGGTGTGCGCCAGCGCCGGGCCGCCGCTCTTGCGGGCCGCGGCGAAACCGCTCTTGACGCCATTGAGCAGCGACTTGCGCAGCGAGATCAGGGTCCAGACGCCACCGATCAGCATCGCGCCCACGCCCAGGTAACGCATCTTCGCGCCCCAGATGGCGAAGGCCGCCTCGGTGGAGCTGGCCGTGGCGATCGAGGCGGCCAGCGCCGGATCGGTGTTCATGAAGAACATCTGGTACAGCGGAATGGCGATATGCCAGGTCAGGATCGAGCCGGACACCACCACGATGCCGACATTCAGGCCGACGATGTAGCCCACACCCAGCAGCGCCGGGGACAGGTTGGTGCCGATGAAGGCGGTGATCTTCGAGCTGCCCACGTAGGCCGAGGTGGCCCAGGCATCCGGAATCAGGCGCAGGCCGCTTTCGGCCGCCAGCTTCACGAAGGCGCCGATCACCGCCGACACCGCCAGGATCTTCAGGCCCGGGCCCGGGTTCTCACCGGCCTTGAGCACTTCGGCGGCCGCCTTGCCTTCCGGGAACGGCAGCGGATCTTCCACGATCATCGAACGCCGCAGCGGCACCGAGAACAGCACGCCCAGCAGACCACCCAGACCGGCGATGCCCAGCACCCACCAGTACTTGAAGTCCGGCCAGTAGCCCATGATCACCAGCGCGGGAATCGTGAAGATCACGCCGGCGGCGATCGACGAACCGGCCGAAGCACCGGTCTGCACGATGTTGTTTTCCAGGATGGTGCCACCGCCGAGCAGGCGCAGCACCCCCATGGAAATGACCGCGGCGGGAATGGCGGTGGCGATGGTCAGGCCTGCGAACAGACCGAGGTAGGCGTTGGCGGCCGACAGAATCACTGCCAGCACGATGGCAAGCACCACCGCGCGGAAAGTGAGCTGGCGTGGCGCAGCGTCGTTGTTCATGGAAGCCTCTGCTGGCAAAAAATCCCTGCCACGCTAGCGTTCATGTACGGGCAAGTCCAGTAGTGCCGGCCGCTGGCCGGCAACCCTGCACCACCCGATCAAGGCCCCTGTTGACCTTCGCGTGCCGCCGCCGCCGCGACCCGCCGGACTGGGCAACGTCGCGCGCCGGGCCCATCCATTTGGTTATGTTATATCCTATCGTACCAAGCAACCGGCGCTGCTGTGACGCATTCCCCCACCTCCCGCCTGACCTCCATCGACCAGCTGCGCGGCACCGTGATCGTGCTGATGCTGCTCGACCACGTGCGAGAAACCTTCTACATGCACCAGCAGGTCGGCGACCCGATGGCGGTCGACCAGGTCGAGCCGGCGCTGTTCGTCAGCCGGCTGCTGGCGCATCTGTGCGCGCCGGTGTTCGTGCTGCTGACCGGCCTGTCGGCCTGGTTGTACGCCAGTGGCAAGCCGGATGGGCGCCGGGCCGCGTCGGCCTTCCTGCTCAAGCGCGGCCTGTTCCTGGTGGTGCTGGAGCTGCTGGTGGTCAACTTCGCGTGGACGCTGCAGTTCCCGCCCAGCGTGATGTACCTGCAGGTGATCTGGGCGATCGGCATCAGCATGATCGCGCTGGCCGGGCTGCTGTGGCTGCCACGCGGGGCGCTGGCGGTGCTGGCGCTGGCCGTGATCGCCGGGCACAACCTGCTCGACGGCATCCGCGTGCAGGGCGACGGGGCGCTGGCCGTGCTGTGGAAGGTGCTGCACCAGCGCGACTGGATCACCGTGACCGACGGGCTGCGCCTGCGCACCTCCTACCCGGTGCTGCCGTGGATCGGCGTCATTGCACTGGGCTGGGTGATCGGCCCGTGGTTCGCGCGCGGTGGCGGTGCGCTCCTGCGCCAGCGCCGCCTGTGGAGGGCCGGCGCCGGTGCGCTGCTGGCGTTCCTCATCCTGCGAGCGGTGAACCTCTACGGCGACAGCCCGTGGCAGTCCTCGGCCACGCTGGGCAGCACGCTGATGAGCGTCTTCAACATCACCAAGTACCCGCCTTCGCTGCTGTTCCTGCTGCTGACCCTGGGTATCGGCCTGCTGTTGCTGCGCCTGTACGAGCCGCCGCGCGTGGCCCGGGCGCTGGCGCCGCTGGCCGACATCGGCGCGGCACCGATGTTCTTTTACCTGCTGCACCTGTACGTGCTGAAGCTGCTGTACGTGCTGGCCGAAGCACGCTGGGGACACACCCACGGCGCGTATTTCGCCGTGGACCATGTGGCGAGCCTGTGGGTGATCACCGCGCTGCTGGCCTTGGCGCTGTACTGGCCGACCAGAGCGTTCGCGCGGTTCAAGGCGCGGCGGCGGGATCTGGCGTGGCTTCGCTATCTGTAGGCGAGCGATGCCGGGCTGCTGAGGCTGCCGGCCAACGGCCGGCACTACGACAGCGGAGCGGCCGGCACCCCGACGGCGGAGCGGCCAGACCCGGCACGGATACACCGTCACCCCGGGCCTATACTCGCCCCCTTGTCCGCCCTGCCTGATCCCTCGATGACCGCAGCCGCCCTGCCCGCCGCCGCAACCTCCCCCGCTACCGACGACTTCCTCGGCCATCCCAAGGGCGTCTACATCTGCTTCTTCACCGAGATGTGGGAGCGGTTCTCGTTCTACGGCATGAAGGCGCTGTTGCTGCTGTATCTCACCAAGTACCACCTGTTCGGCGACAAGGCCGGGCTGGACCTGCTCGGTGCCTACGGTGGCCTGGTCTACTGCATCCCGGTGTTCGGCGGTCTGCTCGCCGACCGCTGGCTGGGCATGCGCAAGGCGGTGGTGTTCGGTGGCGTGCTGCTGGTGCTCGGGCATCTGGGCATGGCGTTCGAAGGCCACGCGGCGGTCCGCATTGACGGCGCCGTGGTACGCGATGACGCGGCCCTGGGCATCACCTACCTCTCGCTGGCCCTGATCATCATGGGCGTGGGCTTCCTCAAGCCGAACATCTCCACCATCGTCGGCAAGCTCTACCCGGAGAACGATCCCCGCCGCGATTCGGGCTTCTCGCTGTTCTACGCCGGCATCAATCTGGGCGCGCTGTTCGCCTCGCTGGTGTGCGGCTTCCTCGGCGAAGCCTATGGCTGGAAGTACGGCTTCGGCGCGGCCGGTATCGGCATGGTGATCGGGCTGGGCATGTTCCTGTGGGGCCAGAAGTATCTGCAGGGCCACGCCGAACCGTCCGACCTTCCGGCGCTGCGCCAGCGCGTGCTCGGCATCCGTCGCGAATGGCTGATCTATGCGGTGGCCGTGCTCGGCGTAATCCCCGTCGCTGCCTTGATGTGGGCCGCGGCCAACGGCGCGTTCGCGCTCGGCGGTGAAATCAGCCTGGCACTGATGCTGATGATCGTCGTGCTCGGCGGCGTGCTGGTCTGGTTCGCCTGGTTCACCGGTACCCGCTGCACGCCGGTGCAGCGCCAGCAGATGATCGCGCTGATGGCGCTGATCTTCATGGCTCTGGTGTTCTTCACCCTGTACGAGCAGACCTACGGCTCCTGGGTGACCTTTACCGATCGCCTGCTGACCAAGGATCTGGTGCCGTCGCTGGTGATCCAGGGCGGCACCCCGCTGCCCTGGTCGATCGCCTCGCTGCTGCTGGCGCCGCTGGGCTTCGTGGTGGCCGCGCGCCTGTCGGAGCGAAACCCGGGTTCGTCCGCGCCCCGCAACCTGTTCATCGCCATTGTGGCGGCGATGCTGGTGATGCTGATCCGCGACTGCCTGGTGATCCCGCAGACCGCCGGCTCGCTGACCTACCTCGGCGGCCTGTTCCTGGTCGTACTCGCGCCGCTGTTTGCGATGCTGTGGGCGTGGCTGGACCGTCGCCGCATGGATCCGTCCAAGCCGATCAAATCGTCGATCGGGCTGATCTTCGCCGCACTCTCGTTCGTGCCCTTGGCCCTGGCCGCCCAGCACGTCGGCGCGACCGGGCAGATGGCCAGCGTGTGGTGGCTGGTGCTGGCGTATCTGATCCTGGAGATCGGCGAAATGTGCCTGTCACCGGTCGGCTTGTCGGCGGTCACGCAGCTCGCCGCACCGCGCGTCGTCAGCCTGATGATGGGCACCTGGTTCCTGGCCACTGCGTTCTCGGAAACGCTGGCGGCGCTGTTCGGCAAGCTCGCCGCGATCGAGGTGCCGGAAGGCCAGACCATGGATATCGCCAACGCTGCCGCCAGCTACGAACACCTGTTCTGGCTGCTGATGTGGATCGGCTTGGGCTGCGCGGCGGTGGCGCTGATCTGCTCGCCGCTGCTGAAGAAGATGATGCACGGGGTGAAGTAGCCGAACCGCGGCAATCAGCGCTCCGGCAGTGTCACCTCATTCTGCGCATTGGCCGCGCGCAGCTGATAAAGGAAACGGCGCACAAGCACGCGTCCAGACTCGTCCAGATTGCGCCCATCAAGATGCTCGAAACGCATATCCGGATGGAGCGCATCTGCGTTCAGGGCCAGGCCGCCGAGTTCTTTCACCAACGGCGCGGGCAGGATGCCCTCCAGCAGCAGCTTGGGCAAAGCACCTGGCTCGGCGTGCCATGCGTCGCCATTCGGTCCGGGCACCTGCTGAAGGTCCACTGCAGTTGCGGCCACATGGGCAGGTGACGTGGCAATCGTTTCCGCCGCGCGCTGAAGGAACTGGCGATAGCGTGTCGCCAAGGCGGTCGCATCACTACCGTGGGCATCGAGAGGTGCAAGCGTCCACTCCAGCGCGGGCAACGTGCATGTCAAGGCTGCCTGCGCCAGGCGAACGGTGTGCGCTTCATACCGGTCCTCCCCCTGCTGCACCTCCTGCACCCGACATTCGGCCGTGGCCGCGCGGCGGGCAACTGCGCGCGCGAACCCGGTGACGTCCTCGCGCACGGCACCCCACAACACTTCCGGAAAGCTCAGCAGGAGGTGCGCGGCGATCGCATCCTGCAGGTCTGCCGACGCTTCTCCGGCAACCTGCATGCGCTGCATCAGTTCCCGCACCGCCATGCGCACCGATTCGGCCTGCGACACCGGCATCGGCATCCACACAGTCGGCGGCACCTCCATTTCCGCCAGCAGTTGTTCGCCCACGACGGCACCACTGCTCGTCCAGTTACGTCCGTGTGCATCGCTGGACAAGGAGAGACTGCCGCTGATAGACCAAGGCCGGGTCGCGTCGCGGCGCTCGCCGGCCAACATCGACCGCTCCAGTGCATCTACCGATGGTACGGCCTGTCCCTGCACGACAGCCGTCATCAGCTGTGCAAGCGCACGACTCTTGTGCATATGTGGTGCGATGCAAACGTACTGGACGCGATAGCCCACCCTATCGGTGGATGCGGCGGCGGCAGGTGCGCCATCAACAGGCTCGCGCCGGACGTCCTGTGCCAGGCAACGAGCGCCATCGCCGGCGAATCCCCATGCTGGCGATGCCGCCAGTAGACGACCTGCCGCTGTGCCCTCAAGCCGGTTGCCGTACGCAAATGCGACAACATTTTCGGTCATCAGCTTGCCCATTGTCAGTAACTGGACGGTGTGATGAAGTACCGCGGCGTCGGGCTCGCTCAATGGCCCCACGGGCTCGCTGCGCCGCATCAACCCGTGCAACCGGATCGCCCTCTCGTCCACCTCGCCGGAGAGCACTGCGATCATGAGCGCCTGATCCACCGTCAACTGCAGACCGTCATCGATGTCGGTCGCACGGGAGGGATTGCAAAACAGAACAAGCAGCAAACGCGCTGACCAGCACGAAAAAGGCCGCAGGTGGGACGTTGAGGAGAGGTAGCGCCGCATGCTGGGAAGACCCGAAGGGAGAGCTGCCCAGCATCCCGCAGGGTCGCGCCCGGGCACCATGCAACAACTTGCAATCTGCCGCGTTCAGCCCTCCCCACACACAACAACGGCACCTCACGGTGCCGTTGTCTTCTTAAGCCCAACGATGCGGTCAGGGCTGCACGGCGTTGGCCGCCTGCCCTCCGATGTGGCGCGACAGGAACGCCAGCAGCTTGGTGTAGTACTCACGGCGATGCGGATCGGTGTAGAAGCCGTGGCCTTCGGTAGGGTAGTACAGCGCCTCCACCGGCACGCCGGCTTTCCTCAACGCCGCCTCCATCCGCCTGGTGTGCTGGATCGGGGCGCGTTCGTCTTCGCCACCGGCAGCGAGGAATACCGGCACCTTGATGCGGTCGGCCAGATTCACCGGCGATACGGCAGCCAGTTGCTGCCGGTCACCGATCCATTCCTTGAGATAGTTTTCACCAGAACCACGCCGCTGGATGTCGCCGGTGGTGAACATGATCGGCAGGTCATAGACACCGACATACCCGGCCGCACAACGGTACAGACCGGGCTCCTTCGCAGCGCCCATCATCGCCGCGTAGCCGCCATAACTGGCGCCATAGATGCAGATCCGCGAGGCATCGGCAATTCCCTCGCTGATGGCCCAGCGGGTTGCATCGGTGAGATCGTCCTGCATGGTGCCGCCCCACTCGCGGGCGCCAGCAGACCGATGCGCGCGCCCGTAATTGCCCGATCCACGGAAGTTGATCTGCAGCACTGCATAACCCGCGTCAGCGAGCATCTGGCTGACCGGGTCGTAGCCGCCGGTATCGAACGGACCGTAAGGCCCCCCGTGCGGGATCACCACCATCGGCTGCCTGTTGGCATTGCCTTTACCCGGCACCGTCAGGTAGCCGTGCAGGGCAAGCCCATCACGCGCCTTGAGAGCCACCGGACGCACCACGGCAGTCGCGGCCGGGTCGATCCAGCTGCTGCGGCTGATGACGTGGTCGGCCTTCTTTGCCTCATTGTCGAAGATGTAGAAGTCGCCCGGGTTGCGCCCCGACCACGCCTCGACCATCAGCTGCCTGCCATCACGGGTGCTGGAAGTGATGAACACCGCATCACCACCAAATGCGGCCTCCAGGCTGCGATACAGACGGGCATCGGGGCCCTTTTCGTCGAAGAAGCGGGTGCGCGGCGTGTCACCCAGGTACAGCGCCCCCACCGGGATGGATGTGCCCGGCCGGTAGATGTACTTGTGCACATCCACCACGGGATCGCGGAGCACGAGCTTGCGCTCGTCGGTCACCGGGTCCCAGGACACGATGGCATCGGGCCCCTGCGGCATCTCGGTATTGAAGTACGCCAGCCGACCATCTTCGGAAAAACCAATCGCCGTTTCGATACGCCCGTTCAGTGCTTCATCGTTGACGAGCTTCCAGGTCGTGCCCGACCCTTCGCGGTAATACAGCTTGTTGACGTTGTCGGCTCCCGCGCCGTGCGCGAAACGTACCTGGCCCTGGTTGTCGGTGACGAAATCGGCGCGACGCACGGGCGAGCGCGCCACGGTCTGACGGCGGCCGGTGGTGACATCGAGCCGATCGGCACGGGTGAACGGGTCATCGTTGAACGGCCAGATCGTGACCAGCACGTTGCGGTCGTCCGCAGGCAGGTCATCAGCGAGGAACGCCGCCACGGCCTCCACTTTTTTCTGCTGGATGCGGGTACCCGGGCCGTTTCCCTGCACGCGGTAGCCGACCAGCAGTTCGCCGCGCCCGCCGTTGGCGTTCATGGCATACAGCTCACCGGTCATCCGCGGCTGGTCCAGAGAACCATGCTTTTCGGCCAGGCCGATCAGCACGCGCTCTCCACTGACCCAGTCGAAATGGTTGGCGTGATTGTTCCTGGGTGGCACGAACGAGCCCACCACCTCACCCCCATTTCTGCGCAGAATCGCCAGGGCGGTGCGATCTTCCATCGGCACGGTCGCCGCGTAGTAGTCGCCGTTCGGCGAAATCTTGATATCGGTGAAGGCATCCCGGCGCAGGTAGCGCTCCAGATCCACCGCGCCGGCCTGGCCCGTGATGGCCAGCAACACCAGCAACCCCAACCCTTGAAGGTGTTTCATCCTTTCCCCTGCTGCATTGGACCTCATGTCCGGGATCGCGATTCTAGGCGGAAGCCCAACCGGTCAACCATAGGGATAATCCTGCAGGCGGCAAAAAAAATGGCACCGCGAACGGTGCCATTTCCAGGACCTGCATCGAGGAGAGAGTTCAATGCATGCCGCGGAACGCGAGGCTGAGCGCCAGGATCGACAGGATCACCGCGATGGTGCCGTCGAGGATGCGCCAGGTTTTGGGCTTGGTGAACAGCGGGGCCAGCAGGCGCGCGCCCAGGCCCTGGGCGGTCAGCCACAGGCAGCTGGCGGTGAACACGCCGGCCGCGAACGCCATGCGCGCGTTGCCGAAGTTCTCGGCGATGCCGCCGATGACCATCATGTCCAGCCAGAAATGCGGGTTGATCAGCGAGAACCCGACCGCCGAGATCAGCACCGCGCGGCGGGAGGTGCTGTCGCCGTCGTCCACGTGCATGCCACCGCCACCGGCCAGCGCGCGCCGCGCCGACTGCCAGGCGTACCAGGCCAGGAAGGCGACACCGCCCCACAGGACCACGGTGGTGAGCCACGGCAGCGCCTGGGTCAGCGTGCGCAGGCCCGCCACGCTGGCGAAGATGAAGATGCCATCGATGGCCGCGCAGGTCGCCACCACCGGAATGATGTGCTTGCGCAGGATGCCCTGGCGCAGGATGAACGCGCTCTGCGCGCCGACCACCGCGAACAGGCCGATGCCGGTTGCGGCACCACTGAGCCACGCGCTCAGCCCGGCGCCGCCGGAAAGGATGGAAAACATGGGATACCACCTGTGTCTTGCTGGGGGGCGGTGCCTCGCCAAGGCGTACAGCACCGGATGGCGCGTATTGTCGCGCCGCAACATTAAAAAGTAGAGCTAAACTTACTTAACCATCTTTAGCGGAACTTAAGATCATGCGCATCGACCATGCCCAGCTCCGCGCCCTGGCGGCGGTGATCCGCGAAGGCAGCTTCGACCGTGCCGCGCAGTCGCTCAATGTCACCGCCTCGGCAGTCTCCCAGCGGGTCAAGGCGCTGGAGGACCGCGTCGGCCGCCTGCTGGTCAAACGCTCTTCGCCGGCGGTGGCCACCACCGAAGGCCAGGTGCTGGTGCAGCTGGCCGAGCAGACCGCCCTGCTCGAGCACGATGCCCTGCACCGGATGGGCATCGCCGATGAGGACCTGCCCCACGCCAGCATTCCGGTGGCGGTCAACCACGACAGCCTGGAAACCTGGTTCCCCGAGGCCGCCCTGCAGTTCGCACGGCAGACCGGCACCACGCTGGACCTGCGCTCGGAAGACCAGGACCACACCGTGGCCCTGCTCCGGCAAGGGGCCGTGCTGGGCGCGGTGACCACGCTGGATGAGCCCGTGCAGGGTTGCCAGATCCATGCGCTGGGCAGCATCCGCTACGCCGCCACCTGCACCCCGGCCTTCCATGAGCAGCACTTCGCCAAGGGCGTCAACGCGCAGTCGCTGGCCCAGGCCCCGGTGCTGGTGTTCAACCGCAAGGACGACATGCAGGCCCGGTTCGCCCGCCGCCTGGCCGGCAACGACCTGCCGCTGACCGCGCCGACCTGGTGGATCCCCTCCACCCGCGCATTCGTCCAGGCCAACCTCGGTGGGCTGGGCTGGACCATGAACCCGCTGCCGCTGGTCAAACGCCACCTGGAGGCTGGCCGGCTGGTGCACATGAAACAGCGCGCCTGGGAAGACGTGCCGCTGTACTGGCAGCACTGGAAGGGCGATGTGCAGACGATGGCGCTGCTGACCCGGGCGGTGCTGGCGGCCTCGGCGACGCTGGTGCGCAAGAAGCGGTAAGCCCCGACCGGTAGAGCCGCCCTACACGACCTGACGACCCGCCCCGTTGCAGCATCGGCGCATTCCAGCCGCGGGCACGTCGATGGACACCGATCCGGTCTACCTGCACATCCGCGTGGTGCTCAGCATCATCCTCGGCCTGAGCATCACCACCTTGCTGCGCGGGCTGGCGGGGATCATCGAGCACCCCCAGCGCCGCGGCTGGTCGTGGATCCACCTGTGCTGGGTGGTCTGGGCGCTGATCTCGGTGGTGACCTTCTGGTGGTGGGAGTTCCGGCTGGGCGAGGTCCGGCAGTGGACCTTCGAGCTGTATCTGTTCGTGATCGCCTACTGCGCCGCGTGGTACCTGCTCTGCGTCCTGCTGTTTCCGGACGATGTGCGCGAGTTCGGCAGCTATGAGAACTATCTGCTTCAGCGGCGCGGTGGCTTCTTCGGAATGCTGGCGCTGGTCACGCTGCTGGATCTGGTCGATACCGCCATCAAGGGACACAGCCGCTGGCAGATGCTCGGCGACGCCTACTGGGTCCACACGGTGGTGATGCTGGTCATTGCCGGGCTGGGCATGGCCCTGCGCCAGCGCCGCGCCCATCTGGCTCTGGCCGTGCTGGCACTGGTCTATCAAGCCGGCTATTTCCTCCTCGAATACTTCACTTTGGCCAGCGACTGACCCGGCCCGGCACACCCACCGGATGCTGCGTTGCACCAAATCCGTACCGGAAAGGGCTAAAATCGCTCCCAAGGTACCGCTGTGACGCCCGTCTTCACGGGCGTTCCCGGCAGCGGCGGCATCCTTCCCATGTCTCCCTACCTGAGATCCCCATGAAAAAACTAGCGAAGGTCGTCCTCGGCCTGCTCGTGGTGTTGCTGTTGGCAGCGGCACTGTTCCTGTACTGGCCGCTGCATCAGCGTTCGGTCCCGGCTGCCGGCAACGACAAGCCGGTCGACGTCGTCCTGGTCGGCGGCGGCATCATGAGCATCACGCTCGCCACCTTCCTGCAGGAGCTGCAGCCAGACTGGAACATCCAGGTCTATGAGCGCCTGGACGGGGTTGCGCTGGAAAGCTCGGACGGTTGGAACAACGCCGGCACCGGTCATTCCGCGTTCGCCGAGCTGAACTACACCCCGGAACTGCCCGACGGCAGCATCGAGACCAAGCGTGCGGTCGGCATCGCCGAGCAGTTCGAGATCTCGCGCCAGTTCTGGTCGCACCAGATCCGCGAAGGCCGCCTGAGCCAGCCCAGCGATTTCATCAACCCGACCCCGCACATGAGCTTCGTCTGGGGTGATGAGAACATCGCCTACCTGCACAAGCGTCAGCAGGCGCTGGTCAAGAACCCGCTGTTCTACGGCATGCAGTACTCCGAGGATCCCGCGCAGATCACGCAGTGGGCGCCGCTGTTGATGGAAGGCCGCGACCCGAAGCAGAAGGTCGCCGCCACCTGGATGCCGCTGGGCACCGACGTGAACTTCGGCGTGATCACCCGCCAGCTGACCGCGGGCCTGGAACGCAGCCCGAACTTCAAACTGCACCTCAACCATGAAGTGCGCGCGCTGCGCCAGAACGATGACAAGAGCTGGAACGTGACCGTCAAGGACCTGAAGTCCGACAACGAGACCACGGTCAAGTCGCGTTTCGTGTTCATCGGTGCCGGTGGCGCCGCGCTCAAGCTGCTGCAGCTGTCGGGCATTCCGGAATCGAAGAACTACGCCGGCTTCCCGGTCGGTGGCCAGTTCCTGGCCTTCCAGGACCCGGCGATCGCCAACCGGCATTCGGTCAAAGCCTACGGCATGGCTGAAACCGGCTCGCCGCCGATGTCGGTGCCGCATCTGGATGCGCGCAAGCTGGATGGCAAGCCGGTGGTGCTGTTCGGGCCGTTCGCGCTGTACAGCACCAAGTTCCTCAAGCACGGCTCGTGGTTCGACCTGTATTCCTCGGTCAACCACAACAACGTAGCCGGCATGATGGACGTGGGCCTGGAGAATCTGGACCTGGTGAAGTACCTGATGGGCCAGGCACGTCTGAACGATGACGACCGCCAGGCCGAACTGGTCAAGTACTTCCCCCACGCCAAGCGCGAGGACTGGAAGCTGGTCACCGCCGGCCAGCGCGTGCAGATCATCAAGAAGGACCCGGAAAAGGGCGCGATCCTGCAGTTCGGTACCGAGATCGTGACCGACCAGGACCACACCCTGGCCGCCCTGCTCGGCGCCTCGCCGGGTGCCTCGACCTCGCCGCCGATCATGCTGGACCTGCTCAAGAAAGCCTTCCCCGAGCAGATGGCGGCGGGCTGGGAAGCGCGCCTGAAGCAGATCGTCCCGTCGTATGGCCGCAAGCTCAACGACAGCCCGGCGCTGACCAATGAGATCCGCCGCCTGACCAGCGAGACCCTGAAGCTGCCGTACCTGGAGGTGCCGGTCGAGACCAGCCCGGCGGTGATGCTGACCCCGCCGCCGGCCGCCAAGCCGGCCGAGGCCAAGCGCAACGCCAACGAAGAACTGCAGGCGCTGTAAGCCTGCACCGGCGGGGCCTTCGCGCCTCCGCCACGGTTTCCCTCCGGCCACCCTTGCGGTGGCCGGTTGCGTTCTGGGGGCCTGGACAATCTGAATGTTCAGTATTTGTAAAGCGAATGAGAACGCTTTACATTTGCACCCCGCCGGGCTTGGGGCCCGGCCACGCCCCCAGATCATCACGAGACCCGCATGTACGCCTGCGCTGCTTCGCTTCGCCTTCCCCGCCGTGCCCCGCTGGGCCTGGCCCTGCTTTCCGTGCTGGTGCTGACCGCCCCGCAGGCCTTCGCCGATGCGCCGGCAGACGCCAGCAGCAATGCCGATGCCAAGACGCTGGACAAGGTCAGTGTGGTGGGTGCGCGCGCGATGCCCTCGAGCACCACGCGGCTACCGATCAGCCTGCAGGAAACCCCACAGTCGGCGACCTCGATCGGCCTTCAGCGCCTGCAGGACGAATCGCTGTTCAGCATCAACGACGTCATGCGCAACGTCACCGGCGTGAGCGTCTCCTTCTACGACACCCAGCGCCCGCTGTATTACGCGCGCGGTTTTCCCATCACCGATTTCCAGGTCGATGGCATCCCCACCTACAGTGGCTCGACCAACCAGGAATATGACACCGCGTTCTACGATCGGGTCGAAGTGATCCGCGGCGCCAACGGCCTGCTCAGCGGCGCCGGTGTGCCATCGGCCACGGTCAACCTGCTGCGCAAGCGCCCGGGCAAGGAATTCGATGCCTCCTTCGCGGTGAGCGCCGGCAGCTGGGACTACCAGCGCATGGAAGCCGACGTGACCGCGCCGTTGACCGCTGACGGCCGTTTCCGCAGCCGCGTGGTTGCCGCCTACACCGACCGCGATCTGTATTACGACCGCTACCACGAGAACAAGATGGCCGGCATGGCCGTGCTGGAAGGTGACCTGACCGACAGCACCACGCTGACCGTGGGATACCAGACCCAGGACAACAATCCGGTCGGCTCGACCTGGGGCACCGTGCCGTTCTTCAACAGCCAGGGCGACTTCGCCCATCTGCCGCGCTCGACCAACGTCGCGCCGAAGTGGAGCTACTGGCAGCGCGAGACCAGCACCGCCTTCGCCAACCTGGAGCAGCGCTTCGGTGAGAACTGGCTGCTGAAGATCAACACCGCCTACACCCAGGGTAACGTGCAGAACGTGCGCGTGTACGGCAGTGGCTACCCGGATCCGGCCACCGGTGCGGGCATCTTCCTGCGCACCGCCGCCGGCGATTCCGAAGACACCCGCCGCAACGTGGATGCCTACCTGAGCGGCACGTTCTCCCTGTTCGGCCGCGAGCACGACCTGACCGTGGGGGGGCAGTGGGCGGATCTGGAAGGCACCACCAACACCATCGCGCTGCGCTATCCCACCGACTGGGCACGTTGCGGGACCGAGCGCTGCTACTACATCCCGGATATCCGCGCCTGGGATGGCGACATCTCCGAAGTGACCTACGCACGTACCGGCGCACGCCGCGTCGCCAAGACCACGCAGAGCGGCGTCTACGTCGCTACCCGCCTGCGCCTGGCCGATCCACTGGCGCTGATCGCCGGTGCGCGCCTGAGCCGCTGGGAAACGCTGTCCCGCTCCTACAACGCGGCCGGTGCGTATACCGGTACGAGCGGCGCGTACAAAGTGACCGATGAAGTCACGCCCTATGTAGGCCTGGTATACGACATTACTCCGCAGGTGGCGGCGTACGCGAGCTACACCGAAATCTTCAACCCGCAGAACTTCAAGGACCGCAACGAAAACCTGCTGGCGCCGGTGGAAGGTTCGAATCTGGAAGCGGGCATCAAGTCGCAGTGGTTCGACGGCCGCCTGACCGCCAATGCCGCGGTGTTCGAGGCCAAGCAGGACAACTACGCGGTGCTCGACACGAGCGTGCCGGAGCGCTCGCTCAGCGATGGCAGCTCGGCCTACATCGGCATCAATGGCACCAAGGCACGCGGCTGGGAAGTGGACGTCAACGGCGAGATCCTGCCGGGCTGGACCGTCAATGCCGGCTTCACCCACGTCAAGGTGACCCGCGCGGCTACCGATCTGCTGTATGCCAACCCGGCCGAAGATCTGCTGCAGCTCAACACCCAGGTGCGGCTGCGCGGCGCGCTGGAGCGCCTGAGCGTGGGTGCGGGCGTGCAGTGGCAGAGCAAGGTGCAGGGCTACAACATCCCCTATCCGCTCGGCGGCACGGTGACGGTGAACCAGCCGGCGTATGCGCTGGTGCAGTTCAACGCCAACTACCGCATCAGCGACAGCTGGACGGCGACCTTGAGCGTGCGCAACGCGCTGGACAAGACCTACTGGGCCAACCTGGACTACAACAACTACGGCGAGCCGCGCTTTGTTGCGGTGAGCCTGCGCTGGAAGTACTGAGGCCCGACGACATCGCTGTGTTGAACGAACGGGTCGCCTTCGGGCGGCCTGTTCTGTTTTGTGCAACCCACCGTATACCGGTAGTGCCGGCCGCTGGCCGGCTCCTCGAAGACCCGGCATTGCGTGGAGCCGGCCAGCGGCCGGCACTACCTGGGTCGCGTCTCGCGCAGCGTCCACATCACCGGCAGCACCAGTACTGCCACCACGGCGATCATCGCCCCGGGGGCCGACGACCAGCCGGTATGCCGCACCAGCAGTTCGGCCAGCAACGGCGTCGCGCCACCGAAGAACGCCGTGGCCATGGTGACGCCCAGTGCCAGCCCGCTGAGGCGCCCTTCGCCGGGGAACTGCTCGGCCGTGGCAGGGGCCGCCACCGCACTCACCCCACCGGCCAGACACGCCAGCACCACCGCCGCCAGCCCGATCGCCACGGTGCTGCCCCCGGCCATCACCGAGAACATGGTCAACGGCAGCAGCGCCGACAGCCCGGCCAACGCGATCAACACCGGGCGACGCCCGATCCGGTCGGACAGCGCACCGGCCAGTGGTGTCACCACGATCACTGCCACCGCCGCGACCGTGGACAGCCACAACGCCTCCGACTCACTCACCTGCCCCACCGAACCGAGGAACGCGGGCACATAGGTAATGCCGACGTAATAAGTGATCGAGCCCAGTGCGGAGATCGCAAACGTGCGCGCAATCGCGGGCTTGTGGTGCCGCCAGGTATCGCGGATCGGCGACGTCGGCACGGTACCCTCGGCTTGCTGCCGCTCGAACTCGGGCGACTCGTGCATGGTCGAGCGCGCCAGCAGGATCGCACCGGCCAGCGCCGCCCCGACGAAAAACGGAATCCGCCAGCCCCAGCCATCCAGCTGCGCCGTGCTCAGCAGCGCGACGGTCAGCGCTGACAACGCCACCGCCAGCAGGGCCCCCACTTCGCTCGCGGCCGACGCCAATGAGGTCACCAGCCCGCGCCTGCGCACGGGTGCGGTTTCCAGCAGATAGGCGACCACGCCCGTGTACTCGCCGCCCACCGAGAACGCCATCAGGCAGCGCAGCAGCAACAGCAGCACACCGGCAGCGGCGCCGATGCTCTCGAAGGTGGGCAGCAGCGCGGTGGCGAGCATCGCCACGGTCATCAGCAACATCGAGGCCAGCAGCATGTAGCGCCGCCCGAAACGGTCGCCGAGATGGCCGAAGACCAGTGCACCCAGGGGCCGCATCAGATACGACACCGCAAACCCGGCCAGGGTAGCCAGCAGCGCGTTCTCGCCGCCGCCGAAGAACACGCGCGACAGCACCGTGGCCAGATACAGGTAAAGGGTGAAGTCGTACCACTCCACCACCGTGGAGAGACCGGCGATGATCATCGAGCGCGTCTGCGGGCGCGCAGTGGGCGCGGTGGCGGCCATGCTCAAGCCTGCATCCTGAAAACACGCAGGCCTTCGCGGCGCGGCAGTGGACGAGATCGCATCGAGGGACTCCCGGCCGCCTGGGCCGCATCTGGACGGCGACAGCCTACGCCAGTCGATCTGCACGCCGCGTCACAGCAGAGCGGTCGTGTCGAAACACGCCCTGCCTGCGCTCAGGCCACGGCCGCCGGCCGCACCGCACCCCGCCGATAGCTCAGCAGGCGGCCGTTGCCCGGCGCATTGCCTTCATCCTCGAACAGCCCCAGTTCCTCGGTCACATCGAAGCCCTGCAGGGCCATGCCACGCGAGAACGACCCCACGTTGCCGCGGCCGGGATCGGTGATCAGCAGCTCGGCATCGGGCTTGGCGTGCCGCAGCATCATCGCCGCGATCTGATGGGCATGCCCCCGTTCGTAGAGGATGTCGCTGCCGATGATCAGATCGAAGCGCCCCAGCGAACCGTCAGGGACCTCCCAGGGCAGGTCACGGTAGGTCACCGCGGGCAGGTCGTTGAGGCCGGCGTTGTAGGCCAGGAAGGATTCGGCCAGTGGATGGTGGTCGGTCGCCACGACATCCGCGCCGCGATGGGCCAGCACCAGGCTGGACAGGCCCAGCCCGCAGCCCAGCTCCAGGATCCGCTTACCGGTCACATCGAAGTGGCTCATGGTATCGGCCAGCGCGCGGCCGGCCGGCCAGATCTGACCGAACAGGCTCCACAGCGAGGAGTGGATGCCGGCCCGCTGGGCGCGTCCGGTGGGATCGGAAAACTGCTGCAGATCGCTGAGCGCGCGGATACGGAAGTCGTGACCGCCGACCGGGATGGTGAGAATGCGGGTGGTATAGCCCGGCATGAGCGCTCCGTGGGACACGGGAGCCTTCATTCCGCTGGCGGCATGAAGGACTCTGAGAAAGGAGCGAAGGCGATCAGGTGTCGATCGCGCAGGACGCGCGTACGTGCGTGTGGACCCATCCTACGCCATGGGCGAGGACCTGGCTGAACGCCTCGGGGACGCCTTGCGTGCGTTCGGCGCGGCCTTGCACCCGGCAGGCGCGGCGCCATGGCGCACCTGGCACACCGGGCAGAAAAACGTCCGCCGCCGGGTCGTGCCCGGGTAGGTCTTGCTGAGGGGGCCGCCGCAGTGGGGGCAGGTCCGTTTGGTGTGGACCAGCCAGTGCTGGCGCAGCACGAACTGCTGCTTCCAGTCCAGGAAATCGAAGCTGTACTGTCGCGCCTGTTTGATGATCTCGCCCAGCTTGCGCGGTGGCAGCGCGCCGACCGTGGATTCGGGATGCACACGCGTGCGGAACAGCACCTCGTTCTTGATGATGTTGCCCACGCCGGCAAAGATATCCTGGTCCAGCAGCGCGTCGCAGATCAACGTTTCCGGCTGCTGCTTGAGCTTCCTGCGCGCCAGCCCGGGATCCCAGGCCGGGTTCATCACATCCCCGCGCCAGTCGTAGGTGTCCTCCAGCGCGCCTTCGATGTACTTCACCGACGAGGCATAGATGTTGAGCTCGCCGTTGTCGAACTGCAGCGACACCCGCGGTGGCGACGGCTTGCGCTCATCGATGCGGTAGCTGCCGAACATCAGCATGTGCACGCGCAGGCTGAAGCCGCGGAACTCGATCAGGAAGTGCTTGCCCCAGCTGCGCAGCGCCACCACCCGCCGCCCTTCCATGCGGGTCAGGTCCAACGAACTGTTGCCGGTGGCCAGGCGCACGGTCTTGCCGCGGAACTTGGCGGCGGCCTCACGCAGGATGACGATGGAGGGACCTTCAGGCATGTCCGGGCTCCTGGAGGGTAGCGCCGCTCAGGATGTCCTGCAGCCGGGACGCATTGGCGATGGCGAACCCATGGGCGGTGTTGTCGAAGATCACCCAGCGCGCACCTGCTGTCCGCGCAGCAACCGTCCTGGCCAACTCCCGCAGTGCTGCGTCGTCATAGTCGCTGTAGTACATGCGTGGCGCGCCATGCCATCGCCAGTAGCGCCATCCGGCGTCACCGCCCGGCTGGGCGGCCTCGGGAACTCGCGCAGGGTCCGCGCCGACACGCCCGATCGCATGCCGCTGCAGCATCGCGTCGGCCTGCGGTGTGAACCAGGTGGTGTGGCGTGGCTCGCAGACCACGCGCACATCGGTGCGACGCCGCAGCATGCCGAAGAAGCCGGCCGCCACCCGCGCATCGAAGGCATGGCTCGGCGGCAGCTGCAGCAGCAGCCCACCCAGCGTGCGGCCCAGGCCGGCCGTCTCCTCAAGGAAGCGCTCCAGCGCCGGACCGCAACCGCGCAGCGCTGCCTCATGCGAGATGGCCTTGGGCAGCTTCACCGAGAACCGGAACGTGGCCGGCACGCTCGCCGCCCAGCGTTCATACGTGCGCTGCTGGTGCGGCCGATAGAAAGAGGAGTTGATCTCAACCACCGGGAACCGCGTTGCGTAGCGCGCGAGCATGCTCTCGCCCGCGCCGGTCAATGCGGCGTAACGGCTGGGAATCGACCAGCCTGCGCATCCGATCTTGATCGACGAGGCAGGCATCGTTTACAGGCGGATCTCGCCGTCGTCCTCGCCCGACCAGTAGTGGATGCGGGTCGCCTTGACCTGGATCAGCACGATGCCGGGCGTATCCACGCCCTGCTTGAACCAGCGTTCCAGATCCGGGACCCAATGCGCCTGCAGGGTCGCGCGGTCGCGGCTGAGCGTGGCATGGCCTTCCACGGCCACGAACAACGGCGGCTTGCCCAGCAGCGATTTGCTGCCGGTGAAGGACAGCGCCACTTTCGGGTCGCGTTCGATCTCGGCCACGATGTCAGCATTGTCGAAGGCGAAGAAATAACTGTCGCCGTCGTAGTCCACGTCACCGTTGTTGCTCATCGGCCGGCCGGCGATCTCGCCGCTGGCGGTGTGGGTCTGCAGCATCGCGAAATCGATGCCGGCCATCTTCTTGGCCAGTTCGGGCAGGGTCAGAGTGGTCATGGAATCTCCGCAGGTCAGGGCTCGTGCGCCCAGCCTCCGCGCTGCCCGGTGACCGAGGCGTGCACAGCCACTGGCGGAAATTTCACACGGTCCGGAACGTGCTCCCAGTGGGGAACAGCGCCAACAGCGCACGGGTGAGCATCGCCGGGTAAACGGTGAGGTGATCCTCATCCGGCACCACGCGTGTTTCCAGCTGCAGGCCGGGATACCCGCGCCCGCGCAGGCGGTCGGCAAAGGACCGGGTATGCGCGACCATATCGTTGCGGGCGGCGAAGGGCGCAGCGGACGCCGGGGTTTCGTGTGCGCCGATCGACAGCAGCACGCGGGCGTCGAGATCCGCATGCGCACTGGCATAGTCCGCCTCGATCCGCTCGATCACATGCTGATCAAACCATAGCGAAGGACTGGACAGGATGTAGCGCTGGAACATCGCCGGGCGCGTCAGCAACACGAAGGCGCCGAACAGACCGCCGTAGGAATGGCCGGCGAACGCACGCTGCGCTGGATCGGTCCGGTAGCGCGCCTGGACCTGTGGCAGCACACGCTGCGCCAGGAAATCCCGGTAGTGCGCAGCGCCGCCGTAGGTGATGCCATCGGTGTAGTCGTCCCCGGGGCTGCGGGTGGGCTGGGTCGGGGTGTAATCACGCGAGCGGCTCTGCTGCGAGCTCAGCCCCTGCTGCGGAGGCAGCCCGACCAGGATGAAGGGCGCCAGGTGCGCACCGCCCTGCCCCACCATGTTGCGCACGCTGCGCGCGAGTGGAAAGCTGTACAGCGCATCGGTGACATACAGCACCGGGTAGCGCAGGTGTGTATCCCGCTCGTAGCCGGCCGGCAGCGACACCCAGATCGGATAATCGCGGCCCACCGGATCGCGCACCGTCCAGGCCTCGGTGTCCGGCAGCACCACCCCGGGCATACCGTATCCACACACCATCAGCGCGGTCGCAGCGTGATCAGGGTGATCTCGGACGGCACGCCGATACGCGCCGCGAAGCCCGGCCACAACCCGGCACCGTTGCTGACATACAAGGTCATGCCATTCACCTCATAGCGCCCGGAGACAAAGCCGCCGTTGGCGCGCTTGACCAGCTGGTCCATGCCGAGGATGTGGCCGCCGTGGGTGTGGCCGGAGAGCTGCAGCGCGACGCCCTTCGCGGCATTCGCGCGTGCCTCCACCGGACGATGGTCGAGCAGGATCACCGGCGCCTGCGGGTCCGCGCCGGCCAGTGCGGCGGTCAGGTCCGGCATGGGCAGGCCGTAGCGCGCGGCCACCGGATCGGTGACACCGGCGATGGTCAGCGTCGCACCGTCACGCTGGACCTGCGTGTGGGTGTTCTCCAGCACCTGCATGCCCTGCCCGCGAAAGGCCTGCATCCACTCGGCGTACTGCGCGTAGTACTCATGATTGCCGGTGATCGCGATGACGCCATCGGGCGCGTGCAGACTGGCCAGAGGCGCGAAATCGTTGGCGCGGGCGCTGACAGTGCCGTCGATCAGATCCCCGGTGATCACCACCAGATCCGGATGCAGGGCATTGCTCTGGGTGACCACTTTCTCCACCCAGGCACCGGTGAGCAGGCGGCTGGCGTGGATGTCGGTGAGCTGCAGCACGCGGTAGCCGTCGAACGCGGCCGGCAGCCTGTCGATGGCGACCTCGATCTGCCGCGGCTTGGGGACCGCCATGCCCTGCCAGATGCCGTAGGCGGACAGCAGCAGCGCCAACGTGCCCGCAGCAGGGCGCAGCCACGCCGCGCGCAGCATCGGCAGCACGCGCTGCGCCCGGCCCAGACGCGCGATGAGCAGCAGCGCATCCAGCACCAGCACGAACACCGCACTGATCAGCAGCGTGGTGAACCCGGTCGCAAGCACCGCGATCATCGCCGTGGGAATCTCGGGCGAGGCCATGGTCCCGGCGAACTGGGCCACGATCCGGTGGTGCAGCGCCAGTGCGACCACGAGCAGGCCCAGTACGATCCGCACCGGACGCGACAGCCGCAGCGGCCAGATCACGCGCCACACCAGATACAACGCAAGCAAACAGCCGATCACACTCAGCACAGGCACATCCTGGAAACGTGGGGGAATGGGCCGGCCGCATCGCTGCCGCCTCGCCCAGCCCTTTATCGTTGCCGAATCGCGCGGCGTGTACCAGTACAGGAGGTCGTGATGATTCAGGCAGAGCGCTGGCTTGCCTTCGCACGCGCTGCAGCGGCAAGGGGCTTCGCTGCCCGGTTGCGCGCGATCGCGGCGCGGATCAATGCCTCGAATGCGGTCGCGTGGATCGTTTCGCCCTCGCGCAGATCGATGGCGCGACGGGTGCAGAACTCAGGGGAAGCGAACATCAATGCAATGTTATATTATTGCTTTTTCTAGCACCCTCGTCCCCTCAGCGAGCGACTTCTGTCGGCTTGCGCTACCCCTGTCCTCACGGCTACTGAAAGGCACAAAGAGATGAGAACCAAGGCAATGGTGTCCGCCGTGCTGGCGACCCTGTGCGCCGGTGAAGCGCGCGCGCAGTCCAGCGATGCGGCAATCACGCTGGGCAGCGTGCACGTGCGGGAAGGCTCCCGCCGTCCCCTCGTCGCGAACCGCGTGCTGACCTCGGTGGATGTGCTCGGCGGCGACCAGGTGCATGAGAAGAACGTCTCCAACAGCTGGGAACTGCTTGGCCAGATGCCGGGCATGCAGCTGACCGAAACCCGCCAGGGCGCGGAATCCGGCAAGGCCACCTTCCGCGCGTTCAATGGCGAGGGCTACCTCAACGGCATCAAGATCCTGATCGACGGCATCCCCAGCAACGTCAACAGCGGCAACCAGCGCTTCATCGACATGGTGTTCCCGCTGGACATCGACTACATCGAAGTCGTGCGCGGCACCAACGACCCGCGCTACGGCCTGCACAACATCGGCGGCAACATCAACCTCGGCACCCGCCAGGGCGGCAACTACACCGATGCGCGACTCACCTACGGCAGCTACAACACCCGCGAAGCGCAGGTCGCGATCGGTCGCGAAGCGGACGGTGTCGCCCAGAACTACTTCCTGGCCTCACAGGCCTCCGATGGCTACCGCGACCATGACCGCTCGAAGAAGTACTCGCTCGGCGGCAAGTGGTTCTACAGCGGCGGCGAGGACCTGTTCACCATCGGCCTGATCGCACGGGTGTACCACCACGAGGCGGACGAGCCCGGCTTCATGACGGCTGAAGAGTTGGCCACTGACCGCCGCGGATCCGCGCTCAAGAATGCCAACGATCTCGACGACCGCCACATGCGCCATCTCAGCACCCATCTGGACCTGCAGCTGAGTGACACCGTGCATGTCAGCAACAAGCTGTACTACAACCGCTACGAGGACGATCGGCAGGTGACCTTCACCGGCTACGTGCCCGGCAACGCGCCGCGCCAGCGCCGCCAGTGGGACGAGAAACAGACCGGCCTGCTCAGCACGCTGACCTGGGCGGCCACGCCTGCGCTCACCGTCGAGGCCGGTCTCAACGCCGAGCATCAGGACAACACCTATCGCCGCCTGCGCTACAACCACGCCGTCCCGACCGACTTCTCGACCCCGGCGCGGATCCAGAACGATGACCGCTATTCCCTGGACAACCTCGGTGCTTACGTGCAGGCCGTGTATCAGCCCACCCCTGCCCTGAAGATCGTGCCGGCCTACCGCGTCGACCGCTTCTCCGGCAGCACCCGCCTGCCCGGTGGCATCACCGCCCCGCTGCAGCACTACGGCACGATCGAGCAGCCCAAGCTGAGCGTGGTCTATGCGATCACCCCGGCCCTGAACGTCTATGCCAACTGGGGCAGGACGTTCCAGGTACTGACCGGCTCCACCGCACCGGCCTACCTCACCGCCGGCCAGGCGACCTTCCGGCCCTCGATCAATACCGGCAAGGAGGTAGGCATCAAGTTCACCCCCGCTGTCGGCACCGAGGCGCGCATCGCGGTGTGGCGCCAGGATGCCACCGACGAGGTCGCCAACATGCCCGCCACCGGCACCTCGGTCGGCCTGGGCCAGACCCGTCGCGAAGGCGTCGACCTGCAGGTCACCACGCGCCTGGGCGAGCATTGGACGCTGTGGGGCTCGCACGCCATCCAGCAGGCCAAGGTGGTCAGCGCCTTCACCACCGACGGTACCGCTCTGGCCGGCAACGAAGTCATCGCCACGCCGCGCTACATCAGCAACATCGGCGTGGACTACCGCGCCAACGATCGTTGGACCTTCGGCCTGCAGGGCCGGATGCAGGGTGACTATTACATTGAAGAGCGCAACACGCAGGGCACGTTCGGCGCCTTCGCGGTGCTCGATGCCAGCGCGTCGTATCAGCTGTCCGAGCGGCTGAGCGTGGATGTGCAGGTGAAGAACCTGACCGGCCGCGAGTACGCGTATGCGTGGTACGACAACTTCTTCTGGGGCGGCGATGACCAGCCGATGTTCTCACCCGCACCGGGGCGCGCGGCCTACGTGTCGTTGAACCTGAAGCTGTAGGGCGGCCTGCCCCTTACATCCGCTCGCCGGGCAGGCGGCTGGCCTGCTCCACCCACGCACGGAACTGGGCTTCGTCCAGCGGCACGCCTTCCCCGATATGCAGGTAGCGCGTGTCCTGGCTTTTCGAGGCGACCGGCGGGATCGGCTGCAACGCCCGCCCGCGGAAGAAGGCCACTTTGATGTAGCGGGTGAAGCAATGCAGGCTCAGGAACCAGCCGTCGCCTTCGATCCCGTATAGCGGTGAGTTCCATTTGACCGCTTTGTTCACGCCCGGAACGGTCGCCACGATCAGCGCATCCAGGCGTTCGCCCACCGCACGCTTCCAGCCCGGCATCGCGGCGATGTAGGCCTGTACCCGGCCATCGCCGTCACCTTTGGGAATCTGCGGATTGCCGCCGGACAGCAACCGCGGTTCGCTGCCAGGGAGCGGGCGCGCGCCCTTGCTGCCTGACGCTCGTGGACCATTCGTCGCCATGGTGCCGTTTCCGTGGAAGACCCACCCGCGTTATAGACCGCGGCGGGGCTGTGAGCAACGGAGCGCGTGCCGCGGCCGGTGGTTCAGATCCAGCGCTGATCCAGCAGTTCGCGCTTGATGTAGGCATAGAACACCGGCGCCGCGACCAACCCTGGCAGCCCGAACGCGGCTTCCATCACCAGCATCGCCAGCAGCAGCTCCCAGGCGCGCGCCTGGATCTCGCCCCCGACGATGCGCGCGTTGAGGAAGTACTCCAGCTTGTGGATCACCACCAGGTAAAGCAGCGCGACCACGGCCACGTAGAACGACACCGACAGCGCGACGATGGTGATGACCGTGTTGGAGATGATGTTGCCCACCACCGGCAGCAGGCCGGCGAGGAAGGTGATCAGCACCAGCGTCTTGGACAGCGGCAGATGCACACCGAACAGCGGCAGCACCCCGAGCAGGAAGATGGCGGTGAACAGCGTATTGAGCAGGGAGATCTTCACCTGGGCAAACACCACCTGCCGGAACGCGGTGGCCATGCGGCTGGTGCGGCCGATCAGCTCCTGCGCCAATGGCCCCATCTTCGGCAGCGGCAGCTCGTCGTAGAGCGCGATCATCGCACCCAGCACCATGCCGATCAGGATCCGCACGCTGATCTGCACGGCCGACGTGCCGGCGATACCGAGCTGCTGGCGGTGGGTCGCCGCCCAGTCGTTCATCGCCGTGCGCAGCGCCTGCAGGTCTTCCGGGATATAGGGCTGCAGCAGGTCCGGCACCTGGTGGCGGGAGGTGTTGAGGATGTCCATCAGACGCATCAACAGCGCATCCGGCCCACCGGTCTCGTTGCGGAAGAACGAGGCGATGCCGATCGCCGCCAGGGTCAGCGCGCCGATGATCAACGCTGACAGCACGATCACCGAATAGGCCCGTGCGCGCCCGGGCGGCAACTTGCCCTCGACGGTGGAGGCCAGCAGATGGGTCAGGTGGAACACCAGCAGGCCCGACAGCAGGGTGACCACGAGCCCGAGTTTCAAGGTCAGCCACATGCCCAGCAGCATCAGCAACCAGGCCGCGATGCGGGCGGTGGGCGGCTTGGGCAACGCGGGGATCACTATGGACATGCGGGCGCATCCTGACGGGTGGCCCATGGTAGTGGATCACACCAACGGGAATGGGGTCCGGGTCCCGGGATGATTCATCCGGCTCAGCGGGGTTTAACGTTAAACCGGTTCCAATACGCGCTGTTTCCCCCGCAGACGTTTCGATGGCCAATCGCCCAGCCCCAGGCCAACCTCCGCATCGCCCCGCAACACTGAAGACCGTTGCCGATCGAACCGGTGTGTCGTCCATGACGGTATCCAATGTGATCAATGGCACCGGCAAGGTGGGCGCGGAAACCCGTGCGCGGGTGAAGGAGGCCATCCGTGCGACCGGCTATGTGCCCAACCTTCAGGCGCGGCGCTTGGCCGGTGCAGCGGGAACACGTATCGCCCTGATCCATTCCGGCGACCGCTCGCCTTTCCTGACCGACAGCCTGCTCGCCGTGCTGGCCAGCACCCACATGGCGGGCGCCCAACTGATCGTCTGCGAAGGCACCTCAGCGACGCTCGAGGACGCCGAACAGTTGGTGATGGATGCGATCAAGGCCGGTGCCGAGGGGCTGATCCTCATCCCGCCCTACGCCGAACGGTTATCGAACTCTGACACCTTCATGCGGCTGCGTATGCCCGCCATTGCCTTGGCCGGCGCGCAGGCGCTGCCCGGCATGCAGACCGTCCGCATCGACAACCGGTTGGCGGCCGATCAGCTGGCTTCGCACCTGATCGACAGCGGCCACCAGCGGATCGCATTCCTGGCCGGTCCCATGGAACATGGCGACAGCCGGGAGCGGCTTGCCGGTTTCGAAGATGCGATGGCGCGAGCCGGACTGCCGATCGCCCCCGAGCTCGTCCGCTACGGCCGCTTTTCGTTCCAGTCGGGCTGCGACATCGGCGAAGACCTGCTTGGTGCCTCCTCAGCGCCGAGCGCCGTGCTGGCCAGCAATGACGACATGGCACTGGGTGTGCTCTGGGTGGCCCATCGAGCAGGCCTGCGGATTCCGCAGGACCTCTCACTGGCGGCGTTCGATGACACCGCCGCTGCCCGTCGAGCCTGGCCGCCGCTGACCGTGGCCAACCAACCGATGGCGGCGATGGCTGCAACGGCCACGCAGGCACTACTCGACTGCCTGACCGGCGATGCCGGCCTGCCACAGGGCGAACAGGTGCTTCCCCACCATGTGATCATCCGCAGGTCCTCCGAATCGGTGACGGCACCCTGCAACTGATCGCCGTTCCGCTGGCGGTTTACCGGTCAACCCCGTTTCATGGCCCCATGTAATCGATTTCATGAGGCTCCAATGACATCCCGTATCGACGCGCTGATGGCGCAGATGACCATCGAAGAAAAAGTTGGCCAGCTCAACGTCACGGCCGACATGGTTCGCCCGTTCGTTCCGGATATCAATCCGGTCGCCAATGCACAGAACGCCGAGCAGGTGCTCGAGCTCATCCGCCAAGGCGGGGTCGGCGCCCTGTTCAACGGCAAGGGGCGCAACGGCGCGGTGGCGCTGCAGCGGGTGGCGGTGGAAGAGAGCCGCTTGGGCATCCCTCTGATCCTTGCCGCCGACGTGATCCATGGCATGGGCACGGTGTTTCCGATCCCGCTGGGCGAGACCGCGACCTTCGAACCGGACCTGGCGCGCCGGACCGCGCGCGCCACCGCCGTGGAAGCGACCGCCGCGGCGATCCACTGGACCTTCGCACCGGCCATCGACGTGACCCGCGACCAGCGCTGGAGCCGCGGCGCCGAAGGCACCGGCGAGGACACGCTGCTTGCGTGCCGCTTCGGCGCCGCGCGCGTACAGGGTTTCCAGGGCGAGGACCTGCGCGGCGAGGATGCGCTGGTCGCCACGGCCAAGCACTACGTTGCCTACGGCGCCTGCCTGGCGGGGCTGGACTACAACACCGTCGATATCGCCCCGCAGACGCTTCGGGATGTGCACTTGCCCCCGTTCAAAGCCGCCGTCGATGCCGGCGTCGGCGGGGTCATGACCGCGTTCAACGATATCAACGGCGTTCCGGTCAGTGCCAACAAACCGTTGCTGACGGACGTGCTGCGCGGCGAGTGGCGTTTCGACGGTGTCACCATTTCCGATTACACCTCGGAGATGGAACTGGTGGCGCATGGTTACGCCGAAGACATGCGCGACGCGGTACTGAAAGCCTTCATGGCCGGCCTCGACCTGAGCCTGCAGAGCGGTCTGTATCTGCAGCATCTCCCGCCGCTGGTCCGCGATGGCAGCGTGCCGATGTGGCGCTTGGACCAGGCCGTCCGGCGCATGCTGGAACTCAAGGAGCGCATCGGGCTGCTGGACAATCCGTATCGCTCGCTGGCGATGGACGATGTCTCCGACGCATGCCTCGCGCGGCATGAGGACCTGGCGCGCGAGTCGGCCCGGCGGTCGATCGTGATGCTCAAGAATGCTGGCGACGTGCTGCCGCTGGCCAGGACCGGGCAGCGCATCGCGCTGATCGGACCGTTCGCCCGCGACCGCGACAACATCGAAGGCTGCTGGACGCTGTTCGGCGACGCCGATCGCTACGTGTCTCTTGAAGACGGCCTGCGTGCCGCACTCGGCGAGGCCACGCAGCTGGAGATTGTCGACGGCTGCGGCATGGAAGACGCGATTGACGGCGGTCTGGCACTGGCCGTACAGGCCGCGCAGCGAGCGGATGTGGTGATCCTGGCTGTGGGCGAGCCGCAGCGCTACTCCGGCGAGGCGCAATCGCGCATCGAGATCGTGTTGCCTGCCGTCCAGCAACAGCTGGCCGATGCGGTCGCGGCCGCTGGCACACCCGTGGTGGCCTTGGTCCGCAATGGTCGCGCGCTCGCGCTGCACGGGGGTGTGCGCGACGCCGATGCTGTCCTGATCACCTGGTTCCTGGGTTCACAGACCGGGCATGCCATCGCCGACGTGCTCTTCGGTGATTACAGCCCGTCGGGGCGCCTCCCGGTGTCATTCCCGATCGCGTCGGGGCAGCAACCTTACTATTACAACCATCCACGCACCGGCCGTCCTGAACTTCCGGAGATGAAGGAGTTCAAGACGCGCTGGCGGGAGATTCCGCATGAAGCGCTGTATCCGTTCGGGCATGGCCTGACCTATGGCAAGGTCGAGTACGGTCCCACCCAGGTCGACGCGGCGGTGCTTCGGCGGGGTGAGTCGATCCGCGTCAGCGCGCGCGTGCGCAATCTCGGCGAGCGGACCGTCGAAGAGGTCGTGCAACTCTACATCCACGACCGGGTCGCGAGCCGAGTGCGGCCAGTCCGGGAGCTCAAAGGCTTCGACAAGATCACCCTCGCCGGTGGGAAGTCGCTGGACGTCGCCTTTCTCTTGAACGAATCGATGCTCGAGTTCACCGGCGTGGATGGCATCCGCCGCGCTGAAGCGGGTGCGTTCGATGTGTGGATCGCGCCGTCCTGCACGACTGGCGAGGCGGCGGAGGTCACCCTGGGCTGAGGCGAATCCATCCGCGCGCATCGCTGCCCCTCTCTCCCATCCACACGCGCGTGACACAACTGGCGCCACCGTGTCGCAGCAGCCATATGTCACCCTGCCTCACCTCCGCCCGGGCGAGGCAGTCGAGCCCCGCAGCATCAAACTAAAATCCAGCGTCTGCTGAAGCGGCACATCGACACGTTCGATGATGGCGAGCAGCAGGTTGACCGCGCGGGCACCGATCTCCCGCATCGGTTGCCTGATGGTCGTCAGCGGAGGCGTGAGGTAACGCGACGATGCCAGGTCGTCGAAGCCGACGACGGACAGATCACCCGGCACCCGGATGCCCAGATCCCGGCAGGCCGCCAGGACGCCCAGTGCCATCTGGTCGCTGAAACAGAACACCGCCGTCGGCACGGGCGCGCGCGTCAACAGCGACATCCCGGCCGCGTGCCCGGATTCGATGGTGAAGTCGCCCGGCACGACGCTCAACTGGCGCAGGCGGCCACGCGCCTTGGCAGCGGTCCGGACGCCTTCCAGTCGTTGCTGGTGCAGAGGATTGTCGCGCGGCCCACCGACCACGGCGATCCGCTCGTGCCCCAGCCCGTACAGGTGTTCCATCACGGCGCGCGCGGCGGCCGCGTTGTCGATGTGGACGCTGGGGATGCCCAGCGCGGGATCGAATTCGCATCCGTTGACCACCGGCGCGGCGGCGCCGCGCTGCTGGACGATCTCGCGCGCCGTCGGCGGCAGGCGGTGCCCCAGCACGATCAGGCCATCGGCCTCGTTGCGCCGGAGCATCTGTGCGTAGCGCTCCTCGCGCTCGGGCCGGTTCTGGGTATCGCCGAGCAGGACAGCGTAGCCAACGGCCTGCGCCGCGTCCTCCGCGCCCTGCAGGATCTGAGCGAAGAACGGATTGGCGATGTCCGGCACGGTGACCAGGATCTTGCCGCTGCGCTGGGTCTTGAGTGTCCGGGCAACCGTGTTGGGGACATAGCCCAGCGCCGACGCCGCCTGTTCGATGCGCGCGCGCGTGGCCGGCAGGACTTTCTCCGGCCGGGACAGCGCCCGCGACACCGTGCCGGCGGAAACACCGACGTGCTTTGCGATGTCGTAGATGGTGGCCATGGCGTTACCTCTTCCTTCCGCTGTGCAGTGCACAACAGCTCTTTCGAATGCCCCTGCTAGGATAATGCAATCGATTGCATCGAGGGCGAATCCGCTTGAAAACGCTCAAGGGTCCAGCACTGTTCCTGGCGCAGTTCATTGGCGACACACCTCCGTTCGATCGGCTGGACACGCTGGCCGGATGGGCCGCGGGGCTGGGCTATTCTGGCGTACAAGTGCCTACCAGCGCTCCGGCGCTGTTCGATCTGGCCGAAGCTGCGCGCAGCCAGACGTATTGCGACGATGTGACCGGCATGCTGGGCGCACACGGCCTGCAGATCACCGAGCTGTCCACCCACCTGCAGGGGCAGCTGGTTGCCGTCCATCCGGCCTATGACAGCCTGTTCGACGGATTCGCACCACCGGACAAACGCGGTGATCCCGCAGCCCGCCAGGCCTGGGCGGTGGAGCAGCTGCTGCTGGCCGCCAAGGCCAGCCAGCGCCTCGGGCTGACCGCGCACGCCACGTTCTCCGGCGCGCTGGCCTGGCCCTACTTCTATCCCTGGCCGCAACGACCGCCGGGGTTGGTGGACGAAGCCTTCGCCGAACTCGGCCGCCGCTGGCGTCCGATCCTGGATGCGTTCGACACCTGCGGCGTGGATCTGTGTTTCGAGATCCACCCGGGCGAGGACCTGCATGACGGCGCAACGTTCGAGCGCTTTCTCAAGGTGGTGGACCACCATCCCCGCGCGAAGATCCTGTACGACCCCAGTCACCTGCTGCTGCAGCAGATGGACTACCTGGGTTTCATCGACCGCTACCACGATCGCATCGGCATCTTCCACGTCAAGGACGCGGAGTATCACGCCAGCGCGCGCAGTGGCGTGTATGGCGGTTACCAGGACTGGATCGATCGTCCTGGGCGGTTCCGCTCGCTCGGGGACGGCCAGATCGACTTCAAGGCGATCTTCTCGAAATTCGCGCAGTACGACTTTCCCGGCTGGGCTGTGCTGGAGTGGGAGTGCTGCCTGAAGCACCCGGAAGACGGCGCGCGCGAAGGGGCCGCCTTCATCCGCGACCACATCATCCGCGTGACCGGGCGCGCCTTCGACGACTTTGCCGACAGCGGCACCGATCCTGGATCACTGCGCCGCATGCTGGGGATCTGAGCCATCACTGCCTGGGAGGGCAAGCCATGACGCACACCATGTCGCGCTTGGGCGCGATGATGTTTCTGCAGTTCTTCATCTGGGGGGCATGGTTCGTCACCCTGGGGACCTACCTGGTGCAGGGGCCGTTGCAGGCCAGCGCGAGCCAGGTCGCGACGGCGTTCCTCAGCCAATCGATCGGCGCCATCGTCGCGCCCTTCCTGGTCGGCCTGATCGCGGATCGGTACTTCGCGGCGCAGCGCATCCTCGCGGTACTCCACCTCGCTGGCGCGGCGCTGATGTGGCTGGCGTCCACGGCGACGGACTTCAGCACCTTCTCCTTCTATGTCATGGGGTACATGCTGCTGTTCATGCCAACGCTGGCGCTGGCCAACAGTGTGGCGATGCGGCACATGCAGTCGCCGGAAAAGCAGTTTCCGCTCGTGCGGGTGGCCGGCAGCGTCGGCTGGATCGTGGCGGGCGTGCTGATCGGCTGGCTGGGCTGGGAACAGGCGCATCGGCTCGAGCTGACGTTCCGGATGGCGGCGATGGCGTCGCTGGCGCTGGGCCTGTATGCGTTCACGCTGCCGCACACGCCGCCGCTGGCGCAACAGCGCGACGCCGGGCTGGGACAGATCCTGGGGCTGGATTCGCTGCGGCTTCTGAAGTCGCGCTCCTACCTGGTGTTCTTCCTGGCCTCCATCGCCATCTGCATCCCGCTGGCGTTCTACTACAACTTCACCAACCCGTACCTCAACGATCTGGGCGTGCGCGGCGCGGCCGGCCTGCAATCGCTGGGCCAGGTCTCCGAAGTGCTGCTGATGCTGGCCATGCCGTTCCTGTTCGTGCGGCTGGGAGTGAAGACGATGCTGGCGGTGGGCATGGCGGCGTGGGTAGTGCGCTATGCGATGTTCGCCTTCGGCGATGCAGGCAGCGGCTTCTCCCTGCTGGTGATCGGCATCGTGCTGCACGGCATCTGCTACGACTTCTTCTTCGTCACCGGCCAGATCTACACCGATGCGCATGCCGGCCCCGCCGCGCGCAGCAGCGCGCAGGGGTTCATCACCCTGGCCACGTACGGCGTGGGCATGTTGATCGGCACGTTCCTGTCCGGCGCGGTGGTGGAGCACTACACCACGGCAGCTGGCCCGGACTGGCAGCAGATCTGGCTGTTCCCGGCGGGCGTCGCGCTGGTCGTGCTGATCGCCTTCCTGCTGCTGTTCCGCGACCGGCCGGCGGTCGCGGCCGCCCCTTCCACACCCTGAGGACCGCACCCGATGCCAACGCTTGGAATCGCCATCATCGGCACCGGCATGATCGGCGCGGTGCATCGTCGCGCGGCGCTGCTGGCGGGAGCGGAAATCCGGGGCGTGGCCGCCTCGTCACCGCAGCGCGCACGCGACGTGGCGCAGGCATGGAATGTCCCGCGCGCCTATCGTGACATCGAAGAGGTGGTCACCGATCCGCAGGTCCACGTGGTGCACGTCTGCACGCCAAACCATCTGCACCGCGCCATGGCGCAGGCGGCGCTGAAAGCGGGCAAGCACGTGATCTGCGAGAAACCGCTGGCCACCACACTGGAGGATGCCCAGGCGCTGGCCGCATTGGCCGCCTCGACCGGGCTGGTCGCCACGGTGCCGTTCGTCTACCGCTACCACCCGGTGGTGCGCGAGGCGCGCGCACGCATCGCGCAGGGCGAGCTGGGCCCGCTGCACCTGATCCACGGCAGCTACCTGCAGGACTGGCTGCTGGACCCGGCCAGCAACAACTGGCGCGTGGACCCGGCGCTGGGCGGCGCGTCGCGCGTGTTCGCCGACATCGGCTCGCACTGGTGCGACCTGGTGGAATGGGTCAGTGGCGAGCGCTTCGTCGACGTCAGTGCGGCATTCGCCACCGTGCTCGCCGAGCGCGGCGCCCTCACCGGCCAGAGCTTCACCACGCCGGCGGCGGGCGGCGCGATGCAGGCCGTATCCAGCGAAGATGTGGCCGCGGCGATGTTCAAGACCGGCGCAGGCACGCTGGCGTCATTGACGGTCAGCCAGGTCTCGGCCGGACGCCACAATCGCCTCTGGTTCGAGATCGACGGCGCCCGGACCAGCGTGGCGTTCAACCAAGAGGACGCCGAACGGCTGTGGATCGGCCGACCCGACCAGCGCGAGGAAACCTTCGTGCGTGGGCCAGGTGCCGGCAGTGCCGAACAACGCCGGCTGTCGGTGTTGCCGCCCGGCCATGCGCAGGGCTACGGCCACTGCTTCGAGGCGTTCGTCGCCGACACCTACCACGCCATCGACGGCGAGCGGCCACAGGGCCTGCCCACCTTCGAGGACGGCCTGCGTTCGGCGTTGATCGTCGACCGCGTGATCGCATCGGCCAGGTCCCGTGCCTGGACCACCATCGGTTGAATCCCGGGAGGATGTGTTGATGAAAATCGCTACGCGCAGGACCACCACCCTCGCACTGCTGCTGCTCGTTGCCCTGCCCGCCTTCGCAGGCGCCCCGGCCGGTCCACAGCAGCCCATCGCAGTGCAGATGTACACGCTGCGCGACGCCGGCACGCTCGACCAGCAGTTGAAGATCGTGCATGACGCGGGCGTCGGCGCGGTGGAGACAGTCGGTACCCAGAATGTCAGCGCCGCCGAACTCAAGCAACTGCTGGACCGCTATTCGATCAAGGCCATTTCCTCCCACGTGCAACTGGCCGATCTGCGCAGCGACCTGGCCGGGGTGGTGGCCTTCAACCGCTCGATCGGAAACACCACTCTGGTGGTGCCGTACCTGGACGAGAAGGATCGGCCGACCGATGCCGCTGGCTGGACCGCACTGGGCCAGGAACTGGGCCGGATCGCGGCTGAGGCAAACATCCAGGGGATGCGATTGGCTTACCACAACCATGACTTCGAGCTGGTCGACTTCAACGGCAAAACCGGCCTGGAACTGCTGTTCGCTGCGGCCGGCCCCGACCTGCAGACCGAGCTGGACCTGGCCTGGGTAGCCCGTGCGGGCCATGACCCGGTGGTGATGCTGGGCAAATTCCGTGGCCACGTGTTCGCGGTACACGCCAAGGACAACGCACCCAAAGGCCAGGCCGAAGACGAGGGCGGCTTCGCCGCTGTTGGCCAGGGCGTGCTGGACTGGAACGCGATCCTGCCTGCCGCCGCGGCGGCGGGCGTGCAGTGGTACATCGTCGAGCACGACCAACCTCGTGATCCGGCCAAGGTCATCAAGACGGGCGCGGACTACCTGCGCCAGCACCTCACCGCTACGTTGCCCGCCAGCGCACCGCGCTAGCCCGCCAAGGAGCCGCACTTGAACAAGATCCTGACGCTGGCCCTGACGCTGATCGGCACGGTGCTGGCCCCCACAGCGTGGTCCAACGATGACCCGGCCGCTGGCGCACAACTCTATGCCGTGCACTGCACGGCCTGCCACGGCGCGAATCGGGCCGGCATTCCGCCGACGTTCCCCGCACTCACCGATGTCGCCAAGCGGTTGCAGCCGGCGCAGATCAAGGAAAAAATCAGCAAGGGCGGCGGCTTGATGCCGCCCTTCTCGCAGCTGTCGCAGCAGGAAATCGACAATCTCGCCAGTTACCTGGCGAAATAAGCGGCCGGCGACCACGCCGGCCGTGTGCCACTACAGCTCGCGCACCCAGATATTGCGGTAGCTGACCTTCGAATCATGTTCCTGCAGGGAGAGCGGCGCGCACGCATGGGGCGAATACGAGGGCGCGCCGATGTACTCGGTCTTGCCCGCCAGCACGGTGTCGTCCTGCACCAGCACGCCGTTGTGCAGGACGGTGATGCGCGCAGGCGATACAAGCCCACCGCCCACTGAGAAGCGCGGTGCCTTCCAGAGGATGTCGTAGGCCTGCCACTCGCCCGGCGCGCGCGAGGCGTTCACCAAGGGCATGGCCTGCTTGTAGATGGCGCCGGCCTGGCCATTGGCATAGGTCGGGTTGTTGTAACTGTCGAGCACCTGCAGCTCATACAGTTCCTGCAGGAAGATGCCGCTGTTGCCCCGGTTCTGGCCATCGAAACCCGTGGTTTCGACGGGCGTACGCCACTCGACATGCAGCTGGACGTCGCAGAAGCGCTGCCGGGTACGGATGCCCTTGCTGCCCGGAACCACCGTGAGCGCGCCATCGGCGACACGCCAGGGCACGCGTCCGCCCTGCTCCGACTCCCAGGCCGAGACATCCTTGCCATCGAACAGCACGATGGCGTCGGACGGCGCCTTTCCCGGCGGGGTGGCCACCGTTGCAGGCACGGGCGTCCATACCTCGGTCTTCGCCGGATCGTGCGCGGGATCGGCACCGGCCTGCGCGAGCGCAGGTGCGGCGACCAGCACGGCGGCGGCGATCAGCACAGGCGTGATCATTCCGTTGCGCTCCATCAGCTGGTCCCCCACGCCGGCGTACCGGGGATATAGGCGAGGTCGCCGTCGTAGCGCCCCGGCACCGCGACGTAGCGCAGCACTTCAGTTGCGCCGACCTTGGAGGTGAAGAAACCGAAGATGGTCAGCTGCTTGAACATCGTGAAGTAATGCGGCATCGGCTCTCCTTCCTCGGCGGTACCGGTCTCGGTGACCTCGACTGCCTGTTTCCTGGCCTCTGTATCCAGCGCGCGCAGCAGCTCGGTGCGTGCCTGCGGCGCGAGCGAGACGAAGCGGCCGCCCGCGCGTTTGTCGATATCGGCCAGGCCGGCGCGGAACGTCGCCTGCTGCCGGGCGGTGTAGCAGTCGCTGACGAACGTCGCCATGAACGCACCGGAGCCTGCGTCTTTCGCCCCCGGCGTTGTCGTCCGCGGCAGGATGGTCTCGGCGATCTCGTCCAGCGTGCCGACATCCGCGTCGGAGAAGCGCGTCTTCGCCCCTGCGGCAGGAGCCTGTGCCTGACCGAGCGCGGGCAGACCGATCATGGCCGCACCGGTGGCGGCGACGATCATCTTCAGCAGTTCGCGACGATCCATCAGAGATTCCCCGCTTTCAGTTCGCGTGCGGCATGGTCGGCGGCCCGCGCCGTCAGCGCCATGTAGGTCAGCGAAGGATTCACGCACGCGCTGGACGTCATGCAGGCACCGTCGGTCACATAGACGTTGGGCGCATCCCAGACCTGGTTGTGCTGGTTCAGCACGGACGTCCTGCGGTCACGGCCCATGCGCGCGGTCCCCATTTCGTGGATGCCCTTGCCTGGCGCGTAGTCATTGTCATGCATCTCCACGTCTTTGACCCCCGCGGCCTCGAGCATCTCGGCAGCATCGGCGGCCATGTCCTGGCGCATGGCCAGTTCGTTGGCGCGCATGGAGACATCCATCGCCAGCACCGGCAGTCCCCACTTGTCCTTGCGGTCGCCGTCCAGGCGGATCGTGTTGTCGTGGTGCGGCAGCATTTCGCCGAAGCCGGTCATGCCGATGCGCCAGTCACCGGGCACGGTCAGCGCCTCCTTCAGGTCGGCACCGATGTTCAGCTCGGCGATCTCGCGCGACCATCCCGTGCGGCTGGCACCGCCCTGGTAGCCGAAGCCACGCAGGTAGCGGCGCTTGTCCGCAGCCACGTTGCGGAAGCGGGGAATGTAGAAGCCGCAGGGACGACGGCCGAAGTAGTACTTGTCCTCATAGCCCTCGACCCGGCCCGAGGCGCCCGCACCGAAATGATGGTCCATCACGTTGTGGCCCAGCTCGCCCGACGATGCGCCCAGCCCGCCATCCCACACATCGGTGGCCGAGTTCATCAGCAGCCAGGTGGAGTTGAAGGAGGACGCATTGAGGAAGATGACCTTGGCCGTGTACTCATAGGTCTGCCCCGTCTCGGCATCGATGACCTCCACCCCGCGCGCACGCTTGCGGTCCTTGTCGTAGAGCACTTCCTTGACGATCGAGAACGGCCGCAACGTCAGGTTGCCCGTCTTCATGGCCGCCGGCAGCGTCGCCGCCTGTGTCGAAAAGTACGCACCGAAGGGACAGCCAAGAATGCACTTGTTGCGGTACTGGCAGTTGACCCGACCCTGCTCGGGCAATGGCTGGGTGATGTTGGCGGTGCGCGAGTGGATCATGTGCCGGGTTCCGCCGAAGGCCTTCCTGATCCGCGCGGCCACGTCCTTCTCGACGATATTGAGCGGAATCGGCGGCAGGAACTGGCCGTCCGGCAGCACATCCAGACCTTCGCGGGTGCCGGCGATGCCGGCGAACTTCTCCACATGGTCGTACCAGGGTGCGATGTCGGCGTACCGGATCGGCCAGTCGGTGGCGATGCCGTCCTTGAGGTTCGCCTCAAAATCCAGGTCGGAGAAGCGATAGCTCTGCCGGCCCCACATCAGCGAACGCCCGCCGACGTGGTAGCCGCGGAACCAGTCGAAGCGCTTGGTCTCGATGTAGGGCGATTCCTGTTCGTCGGCCCACATGCCCTGGAGATTCTCGGCCAGCGCGTAGTCGCGCATCAGCACCGGGAAGGCGGCCTTCATCGCCTGGGTTGGTCGGTTGCGGTGCGGGAAGTCCCACGGTTCCTTCATCGCATTGACGTAGTCCTTCACGTGTTCGATGTTGCGGCCGCGTTCCAGCATCAGGACCTTGAGGCCCTTCTCGGTCAGTTCCTTGGCCGCCCAACCGCCACTGATTCCCGAGCCAACGACGATCGCGTCGTAATGATTGTCTGCCATGGATCTCTCACCTGGTGGATATCGTTTCAGACGTCGCAGAGGCGGATCGCCTCGCGCAGCGAGCCGACGGGATCCGGTGCCGCAGGCATGAATTCCTGCGCCAGATATCCGTCGAAACCGGTGTCGCGGATCGCGCGACAGATGGCGGGGTAATTGAGTTCCTGCTGGTCCCCGATCTCGTGCCGGCCCGGCACGCCCGCCGTGTGGTAATGCTTGAAACAGGCGTGATCCCTGCCGATGGTGGCGATGATGTCGCCCTCCATGATCTGCATGTGATAGATGTCGTAGAGCAGGCCGAAGTGGTCCGAGCCGAGCCGCTGGCACAGCGCCACGCCCCATGCGGAGGTGTCGCACAGGTAGTCGGGATGATCGACCCTGGAGTTCAGCAGCTCCATCACCAGTACGACGTTGCGTTTCTCGGCGTGCCGGAGGATGCGCTTGAGCCCCGCTTCGGCATGGGCCATGCCTTCCTCGGGGTCCATGCCGTTGCGATTGCCGGAGAAGCAGATGAGGTTGCGGTAGCCGGCATCGGCGACCAGATCGATGTGCCGCGTGTAGCGCTCCACCAGTTGGTCGTGGAACTCGCGGCCGGCAAAGCCCTTGGTCAGGCCCAGCTCCGCACCGTTGCACATCGAGCTGTCCACGCCATGGGCCTTCAGCGTGGGCCAGTCCTCCGGGCCGACCAGATCGATGGCAGCGAACCCGATTTCCTTCACCATCCTGCACAGTTGCGCGACCGACTGCTGCGGAAAGGTCCAGCGGGCGACGGAGTGCTTCAGGTTGCCCCTGAGCGGCGCGGCCGCGGCAAACGCCGGCAGCACGCCCGCAGCACCCAAACCAAGGCTCGCGGCGGCCGCCAGGCGCAGTGCATCGCGCCGCGTGAGCCCCGGCCCCGATACCGGCGCCGGTCTGATCGAATGGATGGACATCCGTCTTCCGGCCTCCCAACCGGTATCAAACGCTGACGATCCGTGGCAATGCAATCGATTGCACCATAGAGGAGGAACTGATTTTTTTGCAAGACGCGGTGCACGAAAACGCATGCTGCGGGGCACAACGCGCGTGATGCCTGTCGCCGCGTGCGTGCGATGGGAGGGCGGCGTGCCACGCAATCGCGTTCACCGGGCTGCGGGAGGACAGCGCCGCCGCGCAGCAGGCATCCGATCATCGCCGGCGATGCATCGCCTGGCGCAGCTGCTCCCGCGCCTCCGGGTCGGCCTCGATCATGCGCCGCAGCGAGCGATAGACATACGCGCGGCAGAGCCCCGGCCAGGCGACCAGCAGATAGACCGCGCCGGCGATCAGCAACGCATTGGGTGCCTGCTTCATCAGGCCGGTGTAACCACCGGTCGCGGCCACTGCCAGGATGACCAGCAGGACCCAGCGGAACCAGCGCCAGAACCGCATTCCCCAGTCGACATTGAGCACGTGCTTGAGTTCCTGGTCCGTCAGTCGCATGCCGTCACTCCTCCCTTGAGTTGTGACCCATCGTGCCACGACCAGAGATCGAAGACCGGCGCCAGACCAGCAGGAACCAGAACGTCCCGTGCAGAAAAGAAAAACCCCAGCAAGCACAGTGGCTTGCTGGGGTTCTATTTACACCCGTAAAAATCAGAAATCAGAACGGAATGTCGTCATCCGCGAAGTCGTCCATCGGCGGCGCCGACTGCTGCGGGGCCTGCTGCTGCGGGCGCTGCTGGCCGTAGCCACCACCACCGCCGCCGCGCTGACCGCCACCACCGCCGTACTCCTGGCGCGGGGCCTGCTGGCGCTGCGGACGTTCGCCGCCGGCACCACCGCCACCGCCGCCTTCACGGCCGCCGAGCATCTGCATTTCATCGGCGATGATGTCGGTGGAGTACTTCTCCACGCCATCCTGGCCGGTGTACTTGTCGTAACGCAGGCTGCCTTCGACGTAGACCGAGCTGCCCTTGCGCAGGTATTCACCGGCGATTTCGCCGAGCTTGCCGAAGAACACCACGCGGTGCCATTCGGTACGCTCCTGCTGGTTGCCATCCTTGTCCTTGCGGACGCTGGTGGTGGCCAGGCTGATGCGGGTGATCGCCATACCGCCCTGGGTGTACTTCACGTCCGGGTCGTTGCCGAGGTTGCCGACCAGGATGACTTTATTGATGCCGCGCGCCATAGGGTTGCTCTTCCGTTGTCCGAGGGCAGGCCGCAGTCATATCACAGCCCCGGGCGGGGTGCAGATCTGCCGGGCCACCCTCGGGAGAATTGGGGGGATCCAGATTGCACCATCTTATCATCGCCGCCGTCCCCGACCCTGTCGGAATTCCGCCCGGCAGCGACCGGAAACCTGCTCGAGCCATACCCCGCAAGGGTGACGGCGGTTACACCGGACGCGGCCGGGCCGCGGCCCGCCGGGCCATCCCGCCGCCCGGCCCAGCCCTGGCAGCGCATGGCATGATGTCCCTCCACCGCCTCGCCCCCTGCTGAAATGACCATCCGCGGCAAAGCCACCTCCCTCGATATCGCCCACCTGGCCGGCGTCTCCCAGCCGACGGTGTCGCGGGCGCTGCGTGGCAGCCCGATGGTCAATGCCGAGACCCGCCAGCGGATCCTGGCCATCGCCCGGGAGCTGAACTACAAGGTCGACAAGAACGCCTCCAGCCTGCGCCTGCGCAATGCCGGCACGCTGGCCCTGCTGTTCTTCGAAGACCCCACCAACGACGATTCGCTGATCAACCCGTTCTTCCACGCCATGCTCGGCTCGATCACCCGGGCCTGCGCGCTGCGCGGCTACGACCTGCTGGTCTCCTTCCAGCAGCTGTCCACCGACTGGCAGGCCGATTACGAGGACAGCAACAAGGCCGACGGCATCATCCTGCTGGGCTATGGCGACTACCACGAGTCGCGCGAACGCCTGCAGCGGCTGGTCGAACAAGGTACCCATTTCGTGCGCTGGGGCGCGTCCCTGCCCGACCAGCCCGGCGTCTCGATCGGCAGCGACAATTTCCAGGGCGGGTTCGACATCACCGTCCACCTGCTCGACCAGGGCTGCCGCCGGATCGCCTTCGTCGGTCATGCCTCCAGCCACTACCCCGAATTCGAGCAGCGCTACCGCGGCCACGTGGAGGCGATGCAGGCGCGCGGCCTTACCGCCGAGCCGTCCCTGCAGCACGATGCGATCACCACCGAGCAGTCCGGCTTCGATGCCTGCCAGGCACTGTTGGCGCGCGGCGAGCGTATCGATGGGCTGTGTGCGGCCAGCGACCTGATCGCGATCGGTGCGATGCGCGCCCTGCGCGAGCACGGCCTGCGCGTGCCCGAGGATGTGGCGGTCACCGGCTTCGATGACATCCCGCTGGCCGCCTCGGTCTCCCCACCGCTGTCCACCGTGCAGCAGGACACCAAGCAGGCCGGTCACCTGCTGGTGGAAAAACTGCTGGCGCTGATCGAAGGCCAGCCGGTGGAAGGCCAGAGCATCGCGGTGAAGCAGGTGCTGCGGGACTCCTCGCTGCGCGGCTGAGCGACGCGCGCGCGGCCTTACTTCAGGCGACGATCCAGCACGAAGTACACCACGTTGCCCAGCCCGGTTGCACCGAGCAGCAGGGCGATCGCGCCGGGGGTGACCCGGTCGATACCGAGCAGATCGACCAGGCCGAAGGCCAGCGCCAGGGTCAGCAACACGCAGCCCCAATGCAGCGAGGCCAGCCGCCGCTTGGTGGTGTCGCCGGCCAGCAGCGAGCGCACCAGCTCTTCCGAGCCGCGCGCTTCAACGATCCGGCGGCGCGTGTGGCCATCGACCACGCTCTTGATGGCATACACGATGCCGAGGATCAGGACGACGGGAAGAATCAGGTTGTAATCCATGGGGCGTTCGTTCCATTGAGGAGGGGCTTGTCCACTGAGATACGGCCAGGGCGGAATGGGTTGCACGGATCACGGTTGCAACCGATGGCGCACTCGACGTATCCCTATGGGGATGCGCACCCCGCCGCCCGCCCCTGCCGACTGTCTGGACGCCGACCGGGCACTGGTCGCCGCTATTCTGTCGCGGCAGCCCGGGGCGTTCGAGCAGCTGGTGCAGGCGTATCAAGGGCTGTGCTGGCGCGTGGTCGACCGCATGGTCCGCCACCCCGACGACACCCGCGAGCTGTGCCAGGAAGCCTTCCTGCGCATCCATCAGACGCTGCATCAGTATCGCGGCGAAAGCGCGTTGAAATCCTGGGTGGCACAGGTCGCCTATTCGATCGCCAAGCGCCACCTGGAAGGGCGCCGTATTCCGCTGGTGGAGAACACCGTAAGCGACGACGGCACCGCGTTGATTGATCGGATCGGCGATGGCATCGATCTGGAAGCACGCACCAGCGAGCAGGACATCAACACCCACCTGCACGCGGCGATCAATGCCCTGCCCCCGCTGCAACGCACGCTGCTCACCCTCTATCATCTGGAAGAGATCTCCATCGCCGAGATCGCCATCCTGACCGACCTGGCCGAAGGCACCATCAAGAGCCATCTGTTCCGCAGCCGGAAACGGCTGCGCGAGCTGCTCGAATCCCGTATTGGAGTGCCCGCATGAGCACCGCAGATGATCCCCGTATCGACCCCGAGGAATGGCAGGCACAGGAACGTGGCCTGCGCGCGGCGCTGAGTGGCCAGCGTGCTGCGCCGGACGCCGCCGACTATCTGCGCATCGCCCAGGCCATTGCCTCCGCACCGCAGAGTGGGCCGCCGATGCGCTTCGCCCGTGAGGTCACGCTGCGCATTGCCCGGCATGACGCCGGTATCGAGCGTTGGGTGTCACGGGTATTGCTTGCCTTGTTGGCACTCGCCGTCCTGGCCATCGGGGCGATGTTCGGCCCGGCGTGGTGGGGCGCGATCAAGCAGAGCGCCGGGCCAACGGCATCCGGCTGGCTGCTGGTGGTCGCAGGCTGCGTGGGCGTGTCATGGCTGGCCGGTCGCTGGCGCACACGTGTCCAGAAGCACCCAAGGGCTTCCAGCAACCGCCCTACACCACCTCCACCGAACTGCTCGCCTACATCCGCGCCGAGACCCCGGCCGACCGCCAGCAGCGGGTGACGGACCTGTTCGAGAGAATCAGCTTCTACGACAACCGTGTCCTGACCGCGAGCGCGCAGAAGCGTGCCGATGGAACGTACGACGTCACCTTGAAGCTGCACGCCGATAAGCGCTATGCCGACGGTGACGGCAAGGAGACCGCCGGTGCGATGGACGACTGGATCGAGGTGGGTGTGTTCGCCAATGGACCCTCGGGCAAGGAGCGCGATCAGAAGGTGCTGTACCTGCAGCGCCACCACATTACCGAGGCCAATCCCTCCATCACGGTGACGGTCGAGGGCAAGCCGGATGAAGCGGGCTTCGATCCGTACAACAAACTGATCGACCGGGTGTCGTCGGATAACCGGCGGAAGGTGACCCTGCAGTAAGGTGCAGCGTCAGCGCGGGCCGTCGGCGAAGTCCTTGAGGATTTCGCCGACGCCGGACGGCGAGATTTCAAAGCCCAGCGATGTCCCCGGATTGATCACCACGCCGTAGCCGCCGGGGACGCGCTTGAGGTGGAGGAAATCTCCATCGCGGAAAGCGCCACGCTGTCCGATCTGGTCGAAGGCACCGCCAGCCAACCGGCTTACTGACCCGAGGATGGCGGAGCAAGCGGCTCAAATCCCGATTGGTATTCGGCGTTCGCCTCGCTGTGACTGCACAGACCAGAGCTTGCGGCGCCTGCTGCGGCAACAGGCAGTACTCCGACACCAAGACACTGCTTCACCCCGTACAAACTGTAGCAAAGATCCGATCAATCCACGCTAAGCGCCGAGGCACGATGACAGTGCCGGAGCACGTGGTCTTTGCACAAGACAACAGCCCATCTTGCCCATGAATTGGCAGGCTGAACTGGAAGCTTGGATCGCAGCCCCTTCGTTCGGCAACCTCTCTTCCAAGGAGCTTGCGATGAGGATGTTGATTCGGGTGATTCTATGCCTCTGCATCTATTCAGGCGCGCATCAGGCCGCGTCGGCCCAACAACTGGTGGTGTGCTCAAACTGCACCCAGCCATATGAGTACGAATCTGCCGCAGAAATTGCTCATGGACCACGCAGAGGCTGGGAAAACTATCTTGTGGTAAACCCAAATACATCCAAAGGCATGTTCGCCAGCGTAGTGTACGTGCCGCCCGGCGAGGTACCGATGCATCTGGGGCGCGTACTACCACGCGCAGATGACGATCCGGGTCAATGGATTGTGGTGGTCCCGAAGTCCAGGAAGCCCAGCAGCACTCACTCTACAATGCAAGGAACTGGTGACTTCTCAACGTCATCGTCCGGACTTCATCGTGGCCAGCAACTGCAGCTGGATGCAATCGTCTCTATGTCGAAAGAGTGGGTATTTGTAAAGCCGCAGAACAACAGTGGATACTTCAACAGCTTCAATGACGCGCTCCAGAACATGGCGGCTGTGGATAGCGTCATCAGGATTGGACACACGACTACCAACCCCGCTTGGGTCAACGGTCAAATCAACGGAAACCTGGTCACCAGCTTGTTCCGAGCACTGGAGTCATTTTTCGGCCGCGGGATAGGCGGCTGCCTCCTGATGGACAACGGCGACGTGGCCTGCTGGCAGATAAATGTGCTTGCACCTGGCGCAGCGAGACTTATCGAAGGAACCTCGAAAGATGCGGAAGGAAATGAGCTTCCTGCAAGCGGGGGCCTGCCCAATGGATCAGGCACTGAAGTTAACGTACATCCGAACACTCCGAATCCAGGCTACGTATCCTACGACTGGGGCCAGTATCAGTACCGCTGCGGCCACGTGAACGGAAAGCTCAGTCATTGTGAGTGGATCGCCCCACGCTGAGGCACCATGGAATGAAATCAGTATCGCTACTGCTCGGTTTGATCGCAGGAACCGCACTTGGAGTACTTGCTGGTTTCTGGCTCGGCACCAAGGATCAGCCCAGACCTATCGACACATTCACCAATCAGCTAGCCACGTATGTCAGCTTGCTGTATGGGACTGACGGCACGCCTAAGGATTTGCAGTGGACGCGGGACGCACTCGCCCTGCAGATGGCCAACACGCTTGTACTGGCTGGAAGTCATCCATACGGCGCGGCCATTCCCGGGAATGAAGGCCGCCTCAAGGCTATCGCAGGTCGCGTTCTTGAACAGAACCTGTTGGCGGACGTGAAACAGCAAGATGCGCGTGAATTGGCGTACAGCGTGGCAGTTTGTATTTTGAGGGAGAACCCATCAGATTTCTGCCCTACCCATGCTGATCAGATACCACGGTGACGCTGCCGTAAAACGCAGCTTCAGCGCGGGCCGTCGGCGAAGTCCTTGAGGATTTCGCTGACGCCGGACGGCGAGATTTCAAAGCCCAGCGAGGTCCCCGGATTGATCACCACGCCGTAGCCGCCGGGGACGCGCTTGAGCACCTCCAGCATCAGCATGCGGATGGTGTGCGGGGCCTGCTGGCTGTGGAAACCGACGCGGCTCATATCGGTGAACACCGACACGTGCAACACGCCCTGCTTGTCGAACAGCAGCGGATCGAAACCGCTGCCATCCGGCGTCACCAAGCTGCCGGTGAGCAACACCACCTCCGAGGCGACGAAGGTCTTCATGAACAGGCCGATCGGCAGCTGACCATCCATCGCCGTCTTGAGCAGGGTTTCGATCGGGGTCTGGGGGGCAGCGTCGTTCATGGAATGCGGGGGTATGGGTGGGGGCCGCTAGTGTACCGCCGGGGCTGTGGGGAGCCGGCCAGCGGCCGGCACTACAGGCGCGGTGGACCGCCGATCAGGTAGAGGTGGAACCGCGGGTCATCCTCGGCCAGTTCGACATGCGGGAGGCCAAGACGCGGCAGGGTCCGCAGCCAGTAGGCATGCGCAGCCACATCGCCGCGGAACACTGCGAGCAGCCATTGCCCCTCGCCGGGGCGCACCAGTGCGTTGACCACGTAGGCCGCCAGGCCCTGCCGCCGGTACTTGGGCAGCACGAAGAGATCGGCCAGTTCGGGATAGTGGCGCCCGTCCCGCTCCACCCGGTCCACCAGCACGAAGCCGGCGAGTGCCTCGTCGACGAACAACAATCGCGCCCACTGTGGATCGTCGCGCAGCGAGGCCTCGACATCGCGCCGGTCACAGTCGAACAGACCGTCAGGACGAACTTCTTCTCCGCTCCAGGCCGACGCCTCGAAGTAGTAGAACTGCATCAGGTGGAACAGGCGCTCGGCGTCGTCGGGCGTCGCGGGGCGCAGGGACAGGCGTGACATGGAGAACGTACTCGAAAGGATCGCCTTGCGCGATCGCGAGCCCGATTGTAGTGCCCGGCCCACCGCGAACGGCAGGCCGGGCATCATCTGGCTACTTCGCTAGGCGCTTGGTGCGTGCCTGCTGATCGTCGACCGCCGCCTTCAACCGGGCCTGCAGCGCGGCCTGTTCGACCTGGGCATCCAGCACGAATACGCGCACGCCATGCGCAGGCACCTCGGCCTTCAGTGATCCCTTGACCGTCTGGTTGGCGCCGCCCAGCGCGTCGCGCCAAGTCCCGGCCTGCAGATAGCGGCGCACCTCAAGGGTGCGGGCGGTGTCGCCCTTGTTGAGCAGCACCAGCGCGGTCTGGGCGGTATCGCCGTGCTGCAGCACGCGGAAGAACACCGCTTCATCGCCCTGCAGCCGCTCGTTGACCTGCAGACCGCGCTGCAGGGCGGGTGTGGCCTCACGCAGTTTGGCGATGCGCTGCAGCGGTGCGTAGATCGGGCTGTTCCGCGCGTCGTCGACGCGCGCCTGGCCGAAGTAGGCGCGGTTGCCGGCATGCTCGGCGCGGCTGCGCATGAAGCCGGTTTCCGAGCCGTAATAGATCACCGGAATGCCGCGTGCGGTGAACAGCCAGTTGTGGGCGTCGATGAACCCGGCATCGTTCGCATCCAGCCGGGCCATATCGTGGTTGTCGTAGAAGCTCATCAGCTCGTACGGATTCGCATACGGCCCGTCGAGCAGGTGCAGCGGCTCGGCCAGGGTTTCAAAGCCTTTCTGTTCTTTGCCGAACACGGACGACAGTGCGCCACGCAGCGGAAAGTCCAGCACGCTGACATTCGCGTTGGCCGGCCAGGTGTGCTCGGCGATCTTGCTGGCGTCGTAGTCAAACGCTTCGCCGAACATGAACATGCCGGGATGCTCGGCACGGATGCGGTTGACGAAGGCATGCCACCACGGGTGTGGCAGCCAGCCGATGGTGTCGATGCGAAGTGCATCCACGCCCTGCGCCGTCCACTGCAGGTAGGCGCCCACCAGGTAGTCCATCACCGCCGGGTTGTGCTCGTTGAAGTCGGACAGCTCGGCCAGGTTGCCATCGAAGATCGAGCCGTTCTTACCGTCGACCGGGCCGATGCTGTTGTAGAAGGCATGCAGCGGGTTATGGACCGGATCCAACTGCTGCGGGGGCAGGTTCTGGTGATCGGCGATCAACGTGCCGCCCTTGTCGAATATCTGGCCGAACTGCGGCTGCGCCACCGGCATCGTCCACGCGGGCGAGCCATGGTTGCCGACGATATCCAGCACTACCTTCAGGTCAGCGGCATGCAGGCCGCGGGTGAACGCGGCGAAGTCCAGGTCCCTGCTCGGTAGATGCTCGTCGAGCGTATAGAAGTTGACGCCCCAGTAGCCGTGATAGCCGGTCTTGCCGCGGTCGGTCAGCGTGCTGGTGCAGCTGATCGGCTTGCTGCCGGTGAAGGCCTGGTCCGGGTTGTCGATGATCGGGGTGATCCACACCGCGCCGAAGCCCAGATTGCGGATGTACGCGGCGTTGTCGAGCACGCCCTTGAAGTCACCGCCGAGGTAGCCGATGTTGCCATCCACCTTGTCCGGGCAGGGCACCGGGATATCGAAGGTGGGATGCGCGCCGCCCTGATCGCTGTGATCGTTGGACGGATCGCCGTTGACGAAACGGTCGGTGACCACGAAGTAGACCGCCTGGCTGGCGAACGGCTCACGCGTGCCGACATAGTCCGGGCGTTCGATGGCCAGGGCGGGACTGGCGGACAGCGCGAATGACAGGGCCAGCGACAACGACGAATACGGCGACATCAGACAACCTCCTGTTGGGATGGCACATACAGCACGCATAGACCGGCCAGCAGCAGGCTGCCGCCCCCGAGGGCGAGCACGTGCATCGGATCGCCGCCCAGCCAGGTGCGCAGCAGGAAGCCGAGCGCACTGGCCGCGACCAGCTGCGGGATCACGATGAAGAAATTGAACAGGCCCATGTAGATGCCCATCTTGGCCGCCGGCACGCTGTCGGACAGCAGCGCATACGGCAGCGACAGGATCGAGGCCCAGGCGAAGCCAACGCCGACCATGGACAGCAGCAGCCAGTGCGGATCACGGATGAACAGCATCGAGATCAGTCCCAGGCCGCCCAGCCACAGATTGACCAAGTGGCTCCAGCGCAGGCCCAGTGCGCGCACCATCACCGGGATCAGCAATGCGGCCAGCGCCGCGAAGCCGTTGTAGGCACCGAACAGCACACCGACCCAGTTGGCCCCCTCGTTGTAGGCGGCCGACGCAGTATCGGTGGAGCCGAAATGGGTGCCGGCGACGGCGGCAGTGGTGTAGATCCACATCGCGAACAGCGCGAACCACGAAAAGAACTGCACCCAGGCCAGGCGACGCATGGTGCGCGGCATCGCACGCAGGTCGTCGACGATGGTGGCCAGCATGTTCGCCCCCGGCACACAGCGCGCCACCCCCAGCAGCACGCCATAGGCGATGCACAGGCCGGCCAGCACATACAGCATGCGGTCACCCTGCCGCGCCGCGATGGCAGCGGCCAACACGATGCCCACCGCCACCCAGCCGCCGATCTGCGCCCACGGCGGCGGTCCGGCCACGCGTGCACTCTGGTGCACGGCGGACGGCTCGGCATCATCGAAGCTGGCCAGCTCGGCCGGCGAGTATTCCCGGGTGCTGACCACCGTCCAGGTGATCGCCGCGAGCAGCACCGCGGCCCCGAAGTAGAACGCGTAGCGCACGGTATCGGGCACCTGCCCCGCGGCCGCCGTGTTGGCCACGCCGAAGTGGGCCAGGATGAAAGGCAGGAAGCTGGCGACGATCGCACCGATGCCGATGAAGAAGCTCTGCATCGCAAAGCCGGTCGGCCGTTGCCGTGGAGCCAGCTGATCGCCGACGAACGCGCGGAACGGCTCCATCGATACGTTGATCGAGGCATCCAGTACCCACAGCGTACCCGCGGCGATCCACAGCGTCGGCGAGTTCGGCATCACCAGCAGGGCGAGCGTGGTCAGCACCGCACCGATCATGAAGAACGGGCGGCGGCGGCCCCAGCGCGTCCAGGTGCGGTCGGACAGGTAGCCGATCACCGGCTGCACCAGCAGGCCGGTCAATGGCGCGGCGATCCACAGCCCAGGCACCGCATCCATCGGCGCGCCGAGCGTCTCGAAGATGCGGCTGGCATTGGCGTTCTGCAGGGCGAAGCCGAACTGGATGCCGAGGAAGCCGAAGCACATGTTCCAGATCTGCCAGAACGACAGCGTTGGTTTGGGCGCCCGGCTCATCGGCGCGGCTCCGTCGAGGCCGCGACCGGCATCAGGGTCAGCGCGGACACGCGGGCCTGATTGAGCACGCCCTCACTGCCGCCCTTGCCGCCGTTGTACTGCGCGAAGTGGGTCAACGCGCTCATGTTGAAGCCCTCGTCCAACGTGATGCGGCAGGCGCGTGCCGGCAGCTCGAATTCAACCGCCGTGGAGTCCTGTTCGCCCACGCTGTGCGGCATCACGATGGGGCGGCGCTGCTCCGGTTGACCCTCGCATTGCAGCACCAGCGTCTTCACCGCTGCGGTCACACCGGTGTTGATCGGGCCGTTCGGGTTGTCGTAGCGCAGGCGTGCACGCCAGCGGCCGGCGGTCGGTGCGGTCCACTGCCAGTGCCTGTCGCCGGCCAGCACCTGCTGCGGGCCGATGCAGGTCATCGGGCTGTGCAGCGATTCCAGAGTGCCCTCCCGGCGGGTCAGGCTCAGGCAGTGACTGGCACCGTCCCTGGCAATCGTGGCGACACCCCGTGTGGGCGTCAGCGTCTGGCCGTCGCGCCACAGCACGTGCCCGGCGGGCACCGTGATCTGCCAGCCTGCCGTCGTTTCACGCGGCACCGGGGCAGCGGGGGTGGCCGGGGCGAACACCGCCGAGGGACGCAGGATCGCTGGTGATGGCGTCGCGCCCGTGGCATGCAACGGCACCAGCTGCACCGTGGTGATGCTGCCATCGCGCTGGATGTCACCCGCCACCAGCAGCTCGCCGGCAAGCTGCTTCGGTCGCACCAGCACGTAATGCTGTTTGCCGTCGTCCAGGCGGATGCGGTCATGCTCACCGAACAGTGTCGGCACCAGCGACACCGGCAGCTTCGGCGCGATGCGGCCATCGTCTTCCACGCCGAACACGCCTTCCAGCACCATCGAGAGGTACCCGGCCACCGACCACAGCTGCCGCGGCGAATTGACCACCGGGCCGCTGAGCACGCCTTCATCGACATGCACCGCCAGCGTGCGCATCTCGTAGTTTTCCATGTTGGAGCCGGCCAGCGCGGTGCCGCGCATCAGCGATTCGATTTCCATGGCGATGCGCGGCGCATCGTCCAGCCGGCGCGCCGCGCGCAGCGAGTACGCGCTGACGAACGGCCAGATGCCGCGGTTGTGGTAGATCGGCTGCTGCGCTTCCTGCGGCCAGACGACCGGGCTGCCACCGGCCACGGCCGGGTAGTTCGCCAGCGCGCGGCGTGCGCGATCGGCCGGGAACACATCGGCCAGCACGCCCAGCGAGAGCGCGAGCAGGTCGTACTTGGCGTACGGCACCGGGTGCGCCGCCTCGCCGATGTAGCTCATGTACTGGCCGGCATCCTCGCGCCAGAAGCGTGCGTCGACCTGGCGGGCCAGCGCATCGGCCCATTGGCCGTAGGTGGTGGCGCGCGCGTCGCCGTGCTGGCGTGCCAGCTGCTCGGCCAGTCGCAGCGCCTGGTAATGCAGCACGTTGGTGGACAGCGCGAAGGACTCGCCGATGAAGCGCACATCCTCGCGGGTCCAGTCCGGGTAGGTCTGCTCGCGCCAATCCAGGAAAGAGGTCTCACCGCGATACAGCCCGACCCGCGCATCGAACACCGCCTCGCGATCCTGCGCCAGAGTGGCCTGCAGTGCCTGCCAGACCTGGTCGGCAAAGGCCGCGTCATCCAGCAGCCCGCGTGCGGCCAGGAACCACACCACGCGATCACTGCTGATCGGCCAGCTGCCGCCGGAGCCGGTGTCCTGTGCCACGAACAGACCGGGGGTGTGGCCGTCGCGCGCGGTGGACAGCTTGAACTGCTGCGACTGGCGCGTGCGCACCGGATCCAGACGCGACAGCGCCAGATCAGCGGCGAAGCTCACATCGCGGGTCCACACGTAGGGCCAGCGTTCGCCGGTCTGGAAGCAGGCACAAGAAACCGGCTTGCCGTGATTGAAGGCGGGGTCGCGGATCGCATCGACGCGGTCGGCCTCCATCTCCTGCTGGGCCAACCCGAACAGCGCATCGAACAGCACACTGCCGGTTTCGCTGCGCATCGGCTGCGCACTGACGCGCACCTCGCCCTGCGGCGCGTGCAGACGGTAGCCACCTTCGGCGGCGGTCTCGGCGCGCGTATGGCGGCCGTCGAAGTCCAGGTCGGCCGCACGTGCGGTGGACCCCATCGCCGCCCCGAGGGCAACGGTCAGGCAGATCATCTTCAGCATCGAAGTGGCGAACCGGCTCACGCCTGTTGCCTCCCTCCCCTTTGCTCGCGTTGTAGGTCCGCACCGCCTCGCGGCAATGCGCTCGCGGCCCCCTCCCAGGGTGCCTTGGGCCCATGGTAGACGGCACGCCGCAGCCTGCATCGAGATGCATACGTATTCATGGCCAGGGCGGTCGGCAATCGCGACCGCGTCGCTATAGTCCGGAGGGTGTTTTCGGCCGCCTTGGGAGGGGAAATGCCGTCACTGTCGCATCCAACGGACGGGCATCACGCACGTCGTCGCCTGCCCCTGCTGGGCTGGATCTTCTGCGCATTCAGCGCCACCGCCCTTGCCGAGCCGGTCACCGTGGCCAGCGTCGACTCGCCCGGCAAGGTGCTGCGCGTGTCACTGCAACTGGACGGCGGGGACCCCAGCTACCGGGTTGAACGGTTCGGCGAGGCCGTGGTGGACAACTCCAAGCTCGGCTTCCAGCTACGCGATGGCCGCCTGGACCGTGATCTTGCCGTGCTTGGCCAGCAGTCGCGCAGCGTCGATGAAACCTGGGAACAGCCGTGGGGCGAGCGCCGGCTTACCCGCAATCACTTCAACGAAGTGGTCGTGCAGCTGGCCGAACGCAGTGGCGCCAAGCGTCGCATCGATGTGGTGTTCCGGGTCTATGACGACGGCCTGGGCTTCCGCTACCACTTCCCCGAGCAGCCGGGTATGCGCGAGGCGATCATCGACGATGAGCTGACCGAGTTCGCGATCGCACCGACCTCCACCGCCTGGTGGATTCCGGCCGGTGAGCCGATTCACTACGAGTATCTCTACCAGCGCACGCCGCTGGACCAGGTGCCGCTGGCACATACGCCGATGACGCTGCGCAGCCGCGATGGCCTGCATGTCGCCATCCACGAAGCGGCGCTGGTGGACTACGCCGGCATGTGGCTGCGCCGCACCGAGGGCCAGCGCCTGCGCGCGCAGCTGTCGCCCTCGGCGGAAGGCTGGAAAGTGCGGCGCAGCCTGCCCTTCAATACCCCGTGGCGCACACTGCAGATCAGCGACACCGCCGGCGGACTGGTTGAGTCCAGCCTGATCCTCAACCTCAACGAGCCCAACGTGCTGGGCGACGTCAGCTGGGTGAAGCCCTCCAAGTACCTGGGCGTGTGGTGGTCGATGCACCTGGATGAGGAGAGCTGGGCCACCGGCCCACGGCACGCCGCGACCACGGCCAAGACCATGCGCGTGATTGACTTCGCCGCCCGGCATGGTTTCCGCGGCGTACTGGTGGAAGGCTGGAATCCGGGCTGGAACGGTGACTGGGTCGGCAATGGCTACGCCTTCGATTTCACCCGGCCCACCGCGGACTTCGATATCGAGGCCCTGTCGGCTTACGGCGCGAAGAAGGGCGTGCACCTGATCGGCCACCATGAAACCGGCTGCGCGATCGAACACTACGAAGACCAGCTCGGCGCGGCGCTGGATCTGTATGCGCGGCTGGGCGTGGATTCGTTCAAGAGCGGCTACGTCTGCGACGACGGCCAGGTCGACCGCCGCAACCCGGCCGGTGGCCCGCTGTGGCGCGAGTGGCACGACGGCCAGTTCATGGCCCGCCATCACCTCAAGGTGGTGCAGGAAGCAGCCAAGCGGCATATCTCGGTGAATCCGCACGAGCCGATCAAGGACACCGGCCTGCGCCGCACCTACCCGAACTGGATCAGCCGGGAAGGCGCGCGTGGCATGGAATACAACGCCTGGGGCCAGCCGCCGAACCCACCCGAGCACGAGGTCAACCTGGTGTTCACCCGCATGCTGTCCGGGCCGCTGGATTACACCCCCGGCATCCTGAGCCTGAAGGGCCGCGGCGGTCAGGCGATCCCCAGCACGCTGGCTCGCCAGCTCGCGCTGTACGTGACGCTCTACAGCCCGATCCAGATGGCCGCCGACCTGCCCGAGCACTATGAGCAGCACCGTGAGGCCTTCCGCTTCATCGAAGACGTCGCGGTGGACTGGGACGACACCCGCGTGCTCGACGGCGAGGTGGGCGACTACGTGACCATCGTGCGCAAGGACCGCCACAGCCGCGACTGGTTCCTGGGCAGCATCACCGACGAACACGGCCGCGTGCTGCCCGTTTCGCTGGGCTTCCTGGAGCCGGGTGTGCGCTACCGCGCGGAGATCTACCGCGATGGCGACGGCGCCGATTTCCGCAGCAATCCCTTCGCCTTCGTGCGCGAAACCCGCGAGGTCACCAGCGCCGACGCGCTGGCGCTGGTGCTTGCGCCCGGTGGCGGCCAGGCGATCCGTTTTACGCCGCTGTAGACCTGATCAGAGGTGGCCTCGACATCGCCCCATGACGTGTAGTGCCGGCCGCTGGCCGGCTCCTGCATCTGCATGGCATCCCGGGGATGCCGGGCAGCGGCCGGCACTACCATCGACGGTTGCATGGCAGAACGTGGCGCAGCAGCGCGACTGCGATAACGCGCCTGTAATCGCTTCCAACGCTGCAAACGTCATTGAATACGTATGCAGGGTGATTCCCGCAGCCGATGCGCTGCCTACCATAGCCACGCAGTCAACGGCCACCGCGCCATGACGCTCCCGGGGTCCTCCGGGCAACCAAAAAATCGATTGGCAACATTGCCTGGGAGGGGAAAATGTTGAACCGCAAGCGCAGCGAGCTGAGTCTCGCGCTGGCCGTCGCCCTGACGCCGTTGATGGCGTCGGCGCAGACCGCCGAACCCAGTTCCACCACCACACCGACCGGCACGGCGGCAACCAATCTGGACACCGTCCAGGTCACGGGCATCCGCCGCGGCATCGAGAACGCGATCGCGATCAAGCAGGACGCCACCTCGGTGGTCGAAGCGATTTCGGCCGAGGACATCGGCAAACTGCCCGACGTGAGCATCGCCGAATCGCTGGGCCGCCTGCCCGGTCTGGCCGCCCAGCGTGTGGCCGGCCGCGCCCAGGTGATCAGCGTGCGCGGTCTGTCGCCGGACTTCGCCACCACCCTGCTCAACGGGCGCGAAGTGGTCAGCACCGGTGACAACCGCAGCGTCGAGTTCGATCAGTACCCCTCGGAACTGGTCAACGGCGTGACCGTGTACAAGACCCCGGATGCAGCGCTGGTCGGCCAGGGCCTGTCGGGCACCATCGACATGCAGACCGTGCGCCCGCTGAGCTTCGCCGAGCGCGTGATCGCCATCAGCGGCCGCTACCAGAAGAGCTCGCTGGGCAAGGCCGCCAACGTCGATCCGTACGGCAACCGCTTCAGCGCCAGCTACATCGACCAGTTCCTCGACAACACGCTGGGCATCTCGATCGGCTACGCGCACAGCGACATGCCCATCCAGGAAAACCAGGTCGGCCTGTACGAACCGTGGACCACCGAGCAGACCGACCAAGGCAATCGCCCCGGCCTGGCCCCGGGCACGGTGTTCTCCGACGGCATCAAGGCGCTGCGCCGCACCGGCAACAACGAGCGCGACGGCGTGATGGCCACCGTGCAGTTCCGCCCGTCGAACGTGTGGACCAGCACCCTGGATGCGTTCCACACCGAAGCCGAGCAGACCGATACTGCCAACCAGTTCGAGGTCAACCTCAGCAACTACAACGGCGGTTACACCCCGGGCCTGCTGATCACCAACCCGCAGGTCAACGCCGATGGCACCTTCGCCGGCGGCGTGGCGACCGGCGTGTATCCGCTGGTGCGCGGCATGTACAACAAGCGCAAGGACAAGATCGACGCGTTCGGCTGGAACAACGAGTTCAACTTCGAACGCGTCAAGGTCGTCGCGGATGTGAACTACTCCAAGGCCACGCGCAACGAACTGAACCTGGAGAACAACCTGCAGCTCACCCCGATGCCGCAGCTGGATTCGGTCGGGGTGGTGGTCAAGCCGGACGGGTTCTCGCAGATCAGCCCGGGGCTGGACTATTCCAACCCGGACGCGCTGTTCCTGACCAACACCATCTACGGCTCCGGCTACGGCAAGGTGCCGATGGTCGAAGACCGCCTGAAGGGCGCCCGCCTGCAGGCCACCTTCGCGATGCCCGACTCGCTGCCGTGGTTCTCCGATGTGGACGTGGGCGTGAACTACGCCGACCGCCGCAAGGACAAGACCCAGGCCGAGGGCAACATCCTGCTTGGCGACCAGGGCGATGCCAACATCGCCGGTGACCTGCAGTACGCACCGGTCAATCTGGGCTTCGCCGGTATCGGCTACATCCCGGCCTGGAACGTGCCGGCCGCGGTGGACCGCTACATGGTCTTCAACCCGGTCACCAACCTGGACTACCTGATTCCCAAGGCCTGGACGGTGCAGGAAAAGACCAGCACCGCGTGGATCCGCGCCAACATCAACACCGACCTCGGTGAGGTAGGCCTGCGCGGCAACATCGGCGTGCAGGTGGTGCGCACCGACCAGAGCTCGCAGTCCAACTACTTCGACCGCTCGCGTCCCGATGGCCAGAACATCCTGCCGATCGATGACGGCAAGACCTACACCGATTGGCTGCCGAGCTTGAACCTGGCCTTCATGTTCCCGCACCAGCAGACGCTGCGCTTCGCCATGGCCAAGCAGGTGGCACGCCCGCGCGTGGACCAGATGCGTGCCGGCCTGGAGTTCGGCGTGGACACCGCCACCGGCAAGCCCGGCGGCAGCGGTGGCAACCCGCTGCTGGATCCGTGGCGCGCCAACGCGATCGATCTGTCCTACGAAAAGTACTTCGGCGAAAAAGCGTATGTGGCGGCCGCGGTGTTCTTCAAGGATCTCAAGTCCTACGTCTACACGCAGTCGCGCGACGACTACAACTTCAGCGACCTGCTGGCCAGCTACGTACCGCCGCCGGGCATGATCGTCCCGGTCCTGCCGACCGGCACGTTCTCGGCCCCGCAGAACGGCCAGGGTGGCAAGCTGAAGGGCCTGGAGCTGACCGCCTCGTTCCCGCTGGAGATGCTGACGGAGAGCCTTCGTGGCTTCGGCGTGCAGGCCAGTGCGACGTTCAACGACAGTGACATCAAGATCCTGGATCCGGAAAGCGCCTCCAGCGTGGGCAGCGATCCGATCAGCCTGCCGGGCCTGTCCGAACGCGTGTACAACTTCACCGCGTACTACGAGCGCAGTGGGTTCGAGGCCCGCGTGAGCCAGCGCCGTCGTTCGGATTTCATCGGTGAGATCGGCAACTTCAACGGCAACCGGACGCTGCGTTATGTGGTCGGTGAGAACGTGACGGATGCGCAGGTCAGTTATACGTTCGCCGACAGCAGCAGTCTGCATGGGCTGACGCTGTTGCTGCAGGGAAGCAATCTGACCAACGAGCCGTATCGCACCTACGCTGGCACGAAGGATCGTCCGCTGGAGTACGTGGAGTGGGGCCGCACGTACATGCTGGGCGTGAACTACAAGTTCTGATGTTGCTCTTGTCAGCCACTTAGTGGCGACATCGAGAACCCGCTGCTTGTGCAGCGGGTTTTTGTTGGCTTCTCTCTGACTCTGAAGAGCGTCAGCGCCGGCTGTCCGTGGGCTGGTCGGGGGTGTGTGGATTTGCGGGGCGCGCCGTAAACCCATCCATGGGGGCTCGTGAGCCGCATCCATGCGGCACAACGGTCCCGCCAACCCACACACCCCCGCCCTTCGACAGTGGGTTGGTGGCCATGGCACAGCAAGGCGTCTACCGCCGTGTCAGTTTTGCGTTTCGATCACCGCGAAGTCTGGGCAGGTTGACTGAGCCATCAAGCAAGCGCCGCTTTTCCATTGCACACCGACACCCTGTCAAAGGGTGGGCAGGGGTGGGTTGGCGGGACCGTATGCCGCCATGGATGGCGGCATACGAGCTTACATGGACGTACTTGCAGCGGGTCCCGCTGACCCACCCCTGCCCGCCCAAACCAGCACGTTTACAGCCCCGAGTGCTGTGGCTGTGGCTGTGGCTGTGGCTGTGGCTGTGGCTGTGGCTGTGGCTGTGGCTGTGGCTGTGGCTGTACCCCAACGCACGAACGCAAGACAAAAAAAGGGCGAGGCACCTGGCCCCGCCCTCTCAATACCACCGGAACACCGATCAGCCGCGTCGCGCGCAATACATCGACTGCGCCGGCAACACCAGCTCATTACCAACAACCTCGCCCACGTCCGGACCCGGCACATGTACCGCCTGCCACTCACCCACCGGCAACGCAGCCCGCACCGAATCCGCCGAAAGATTGAACGCCAACAGCAACGTCTCCTCCCCGTGCACACGCTCGAACATCAACACCGGCTCGGCGCACGCAAGAAAACGGATGTCGCCCACCAACAGCGTCGGCATCGTCCGCCGCCACGCCAGGAACTGACGGAACGCGCTCAACACCGAGTGCGGATCCTGTTCCTGCGTCGCCACCGACGCAGCCTGATGCTCCGCCGGAATCGGCAACCACGGCTCACCCGTCGTGAAGCCCGCCTTCGGCGCATCCAGCCACGGCATCGGCGTACGGCAACCGTCGCGGCCCTTGAAGTTCGGCCAGAACGTAATGCCGTAAGGATCCTGCAGCGCCTCGAACGGCACGTCCGCCTCGCCCAGTCCCAGCTCCTCGCCCTGATAGAGGCAGATCGAACCGCGCAGCGAGCACAGCATCGCCACCAGCATGCGCGCCAGGCGCGGCTGTGCCGGATGACCGCCCCAGCGCGTTACCGCGCGCTCCACATCGTGGTTGGAGATCGCCCAGCACGGCCAGCCTTCGGTCATCGTCGCTTCCAGCCGCGACACGGTGTCGCGGATGTAACCGGCGCTGAAATCCTTCACCAGCAGTTCGAAGCTGTAGCCCATGTGCAGGCGGCCCGGCGCGGTGTATTCGGCCGTAGTCGCCAGCGAATCTTCCGCGGAAATTTCACCCAGGCTGACCGATCCCGGGTACGCGTCCAACAGCACGCGCAGCTGCTCGATGAAGCCGATGTTCTCCGGCTGCGTGTTGTTGTAATAGTGGTACTGGTAGGCGTACGGATTGTCCGCGCTGAAGCCACGGCCGAGGCGTTTTTCCAGCGGCTTGGCCGGGTTGTCACGCAGCTGTGCGTCGTGGAAACAGAAATTGATCGAATCCAGGCGGAAGCCATCCACGCCACGGTCGAGCCAGAACCGCACGTAGTCCAACGTGGCCTGCTGCACTGCCGGGTTATGGAAGTTCAGGTCGGGCTGGTCGGCCAGGAAGTTGTGCAGGAAATACTGCTCACGCCGCGGCTCCCACTGCCAGGCCACGCCCCCGAAGATCGACATCCAGTTGTTGGGCGGGGTGCCGTCCTCGCGTGGATCGGCCCACACGTACCAGTCCGCCTTGGGATTGGTGCGGTCCTGCCGGCTCTCCTGGAACCAGGCATGGTCGATCGAGGTATGGCTGAACACCTGGTCGATCATCACCTTCAGGCCCAGCGCATGCGCCTTGGCCAGCAACTCGTCGAAATCGGCGAGTGTGCCGAACAACGGGTCGACGTCGCGGTGGTCGGCGATGTCATAGCCGAAGTCGGCCATCGGTGATTTGAAGAACGGCGAGACCCAGATCGCGTCGACGCCGAGCGCGGCGACATAGTCCAGGCGCTCGATGATGCCGGGCAGGTCGCCCACGCCATCGCCGTTGGCGTCCAGGAAACTGCGCGGGTAGATCTGATAGATGACGGCACCGCGCCACCATGGAGACTGCGACATTGGGGCCCCCCTTCGGGCTTCCACGGCACCCGCGAGGGGGCCAGAAACGAACCCGACAAGCTTAGCGGGGCGCCTCCAGCGGTGGGGTCGCCTGCATACGTATTCACGCCGGATCGCGGTGCGCGGGGCGTTCCGGGCGCCCGGTCAGGCCGCGGCGCGCCCGGCATGTGGCAGGGGCCGGCGGCCAAGGTCGGCACGATCCGGCGCCCGTCCCCGCGCCTTGACCAGGCCACCGGCGCGTCTTCGCGGGCGGAATACGACCGCACCGCCTATAATTCCGCCCAAGCCTGAAAGTCAGACCGCATGACCATCACCGAAGACACCCGCCCCGCGCTGAGCCTGCCCCAGATCCAGACGCTCGCCGCGCCCGACATGGACGCCGTCGATGCGCTGATTCGTCGCCGACTGTCCTCGGATGTCGTGCTGATCAACCAGATCGCCGACCACATCATCTCGGCCGGCGGCAAGCGCCTGCGCCCGATGCTGGTGATGCTGGCCGGCCACGCGGTCGGCCAGGCCGGCCCGGAACACCATCAGCTGGCGGCAATCATCGAGTTCATCCACACCTCGACGCTGCTGCATGACGACGTGGTGGACGAATCCAGCCTGCGCCGCGGCCGCAGCACCGCCAATGCGCTGTGGGGCAATGCTCCCAGCGTCCTGGTCGGGGATTTCCTGTACTCGCGCAGCTTCCAGCTGATGGTCGAACTGGACCGCATGCCGGTCATGCGGATCCTCGCCGATACGACCAACCGGATCGCCGAGGGTGAGGTGCTGCAGCTGCTGCATGTCCACAACCCGGATACGGACGAAGCGGCCTATCTGCGCGTGATCGAGCGCAAGACCGCGGTGCTGTTCGCCGCCGGCACCCGTCTGGGCGCGCTGGCCAGCGGCGTGGACGAAGCCACCCAGCAGGCGCTGTACGACTACGGCATGGCGTTGGGCTACGCCTTCCAGATCGCCGACGACGTGCTGGACTACTCGGCCAATGCCGAGGAGCTGGGCAAGAATCTGGGCGACGACCTTGCCGAGGGCAAGGCCACGCTGCCGCTGATCCACGCGATGGCGCATTCCGATGCCACCACCCGCGAGCGCCTGCGCGAGATCGTGCAGAACGGTGACGCCGAGGCGATGCCCGAGGTGCTGGCGGCCATCCACGCTACCGGCGGGCTGGAATACAGCCGCGCCCGTGCCGAGGAATACGCCGATGCCGCCGAGCGTGCGCTCGACGGCCTGGCCGACAACGATGCCGTGGCCGCTCTTCGCGGGCTGGCCCGTTACGCGGTGCAGCGCTCGCATTGACCGGAGGCGTGCCGACCAACGGTCGGCACCTACCGGCGTGTCGTCTCGAACCGCTCCTCGAAGAACTCGTCCAGCGCCTTCCACGCGCGCTTGGCCGCGCGTTCGTTGTACTGGCACCCCGGCGGACTGTTCGCATCCGACTCGGCAAAGCAGTGCACCGCGCCGCTGTAGTTGGTGAACTCCCAGTCGACCTTGGCGGCGTTCATTTCCTGCTCGAAGCTGGCGATGTCGTCCTTGCTCACGCTCTTGTCGTCGGCGCCATTGAGCACCAGTACGGAGGGATGGGTCCCACCGGCCTTGGCCGGCAGCGGCGAGCCCAGCCCGCCGTGCAGACTGACAACACCGGCCAGCGGCGCACCGGCGCGGGCCATCTCCAGCACCGTGGTGCCGCCGAAGCAGAACCCGACCGCGCCGATCCGGCTCGCATCCAGCGGTGCCTTGCCGGCCTGCGCCTTCAGCACCTCGATCGCCTTGAGCGCACGCGCCCGCAGCACGGGGCGGTCATTGCGCAGCTTGGTCGCCACCGGACCCGCCTCGGCATCGGTCTTCGGGCGCACGCCCTTGCCGTACACATCGGCCACCAGCACCACGTAGTCATCGCCGGCCAGCTGCTTGGCCTTGGCGATGGCCGAGTCGTTGACGCCCTTCCAGTTGGGCACCATCACCAGGCCCGGGCGTTTGTCGTTGTCACTGTCGTCATAGACCAGCACCCCGCTGAAGGTGGTGCCATCCTGGGTCCACTCCACCGGCTTGGCCTGCATCGCCGCCAGCGCGGGCAGCGCCGTCATGCCCAACAGTACCGCTGCACCCCACCGCCATTGCGTGTTCATGCGCCTGCTCCCGACAGAAAGAGCCCCGAGTGTATGACGGTCGGCTGACGGGACCGTGTAGACGCGCCGGCGCGACGTGCAACCCCGTGATCTGGCAGGCCGGCCACGCCCGACCTCATCTGAATTAACTACCTCGAATTAACTACCTCCGTCCCTGTTATGGCAGGCTGGCCGGCCCCTGTGCATGGAACCCCTCATGAGCCTTGTCGACCGCTTCCTTTCCGGCCTGGTGCCGCGCCTGCCCGAAGATGATGCGCGGATGTGGGCCTGGGTCGAGGGCGCCAGCGCGGCCGATCTGGCGCGCCTGCGCGAGCGCTGGCCGCAGGTGCCCGAGAGCCTGGTCGCGCTGCTGGCGCGGGTGGATGGCACACATTTCCGCCCCTACCCGGGTGGCGAGGCGGTGGTGCTGATGCTGGGCTCGGATGTCGAGGAGGGGCACTACCCCTACTACCTGCGCTCGGTAGCGCAGGTATTCGAGGACAGCGTGCAGTGGGATGACAGCATCCGCTCGATCTACGAGGAGTGGCTGGAGGAAGACCCCGAGATTCTCGGCGAGGGCATTGACGCGGATCTGCCGATGGGCAAGCGCCTGTGCTTCTCGCACTGCATGAACAACGGTGGCACCTCGGTGCTGTATCTGGATTTCGATCCCGCACCGGGCGGCACGGCCGGCCAGGTGGTGCGCTACCTGCACGACCCGGACAGCTACCGGGTGATCGCGCCGAGCTTCGATGTCTATCTGCAGCAGCTCATCGACGGGGACTACGCGTTCATCGATGAAGAAGAAGCCTGATGCCTGCATCACCGGCGTAACCAGGGTGGATGACGTATCCCGCGTCGCCCCGGGGTAGAGCAGATCAGGCGATCCCGATGCCCGGAATCGCGGTGATCTGGTCCGGATCAAAGCCGGCCAGTTCGGCGAAATGGCGGCCACGGGCGACGTAGTCGCGGTACACGCCGTAGCTCGGCGCACCCGGCGACAACAGCACCACCCCGCCCTGCCCGCCAAGCGCGACCTGCGCCAGCCGCATGGCCTCGGGCAGATCGGCGGCGGCATGCAGACCGAAACGGCCTGCATCGGCCAACGGCTGCAGCAGCGCGTGGATGCGCGGGCCGTTGGCGCCCATCGTGACGATCTCCACCGGAGGCACGTCGTGCGCCATGTGCGCGACGAAGTCGTGCCAGTCCAGGCCACGATCATGCCCGCCCACCAGCAGCGCGATGCGGCGATCGGCGAAGCACTCCAGCGCCGCCAGACTTGCGTGCGGCGTGGTGCTGATCGAATCGTTGACGAAGGTGATCCCCTCGCGCGTACCGATGGTCTGCAGGCGGTTGGGGAGCGGGCGGAAGTCCTGCACCGCCGGGGCCAGTGCCACCGCGTCCAGGCCCAGCGCCTCGATCGCCGCCAGCACCGCGCACAGGTTGCCGCGGTTGTGTCGGCCGGGCAGCGGCGTGTGTGAGGTGTCGAACACGGCCTCCTCGCCGCGATGCACGACATCGCCGCGCATGTGCCAGCCCAACGGCTGGTTGAACCAGATGACCTCGCTCTCCGGCAACGACAACCCCGCCAGGTGCGGGTCGGCCGCGTTGAGCACCGCGGTCCGCGGCGCGGCCCCGGTGACCAGCTGCAGCTTGTCATCGATGTAGCGTGCTTCGCTGCCGTGCCAATCCAGGTGCTCGGGGAACAGGTTCAGCACGATGGCGACCTGCGGGTGCGCGCCACTGCGCGCGACCTCGCCGGTCTGGTAGCTGGACAGTTCCACTGCCCAGTACTGCGGCACCGGCTGCGGGGCCAGCACTTCCAGCAGCGGCAGGCCGATGTTGCCGATCAGCCCGGTGCGCGCGCCCGAAGCACGCAGCAGATGTGCCAGCAGCGCGGTGGTGGTGCTCTTGCCCTTGGTACCGGTCACGCACACGGTGTCGTGCACGATGCCGTCGGCAGCGGCGTGCTCGGCGAACCACAGCGAGGTACCGCCGATGAACTGCGTGCCCTGCGCGGTGGCGTGCAGCGCTGCCTCCCCATATGGGCTGATGCCCGGCGATTTGATCACCACCTCGAAGGCGGCCAGCGCCAGGCCGGTGACATCCGAACGAACCGTCAGCGCCCCCTGGGTTTCCTCACGCGCACCGGCGGCCTCGGCCTCCGGGCAGAACAACGTCAGCGGCAGCGACGGCAACCGCTGCTGCAGGACGCGGAACGCGGCGCGCCCCTCACGTCCCCAGCCCCACAACGCAACGCGCTTGCCTTCAAGCTGCGAAATTCGCACGCAGACGCTCCCAGATCGCCGGCGGAATGCGGTGCTGGCCTTCCAGTGCCAGCAGCGGTTCGATCTGCAGTTCAGTGGCATCCAGCTGCGGGCGGATCTCGTGGACGAAGCGCTTCACCAGCGCGTCTTCATTCCATTCCGGGCGCGCGGCCAGGGTCGCCATCGCAGCGCGCGATTCGCGGCCTTCGCCCACGCACTCGAACGGCTTGTGGTCCTGGAACTCCAGCAGCGCATCAAAGCCCGGGGCCTGCTCGATATCGTCGAGCAGGTTGCGGCCGAAGATGCCGACCAGGCGCATCTTGGGCATGAACGGGGCCAGCGCCAGGAACACGAAGTGGCACTTCGGGCAGACGCCGCACCAGCGGTTCACCGGGCGCTCGCCCAGGATGTGGAAATTGCGGTTGCAGCTGGAGAAATGCGCGTCGTAGACATCGCTCTTGGCGAACTGACGCGCCACCGCCAGCTCCGAGAGCGGGCGCAGCAGCGAGTAATAGTGCAGGTCCGCGGCGACGTGGCGTTCCAGATGCTCACCGAAGGCCTGTTCGAACGCCCAGCCCTTCGACCACTGGTGATTGACCTCGCCGGTGCCCGGAATCTGGCTGCCATAGCTGGCCGAGCGCTCGTTGGAGAACACCACCTGGTCCACGCCCTGCAGCAGCGCGGCCAGCACCAGGATCGCCGAGTTCACCGCGGTGACCGGGATATGGCCGTTCCAGGCGCCCTGACGGTTGAGCTCGAACAGCTCCGGGGCCAGCGTGCGGCCGATGTTGAGGATCGGCAGGCCGGTGCGCTCGGCGCAGGCGCGGATCAGCTGCGAGCCGCCAATCCACGTGACCGTTTCGGCGATACCCAGGCTGCGCAGCGCTTCGATGCTGACCAGCGAATCCTTGCCGCCGCCGATGGCGACCAGCGCGTGTTCGCGCAGGCCCAGCGCCGGTGCGGCGAAGGCTTCGCCCTCGACCGGCAGGCGGAAGCGGCCACGCAGGTTCAGGCCATTGCGGTAGGCGAATTCGCCCAGGCCGTTGAGGTACACCGTCTCGACCAGTGCCGCGGTGGCCGCGTCAATGGTGTAGCTGTCGATGCGCACCTGCTCGGGCACGCCGGCTTTGTAGTAGCTCACCCCGGCCATCAGGTGCAGCAGGCGCAGGGCGCGCTGCACCGCCTCGGCGCGGTCACCGTCGAGCACGAACGGCGCGCCCGGGATGGTCACCGTCTCGATCAGCTCCGGGCCGTCATCGAAGGCGTAGACCAGCTGCGCCACGCCGGTGCCCGCGGCGAATTCGCAGCGGACGAAGCGGAAAACGGCAACCTGGTGTTTATCAAAAGCAGTCATGGTGTATCCGGTTTGAATGGCGGCAGGCAGCGGTCAATGGCCATCATCGATGACGTCCTCACGCGGCAGCTCGCGCTGGTTGTAAGTGTTGGCCATGACGTAGCCATACGCGCCGGCGTCGGCGATCAGCATCACATCGTCCGGCGCGGTCGAGGCCGGCAGGCGGCGGCGCTTGCCGAACACGTCGCTGGATTCGCAGATCGGGCCGACCACATCGAACATCGCTTCGGAGTAGCCACTCAGGCGGCTGAGGTTCTCGATGTCATGCCAGGCGTCGTACAGCGCCGGGCGCATCAGCGTGTTCATGCCCGCATCCAGACCGACGCGGCGGATGCCGTCCTTTTCCACCACCTGGGTGGCCCGCGTCAGCAGCACGCCGGACTCGGCCACCAGGTAGCGGCCCGGTTCGATCGCCAGGCGGAACGCCGGGTGCACGGCCTTCACTTCGGCCAGGCCGATCGCCCAGGCCTCCAGATCGAACGGCTCGTCGTCGGCGCTGTACGGGATCGGCAGGCCACCGCCGATATCGATGGTCTCGATGCTGCCGATGCGGCGGGCGAACCCGGCCAGTTCATCGCACATCAGGCGCCAGTGCTGCGCGGTTTCCACGCCGCTGCCCAGGTGCGCATGCAGGCCGACCACGCGGGTGCCCAGCTCGCCGGCGATGCGGACGAACTCATCCACGCGGGCGATCGGCAGGCCGAACTTGGAGTCCTTGCCGCCGGTGCGGACCTTGGCATGGTGGCCTTCGCCACGGCCCAGATCCACGCGCAGCCAGAGCTCGCGGTTGCTGAACAGTTCCGGCCAGCGCTGCAGGGCTTCCACGTTGTCCAGCGTGACGGTGACACCCAGCGCGAACGCGGCATCGTACTCGGCATGCGGCGCGAAGCTGGGGGTGAACAGCACGCGCTTGGGCGACAGCGTCGGCAGGGTGTTGAACACGTGCTTGAGCTCGCCGTGCGACACGCACTCCAGGCCGAAGCCTTCCTGCTCCAGCACTTCCAGGATGGCCGGGTGCGAGTTGGCCTTGATCGCGTAGTAACGCTGGTCGATCGCCTTGATCGCGTTCAGCGCGCGCGCACGCGCCCGCACCGTTGGCAGGTTATAGACGTAGCGCGGCGTCCCGGCCTGGGCGAGCGTCAGCAGATGCTCGCGCTGGCCCCGCCACCAGGCGGTTTCGCGCGGGCGGATGGTGCCGGCGATTTCGCGCCAGCGCGGGCCGAACACTTCGCCCTCTTCCACCGGCATCGCGCCGCTGTCGATCAGTTCGGCGTGCAGGATCGGCAGCAGGCCGTCCGCGTCCGCCTCGTCGATGACGAAGGTCAGGTTCAAGTCATTGGACGACTGCGAAATCATGTGCACGCGTTCGCGGCCGAAGGTGGCCCACACGTCCGAGAGCTTGTGCAGCATCGAGCGCATGCCGCGGCCGACCAGCGTGATTGCCGCGCACGGCACGATGATCTTGACCTTGCAGATCTGCGAGAGGTCGGCCGACAGCGCGGCCAGCACATCGGTGCTGACCAGGTTTTCGGACGGGTCCAGCGAGACGGTCACGTTGGTTTCGGCCGAACCGATCAGGTCCACGGAGAGGCCGTGCTTCTTGAACAGCCCGAACACGTCGGCCAGGAAGCCGACCTGCTGCCACATGCCGATGCCTTCCATCGAGACCAGCACGATGCCGTTGCGGCGGCTGATCGCCTTCACACCCGGCACCGCCGCGGCATTGCCATCGATGCTGGTGCCCGGCAGCTCGGGGCGCTCGGTATCCAGGATCGCCATCGGCACGCCGGCATCGCGGCACGGCTTGATCGAACGCGGGTGCAGCACCTTGGCGCCGGTCGTCGCGATTTCCTGCGCTTCGTAATAGTCCAGGCGGGTCAGCAGGCGCGCGTCGGGCACGTCCTTCGGGTTGGCGCTGAACATGCCCGGCACATCGGTCCAGATCTCCACGCGGCTGGCGCCGAGCAGCGCACCGAAGTACGCCGCCGAGGTATCCGAACCGCCGCGACCGAGGATGGCGGTGCCCCCATCGGCATGGCGGGAGATGAAGCCCTGGGTGATCAGCATGCGGGTCGGCTGGGCGCGGAAACGCGCGGCCCAATCGGCCTCGGCACGCCACTGGCAGTTCACCGACAGGCGCTGCGACCACTCGCTCTGGCTGGGTTGCGGCGGCAGTGCATCGAGCCACTCGCGTGCATCCATCCAGCCGAAATCCAGGCCACTGGCGCGCAGATAGGCCGCACCGACGGTCGAGGACAGCAGTTCGCCCTGGCCCAGCACCTCGGCCTGCCACTCCAGCGGCCGAGCGGCGGCACGCGGATCGTCCAGCAGCCCGGCCAGCGCGTCCAGACGCACGTCCAGCGCGGTGGCGTCCAGCGCCAGCTCGGTCAGGAATTCGCGGTGGCGCGCGACCAGCGCGGCGACACGGTCGCGGCTGTCGGCGGCGCCATCGGCGATCGCGGTGAGTTCGTTGGTCACCCCGGACAGCGCCGATACCACCACCAGCACGCGCGAGCCCGTTTCTTCCGCCCGTTTTTTCGCCAGTTTGCCGATGGTGTCCCAGCGGTGACGACGCGACACGGAGGTGCCGCCGAACTTCAGTACGATCCAGCGATCGACAAGGGGGGAAGCTGACATGGAGGTGGAGGTTTGGGTAGTGAGGGGGATCGCCCGGCACGCCGGGCCGAACCCCCGATTCTATGCCAAGCCTGCCCGTTGCAGGGGCCGGGCCCGCAATGCGGCCCCGGTTGGTAAGCTGCCCGCCCGTTTTTCGTTGAGCGCCCCGCCATGACCTCCCGTCGTTTCCTGCAGCTGGATGTGTTCTCGCCCTACCCCGGCGCCGGCAACCCGCTGGCCGTCGTGCTCGATGCACAGGGCCTGGACGAGACGGCGATGCAGGCCATCGCCCGCTGGACCCGCCTGCCGGAGACCACCTTCGTGTTCCCACCCGCCGCCCCGAGCGCGAGCTACGGCATCCGGATGTTCAGCCCGCAGAAGGAAGTTCCGTTCGCCGGCCACCCCAGCGTGGGCACCGCGCATGCCGTGCTGGAGCTGGGCGTGGCCGCACCGGTCGAGGGCGTGCTGGTCCAGGACGGCATCGCCGGTGCCCTGCCGCTGCGGGTGGATGGCAGCGGTGACGCCCGCACCATCGCGATCCGTACCCCGCGCGCCGCAGTGGCCGAAGTGACCACTGCCGCCGACCCGCGCCTGCAGGCCGCGCTGGCGGGCTGGCCGCTGGGCAATCTGCCGCCGGCGCGCATGGCCGGTGGCCGCAGCTGGTGGGTGGTGGAACTCGCTGACGAGGCCGCCCTGCGCGCGCTCACCCCCGATTGGGATGCCGTGGCCACCTTGGCCGAGGCCACCGACAGCATGGGGGTATTCGCCTATGCACGCAGCCAGGGCCAGGCGTGGGATCTGGCGGTGCGTGCGTTCGTCGGCAATGGCCGTCGCTTTGAAGATGCCGCCTCCGGTGCGGCCAATGCGGTACTGGCCGCGTGGCTGGACAGCCGCGATGCGCTGCCCGGCACCGCGCACGGCTACGTCGTCAGCCAGGGCCGTGAAGTGGGCCACGATGCGCGCCTGACCCTGCGCATCGATGACCATGGCGATGTCTGGTCCGGCGGCCAGGTGCAGACCGTCATCCGCGGCACGCTGGACTGGTGATCCCGGCGGCGGCGCGTCAACGCGCCGTGTCGTACACCGGTGCGCCATCGACCCAGGTCGAACGCACCTGCAGGTCGGCCAGGGCGGCCGGGGCGATGCTGAGCGGATCGCGATCAAGCACGACGAAATCCGCGTGCAGGCCGGGCTGCAACCGGCCGACCTGGGCCTCGTCATGGCCTGCCCACGCGGCATCGGCGGTGAACCCCCGCAGCGCTTCGGCCGCGGTCAGGCGCTGATCGGGCTGCCAGCCGCCCGGCGGTTGGCCCGCACGGTCCTGGCGGGTGACCGCGGCATACAGGCCCAGGCGCGGATCCACCTGTTCCACCGGGAAGTCCGAACCAAGCGCGAGCCGGGCACCGGAGCTCAGCATCCGCCGCCACGCATAGGCCCCGAGGATGCGCTCGGGACCGACCCGATCCTGCGCCCAGCCCATGTCCGAGGTGGCGTGGGCAGGTTGCATCGAGGCGATCACGCCGAGCTGGGCAAAGCGCGGAATGTCCTCCAGCGCCACCACCTGCGCATGCTCGATCCGCCAGCGATGATCGCTGCTGCGACGCTCGCCCAGCACCCTGGCGTAGGTGTCCAGCGCGATCCGGTTGCCTCGATCGCCGATCGCATGGGTGGCGACCTGGACATGACAGGTATCGGCTTTGCGCACCGCCGTTTCAAACTCGGCCGGCGAGGTCACCAGCAAGCCGCGGTTGTGCGGGTCGTCGCTGTAGTCAGCCAGCAGCGCGGCGCCGCGGCTGCCCAGCGCGCCATCCATGAACAGCTTGACCCCGCGCATTTCAAGGCGGCCACCGGGATGCTGGTACGCGCCCTGTGCACACAGATCAGCCAGCGCATCGCCATTACCATCGGCATACGCATCGATACGCAGCGGCAGCGTGCCGGCATCGGCGAAGCGGCGCATCAGAGCCAGATCGGCGCGCGATACGCCCATGTCGTGCACACCGGTCAGGCCGTGGCTGACCGCTTTATCCAGTGCGCGGGTCAGCATCTGCTCGCGGGCTGCGTCGCTGGGCGCCGGGATCGCCGCCTGCACCAGGGTCATCGCTTCATCGACGAACACCCCGCTCGGCTGCCCCTTCGCATCGCGCACGATGCGACCACCGGCCGGCTGCCAGCTGCCCTTCAGCGCGCGTTGGCCGGGCTGCCGTGCGACCGCGCGCAATGCCGCGCTGTTGCCCCAGCCCGCGTGACCATCGATGCGACCCAACCAGACCGGTCGGTCCGGGAACGCCGTGTCGAGATCGGCCGCGCTCGGGAACTGCTTGTCCGGCCACCGGTTCTGGTCCCAGCCGCTGCCCAGCAGCCAGCCCTCGGGGTTGTCGGCCGCAAAGCGCTGCAGGCGCGCCACGATGTCCTGGGTACTGGTCGCACCGGTGAGATCGGCCTGCATCAGCGTGCCGCCCAGGAACATCAGGTGTGCATGCGCATCGATGAGCCCCGGGATCACGGTGGCCTCGCCGACGTCGGTCAGCGCTGCCAGTGGATACAGCGTCAACAGTGCCTGCCGATCACCAACGGCGAGCACGCGCCCGGTGTCGGTATCCCACGCCAGCGCAGTGGCGACGGGCGCGTCGGGATCCCCGGTATGGATGGTCGCGGCGGTCAGCAGGCGCACATCGGCCTGCGCGGTGCCGGCCAGCAGGCAGGCCATCAGGGTGGCAAGAGCGGTCGGACGCATGCAGATACCCCACAACAGGAAAGCGGCGACTATGCGGCCGCCGCTTTCCCATCACAATCTGCTGTGCACCAATCGCTGGCGCGGATCAGCCGGCCAGCTCGGCCTCCAGGCTGATCGGCACTGCACTGAGCGCCTTGGAGACCGGGCAGTTCTGCTTGGCGTCATCGGCGATGGCACGGAACTGGGTGGCCTCGATGTTCGGCACCACGGCCTTCACCTTCAACGTGATCTGCGACAGCTGCGGGCCACCTTCCATCGAAAGGTCCACCTTGGCTTCGGTATCCAGCGAGGTGGGCACGAAACCGGCCTCGGTGAGCTTGGCCGACAGCGCCATCGTGAAGCAGCCGGCATGTGCAGCGGCGATCAGCTCTTCCGGGTTGGTGCCCTTCTCATCGCCGAAGCGGCTGCTGAAGGCATAGCGTGTTTTGTCCATCAAGCCGCTCTGGGGCGTGCTCAATTGTCCCTTGCCTCTCTTGAGGTCACCTTCCCAATGCGCGGTGGCGTGGCGTGAAATACCCATCGTGAGATCTCCTGCGGCGTGAATGACCAGACCAGCCTAGACCGTGCCGCGTTAGTGCCATGTCTGGCTGCCGTCAGCGGCATGGCAGGTGGCGCTCCCAGCTGAATCGGCCCTCAAGATCGATGCTGTTTTCAAGTGGTTTTCGTGCGACAGTCGGGGTGCGACGGTCCATGACCGATGGCACCCGCCGCGAGGGCGGACCCTGTTTTTTGGCTATGACCTGATGCACTGCGGTAACGAAGGGCGTGGAAATCACGAATTTTTATGCGTCTGCCTATTGGCGGCGCCCCATAGTTGCCCTACATTTCGCTTGCCGACGGGGTTCGGCGCGACCAAACAACCAACCGTTCACGGAACAGGAAACCATGGCAAAGACCGCTAAGAAGGCTGCCCCGAAGAAGGCAGTAAAGAAAGTCGCTACGAAGGCAGCCGCGAAGCCGGCCGCTCCCAAGCCGATCAAGGAAGTGCTGAGCAAGTCTGGTCTGGTTGCACACATCGTTGAAGCGTCCGGCGTTGTCGCCAAGGACGTGCGCGCCGTGCTCGCCTCGCTGGAAGGCGCCGTCGCCGCTTCGGTGCACAAGAAGGGCGCGGGCAGCTTCACCCTGCCGGGCCTGCTGAAGATCTCCACCGTCAGCGTGCCGGCCAAGCCGAAGCGCAAGGGCATCAACCCGTTCACCAAGGAAGAGCAGTGGTTTGCCGCCAAGCCGGCGTCGACCAAGCTGAAGGTGCGTCCGCTCAAGAAGCTCAAGGACGCCGCGCTCTAATCTGCGCGCTTCCTGCAGCACCTAAACGGGACGGCATAAGCCGTCCCGTTTTTTTTGGTCATCTCCAGGCGGCGGCCTGGGGACAGTTGCCGAAGGCGTGCCGGTCGCTGCGGGCTCGGCGTGCCTAGCGAAACACAGCGTTTCCAAAGACGTTCGCGCCGCCTGCTTCCTGCGCAGATGCCTGCCCTGCCGTGATCCAGGGCATAGCAGAACCGACCGGAACGCACAGGGTGGAACACTGCGTGCGACCGCGCCTGTCGTCGCGGTACGCCTCGCGCCCTATGGTGGCCTTGTCCCCCACCGCGCAGGCAGCCATGGCCAGCTCTTCTTCCCAGCGTTACCGCATCACCGTCACCCCGATCGAAAAGGACGGCCTTCAGTGCAGCGGGCGCTGCACCATCGAGCTGGAGCACCGTGCGCAGCAGGATTGGATGCGCCTGCTGGAAATCGCGCGGCGCAACACCGGGCTCAGCGGTGACGAACGTGCCGCGGCCATCGTGGCCACCCAGCTGCTGCGCGACCTCGCCCAGCGCCACGCCGAGGAACCCGGCCATCCGCTCACCGTGCTGCAACCGCAGCTGGACGAGGTGCTCGCCGCGTTGGAGTCGATCCAGGGCGCGCCCTGAGCCAAGCGCCGGGCGTGGCGCTACACTCGGCGCTCTCCGGGGAGAGTCCTGCATGCGCCGCGCCGTCCTGTTGCTTCCGCTGCTGTTCCTGCAGGGCTGCTCCTGCCAGCAGCAGCCGCCCATGACCGAGTCACCTGCGGCGCCCGAAGGCGCAGCGGACGCCGATGACGTGCCGCCTCGGCACAGTGCACCGACGCCCCCACCCACCGCCGCGGCACCGACCGCGCTCAGCGCAGTGGCCGCGGACGCACTGGATGAGCCTTCGCTGGTGCATCGCTATCTGAGTGCATTGGCGCAGGGCGACGTCGCCACCGCCGACGCGCAGTGGACCGGCGGCGGCCCGGGCGGCCACCCGGACGATGCCGCCCTTCGCGCACTGCCCGACTTCCGCGGGCTGCGCATCAAGACCGGCGCGCCCATCGCACGCGACACCGCCCAGCCCTCCCGGCTGCGCGAAGTGCCGGTCCAGATCCGGGTCAGCACCGACACACGCACACTTCGTTTCGAGGGCTGGTATCGGCTGCAACCCCGCGCGGATGGGAGCGGGTGGGAAATCCACGGCGCCTCGATCCAGCCGGTGCTGAACTGACTGCATCGCAGGGCGCGCCATCGCATCCTGACCGCGCACGTCAAAGCTGGATTCAGCCGCGCGCGCTATTGTTGGCATCTCATTCCCCACGGCCTGCCGCCATGAACGTTCGCCCGCTGTTGTCCCGCCTCGCCGCCTGCACCGTGCTGCTGGCCGCCGCCATCGGCGCGCAGGCCGCGCCCAGCGTATCCGGCCGCCAGCTGTCCGTCGGCGCTACCGATGTGCAGCAGTACCTCGACGGCAGCTTCCCGCGCACGCAGAACGCGCTGGGGGGCCTGATCGCAATGACGATGAGCCATCCGCAGCTGACCCTTCCGCAGGGCAGCCGGCTGGACCTGGGCTTCGATGTCGCCATGGCGACCGCCGGCGGCAACCCGGCGCCGCTGGGCAAAGTGAAGCTGAGCAGCGGCCTGCGCTACGACGCGCAGACACAGGGCTTCCACCTGCAGGAGCCGACGGTCGATGATTTCACCCCGGCCAACAACGGCGGCAAGCTGGATTCACGTACGCGCGGCCTGCTCAATGCCTGGCTCACCGATTACGCCCAGCGCGAACCGATCTACAAGATCGACCCGAGCGTGGCCGCGGTGCTCGGCACGCTGCAGGTGCAGTCGGCCCAAGTGGAGAACGGCAAGCTGGTGGTCACCTTCAACCAGGATCTCGGCGCGCTGGTGCCGGCCGGGTTGCTGAGCAAGTAACGCGATTGTGGGCACCGACCCTGGGTCGGTGCCCACACGATCAACCGGCCAATGCCTTGGCCACCGCATCGGCGAAGGCGGGAATATCCCCCGGCTTGCGGCTGGTGATCAGGCCACCATCCACCACCACTTCGGCATCGGTCCACTCGGCACCCGCATTGCCCAGATCGGTTTTCAGCGACGGCCACGAGGTGACCTTGCGGCCCTTGGCCAAGCCGGACTCGACCAGCAGCCACGGCCCGTGGCAGATCGCGGCGACCGGCTTGCCCGCCGCGCCGAAGGCCTTGATCAGCGCGACCGCGTCGGTGTCGATGCGCAGTTTGTCGGGATTGATCACGCCGCCGGGCAGTACCAGTGCGTCGTAATCGCCGGCCTTCGCGCCTTTCAGCGGTGCATCGACCGTGACGTCCTCGCCCCAGTCCTTGTCTTTCCAGCCGCGGATCGTGCGGGCGTCACCGGGGGCGATCACCTTGACCGAGGCGCCCCAGGATTCCAGCAGGCGCTTGGGTTCCTGCAGCTCGGACTGTTCGAAGCCATCGGTGGCGAGGATTGCGATGTGCTTGCCGTTGAGTGCGTGTGCCATGGAGCGGCTCCAGTAAGTAGGAGCGCTCAGTGTGGCCGCGGGCGCATTGGGCGGCGGTGACCACGATGTGCACATCGTGTCGGGACAGCCACCGGCCCATGGCCGGTGGCGACCGGAGGGATCAGCGCTTGGGCTGCAGCATCGTGCCGGTGCACTGCTTCGAACCGCAGCGGCACTCCCAGATCTTCTTCAGGCGCGCGGTGTGACGCTCGGCCAGGGTGATGCCGTAGTTGTAGGTCAATTCATCGCCCGGCTTGATGTCCTTGATCGCCTCGATGAATACCTTGTCCTCGCGGCGGTTGTCACCCTCGGCTTCCTCGATCACTGCTTCGCAGTTCGGATCGCAGCTGTGGTTGAGCCAGCGCGCGTCGTTGCCCTTGTAGTTAGCATCGATGACGTAGTCGTCGTTGAGGGTGAACAGGAAGGTATGACCGCTCTCCACATCCCCGGTGTCGTCGGCGTCCACGTCGGCGTGGCTGCGCAGCAGACCCTTGTACTGGATGACCCGCTCGCCCTTCTTGATCGGCGCCAGCGCGAACACGCCATTGCCATGGATGGTGGACTTGCGGGCCTGGATCTTCTTGGGCATCTGGCTGACCGTTGCGGTGGGAAGCCCCGATTCTCGCTTAATCTTTGTGATTGCCAAAGCGATGCGGTCCAATACACGCCCAAGGCCGCCCTGCGGGCGCCTGAACGGGCGGGTTGGATGCCGCCGGAGAAAAGCGTACAATTTCAGTCCGCTTTATGGTTCTGCACCCCACATGCTCCGCGTCACCAAGCTCACCGATTACGCCACCGTCGTGCTGACCGTGCTCGCTGCCCGCCCGGGCGAGGTGCTCAGTGCCACTGAACTGGCCGAGTTCGCCCGTCTGGAACCGCCCACCGTCAGCAAGCTGCTCAAGCCGCTGGCCCAGGCCGGGCTGGTCGAAGGCCTGCGCGGCGTCCGCGGCGGCTACCGGCTGACCCGCGCGGCAGACCAGATCACGCTGTTCGAGATCGTGGAAGCCATGGAAGGGCCGCTGGGCCTGACCGAGTGCGCCCATGACCACAGCCAGTGCGGCCGCGAGCTGCAGTGTGGCGCGCGCAGCAGCTGGCGGATGATCAACGACGTGGTGTCCGAAGCGCTGCGCGCGGTCACCCTGGCGCAGATCCTGCCCCCTCTTCCCCTTGTTGACGCCCACCGCCGCGCGATCGCGGCGGATGTCGTCTCCTGATCAGGCAGCCCCCATGGCCACCGATACCCTCGATACCGTCGCCACCGGCGATACCCCCAACCGCGAGATCCATGAGCAGCTCGGCCGCAAGTACTCGGCAGGCTTCATCACGGACATCGAATCGGACTCGTTGCCGCCCGGCCTGGACGAGGACACCATCCGTGCCCTGTCCGCCAAGAAGGACGAGCCGGAGTGGATGACGCAGTGGCGCCTGGACGCCTACCGCCACTTCCTGACCATGCCGATGCCGGACTGGGCCAAGCTGCAGATCGCGCAGATCGACCTGCAGGCGTTGAGCTACTACTCCGCGCCAAAGGGCCCGAAGTACGCCTCGCTGGACGATGTGCCCAAGGAACTGCTGGACACCTACGACAAGCTCGGCGTGCCGCTGCATGAGCGCGCCAGGCTGGCCGGCGTCGCCGTGGATGCGGTGTTCGATTCGGTCTCGGTCGGCACCACCTTCCGCAAGGAACTGGCCGAGAAGGGCGTGATCTTCTGCTCCATGTCCGAAGCGATCAAGGAACACCCGGAACTGGTCAAGCAGTACCTGGGCACCGTGGTGCCGGTCGGCGACAACTACTTCGCCGCGCTCAACTCGGCGGTGTTCTCCGACGGCAGCTTCGTGTTCATCCCCAAGGGCGTGCGTTGCCCGATGGAACTGAGCACCTACTTCCGCATCAACGCCGGCCACACCGGCCAGTTCGAGCGCACGCTGATCATCTGCGAGGACAAGGCGTACGTGTCCTACCTGGAAGGCTGCACCGCGCCGATGCGTGATGAGAACCAGCTGCATGCCGCGGTGGTCGAGCTGGTCGCGCTGGACGATGCCGAGATCAAGTACTCCACGGTGCAGAACTGGTACCCGGGCGATGAGAACGGCGTGGGCGGCATCTACAACTTCGTCACCAAGCGTGCCGAATGCCGTGGTGCGCGCAGCAAGGTCACCTGGACCCAGGTCGAGACCGGCTCGGCGATCACCTGGAAATACCCGTCCTGCGTGCTGCTTGGCGATGATTCGGTCGGCGAGTTCCACTCGGTTGCGCTGACCCACCATCGTCAGCAGGCCGACACCGGCACCAAGATGATCCACATCGGCAAGCGCACCAAGAGCAAGATCGTCAGCAAGGGCATCAGCGCCGGCCATGGCCAGAACACCTACCGTGGCCTGGTGAAGATCGATCGCGGCGCCGAGGGCGCGCGCAATTACACCCAGTGCGATTCCCTGCTGATCGGCAAGAAGTCCGGCGCGCATACCTTCCCCTACATCGAGGTGAAGAACCCCAGCGCGACGGTCGAGCACGAAGCGACCACCTCCAAGATCTCCGACGACCAGCTGTTCTATTGCCGCGCCCGCGGCATCGATCAGGAAAATGCGGTGTCGATGATCGTCGACGGCTTCTGCAAGCAGGTCTTCCGCGAGCTGCCGATGGAGTTCGCCGTGGAAGCCAAGAAGCTGCTGGACGTCAGCCTGGAAGGCTCGGTCGGATGATCCGCATCCTGATCAGCCTGGGTCTGCTGCTGGGCGCGGTGGCGCCGGCGGCCGCGCAGGACGTGAAATGCGATCCGGGTGGCAACCAGCTCGAGCTCAATGCCTGCGCTGACGGCGAGTTCAAGCAGGCCGATGCCGAACTGAACGCGGTGTACCGCCAGATCGTGGCCAAGCTGGCCGGCGAGCCGGTCGCACTGGCAAAGATGAAAGCCGCGCAGCGCCTGTGGGTCCAGCTGCGCGACGCCGATCTGGACGCGCGCTACCCGGTGGGCGATGACGAGAACCCTCGCCTGCTGTACGGCTCGATGTACCCGATGCTGTATTCCGGCGCCAAGGCGGCCTTGACCACCGCGCGGGTCACTTACCTGCGCAACGAATTCCTCGAGCGCAGCGAATACGACCTCTGAGTCGCGCTGCCTCCAGTTCCCCTATCTGACAAGACGATTATCGACATGTTGAAGATCGACAACCTCCACGCACGCATCGGCGACAAAGACATCCTCAAGGGCCTCTCGCTGGACGTGAAGCCCGGCCAGGTGCACGCCATCATGGGCCCCAACGGCGCCGGCAAGTCCACCTTGGGCAACGTCCTGGCCGGCCGCGACGGCTATGAGGTGAGCGAAGGCAGTGTGCAGTTCGAAGGCCGTGATCTGCTCGAGCTGGCGCCGGAAGAACGCGCCGCCGCCGGCCTGTTCCTGGCCTTCCAGTACCCGGTGGAAATCCCGGGCGTGAACAACACCTACTTCCTGCGCGCCGCGCTCAACGCCCAGCGCAAGGCGCGCGGCGAGGAAGAACTGGACTCGATGCAGTTCCTCAAGCTGGTCCGCCAGAAGCTGGCCGTGCTGCACCTGAAGGACGAGCTGCTGCACCGCGGCGTCAACGAAGGCTTCTCCGGTGGCGAGAAGAAGCGCAACGAGATCTTCCAGCTGGCCGTGCTCGAGCCGAAGCTGGCGATCCTGGATGAAACCGACTCCGGCCTGGATATCGACGCGCTCAAAAGCGTGGCCGACGGCGTGAACGCGCTGCGTTCGCCGGACCGTTCCTTCATCGTGATCACCCATTACCAGCGCCTGCTCGATTACATCAAGCCGGACGTGGTGCATGTGCTGGCCGATGGCAAGATCGTGCAGAGCGGCGGCCCGGAACTGGCCCTGGAACTGGAAGCCCATGGCTACCACTTCCTGAAGGACCGCGTGGTGCCGGAGGCAGCGGTCTGATGAGCGCCCTGCTCGATTCCCTCGCCAGCGGCTTCTGCGGCAGCGATGCACGTCGCGCCGAGCTGGATGCCGCCCTGCAGGCCGGCCTGCCCGGCCCGCGCACCGAAGCCTGGAAATACACCTCCCTGCGCCAGCTGGAGCGTCGCAGCTTCCAGCCCGCCCCGCTCGCCCCGGCCATGGTCGATGCCGCCCTGCTGGCCGACATCCCGTCGCCGCGGCTGGTGTTCGTCAATGGTCGCCCGTCCGGCGCGCTGAGCGATGTCGCTGCAGTGCCGGCCGGTGTGCAGCTGGCCACCCTGTCCTCGGCACTGGCCGCGGGCGATGAAGCCGCTCGTTTCCTCGGCCGCCGCTTCGAGCGCAGCGAGGAAGTGTTCGCCCGCCTCAACGCCGCGCTCGCCGATGAGGGCGTGCTGCTGCGCGTGGAAGCAGGCGTGCAGGTCGAGGCGCCGCTGCAGCTGGTGTTCATCAGCGTGGCCGGCGATACCGACCTGTCCTGGCACCACCGCCACCTGATCCAGCTTCGTGCTGGCGCTGCGCTGGGCGTGGTCGAGCACCACCTGCATGTCGGTGATGCCGCGCACCTGGACAACACCCTGGTGCACGTCCATCTGGCGCAGGATGCGGTGCTCTCGCACGCCCGCGTGCAGGCCGATGCCACCCGCGCCACCTCGCTGCTGCGCACCGACGCCGTGCTGGCCCGTAACGCGCAGTACCGCCGCATCGATCTGGAGCTGGGCGCCGCGCTGAGCCGCCATGAGCTCAACGTCCGCCTGGAAGGCGACAACGCCCTGCTGACCGCCAACGGCGTGCTGCTTGGCAACGGCCGCCGCCATATCGATACCCGCCTGGGCATCGAGCACATCGCGCGTGATACCGCCTCGGAAATGGTCTGGCGAGGCGTGGCGGCCAACCGCAGCCGCGTGGTCTTCCACGGTGGCATCCACATCCGCGAAGGCGCCGATGGCACTGACGCCAACCTGTCCAACAAGAACCTGCTGCTCTCCGCCGATGCCGAGATCGATACCCAGCCCACGCTGGTGATCGATGCCGACGAAGTGAAGGCCGCCCACGGTGCCACGGTCGGTCAGCTCGATGCCAACGCGCTGTTCTACCTGCGCTCGCGTGGCCTGCCGGCCGATCGCGCGCAGCAGCTGCTGAGCGCGGCGTTCTGCCATGAACCACTGAACGCCCTCGACGCGCGCCTGACCGAGCAGCTCACCGCCCAGCTCGACCGTGCGCTGGCCTTGGCGGGCGTGGCATGAACCTGTCCACGCCGCGCCCGGTCGCCGATACCGGCGCCGCACCCGATTGGGACCGCGTGCGCCTGGACTTCCCGCTGTTGATGCGCGAAGTGCACGGCAAGCCGCTGGTGTATTTCGACAACGCCAACACCGGGCAGAAGCCGGTGCAGGTGATCGGCGCGGTGGACGAGTTCTACCGCCGCTACAACGCCAACGTCAGCCGTGCGGTGCATGCGCTCGGCACCGAAGCGACCGATGCCTACGAAGGCGCACGCAACAAACTGGCGCGCTTCCTCAACGTGCGCGCCAGCGAGCTGGTGCTGTGCAGCGGCACCACCTTCGCGATCAACCTGGTCGCCTATTCGTGGGCACTGCCGCGGCTGAAGGCCGGCGATGTCATCCTGGTCTCGCGCATGGAACACCACGCCAACATCGTGCCGTGGCAGCTGGTCGCCCAGCGCACCGGCGCGACGATCCGCGTGGCCGAGATCACCCCGGAGGGCGCATTGGATCTGGATGCGCTGCGCGCGGCCATGACCCCCGAGGTCAAGCTGCTCGCGGTTGCCCACGTCTCCAACGTGCTGGGCACGGTCAACCCGGTCCGCGAGATCTGCCGCGAAGCCCGCAAGCGCGGCATCATCACCGTGGTGGACGGCTCGCAGGCGGTGCCGCACCGCAAGGTCGACATCCCCGCGATCGGCTGCGACTTCTATGCCATCACCGGCCACAAGATGTGCGGCCCGACCGGCACCGGCGCGCTGTGGGCCAGGCGCGAGCATCTCGATGCCATGCCGCCGTTCCTCGGCGGAGGCGAGATGATCAAGGAAGTCAGCTTCGAGGGCACCGTGTTCAACGATGCCCCGCACAAGTTCGAGGCCGGCACCCCGAACATCGCCGGCTTCATCGGCCTGGGCGTGGCGGTGGATTACCTCGAGTCATTGGGCCTGGAGCACGTGGAAGCCCGCGAAGGCGAGCTGTTGGCGCACTTCACCGAAGAGCTGAACAAGATCGACGGCCTGCGCATCTTCGGCACCACGCCGGACAAGGCGGCGGTGGTCTCCTTCCTGGTGGACGGCGCGCATTCGCACGATCTGGCCACCCTGCTCGACCTGGAAGGCGTCGCCGTCCGCTCGGGCCAGCATTGCGCGCACCCGCTGCTGCAGTACTACGGCGTCGCCGCGACCTGCCGCGCCTCGCTGGCGTTCTACAACACGCATGACGAAATCGAGCGCTTCATCGTGGCGCTGAACAAGGTGCGCAAGCTGCTGGGCTGAGTCCGCCCCCGTCTGTGCCTCACCGGAACGCCGTGGCCTGCCACGGCGTTTTTCGTTCCCGGCTGCGGTCGTTTCCGTCCCGGCCCCGGCCAGCCTAAAATGGCCGCATGAGCACACTCACCTACCGCGCCGCCACGTTGGCCGACATCCCCGCCCTCGTCACCCTGGTCACCTCCGCCTATCGGGGCGATGCCAGCCGCGCCGGCTGGACCACCGAGGCCGACATCCTCGATGGCGCCCGCATCGACCCGCAGGGTCTTCAGGCCGACATCGAGCGCCCGCGCAGTACCATCCTGCTGGCCGAGCGCGAGGGTCAGCTGCTGGCCTGCGCCCATATCGCCGATGACCAGGGCAAAGGCTACTTCGGCATGTTCTCGGTGGACCCGACCCAGCAGGGCGGCGGCATCGGCAAGCAGGTGATGCTGGCCGCCGAAGCCCACGCCGCGCGCGAGTGGGGCGTGCCGGTCATGCAGATGACGGTGATCGACATCCGCGACGAGCTGATCGCCTTCTACGAGCGCCGCGGCTACCAGCGCACCGGCATCAAAAAGCCCTTCCCGTACGGCGATGAACGCTTCGGCATCCCCAAACGCGACGATCTGCGCTTCGAGATCCTGGAAAAGCCGCTGGCGGTGCCGGCGTGAGCGACACCTGGACCTTCGTCTGCGCCAGCGCCGAGCTGCTGCCCGGCGAGATGAAGAGCACTTTCGATGAGGTGACCGGCACGCCGATCGTGGTGTTCAACCTGGACGGCGAGCTGTACGCGCTGGAAGACCAGTGCACCCACGACGAGTTCGAGCTGTCCTCGGGCACCTTCGATACCACCGAGGCCAGCATCGAGTGCGTCCTGCACGGGGCCCGCTTCGACATCCGCGACGGGGCCGCGCTGTGCGCCCCGGCCTACTCGCCGGTCGCGAAGTTCCCGGTCAAGCGGGAACACGACGCCGTCTGGGCCCGCGACGACCGCGACTGACCCGGGCTGAACGCCGGCGTTTTGAAAACGCGAATTGTTCCTATTACCATAGGCATTGCGGCCACCCGGCCGCTCCTGCCCGGTAAGCCGTGTCCGCCAACCGCTCCGTCCTTGGTATCGCCGCCCTGTGGGCCACGTTCTGCGTGGTGCTGCTGGCCTGCGGCTGGCTGAGCGCCGGCAGTTCCGGTAACGCCGGGCGCTCCCCGGCGAAGGGCCAGACCCCGGCGATAGTGGACGCCGGCAGCACGCTTCGGGTCACCGCGCCCACCGCGCCTGCGCCGGAGCTGCCGTTCGCCGAGCCCAGCCTGACAGCCGAGACCGGCCCAGACCCCGAGGCCGGCCACCCGGCGGTGCTGCCTCGCCTGAGCCGCGGGCCGTGGGTCGCGCGGGTGCCGCTGTGGCGCGCCGACGCGCTGCGTTGGCAGCGGCTGGAACCCTCGCTGCGGCTCAACCCCGGCCACGCGCCTCCCTACGCCTGATCCCGGCGTCGACGCTGCTGCGCGTCGATGCCCGCCACGCCTGCGTCACCGCGCCGCCGTCGGCCGCCTGTCCGTTTTCCCCACCTGCCTCCGCTCCGCCGTGACCGCCGCGTGCCGTCCGGCCTTCGTCCGTCTTCCCAGGAATCACCATGACCGTCCGCCCGACTCCGTTGTCGTCCGCCCTGCTGCTGGCCATCGCCGCCCCCGCCATCGCCCATGCAGAGACCGACGCTGCCGCCGATCCGCAGCGCGCCACCGAACTGGACGGCGTGGATGTCCACGGCGAGCGCGTCCGCGCGCAGTCTTCCAAGTTCACCGCACCGCTGCTGGATACGCCCAAGTCGGTCAGCGTGATCTCCCAGCAGGTGATCGAGCAGACCGCGGCCACCACCCTGCTCGATGCGCTGCGCACCGTGCCGGGCATCACCTTCGGTGCCGGCGAAGGCGGCAACCCGACCGGCGACCGGCCCTTCATCCGCGGCTTCGATTCGGCCTCGGACATCTATGTGGATGGCATCCGCGATGCCGGCAGCCAGACCCGTGAAGTGTTCGCCATCGAGCAGATCGATGTGGTCAAGGGCCCGAGCTCGGCCTACTCCGGCCGCGGTTCGGCCGGCGGCACCATCAGCCTGGTCAGCAAGACGCCCAAGCTGGAGGACTTCGTGTCCGGCAGCCTGGCCGCCGGCACCGACAGCTACCGCCGCGGCACGCTGGATGCGAACCAGGTGATCGGCGACGGCATCGCCGCCCGTTTGAACATCATGAAGCACGATGCCGACGTGGCCGGCCGCGATGAAGTGAACAGCAGCCGTTGGGGCATCGCGCCGTCGCTGGCATTCGGCCTGAACGGCCCGACCCAGGCGGTGATCAGCCACTACCACATGGAAACCGACGACCTGCCCGATGCCGGCGGCTTCCCGTACAACAACCCGTTCACCAGCGGCCCCAACGTGGCCCTCAACGGTGACGGCAGCCCGATCGTGACCAACCGCGATGCGTTCTATGGCCTGGTCGACCGCGACTTCCAGAAAACCAAGGCGGACATCACCACCTTGAATCTGTCGCATGATTTTGGCGGCATCGTGCTGCGCAACATCATCCGCTACGGCGATACCCGCAACGATTACCTGTGGACCCAGCCGGACGACAGCAAGGGCAACCCGAACCTGTTCGGCACCGTCTGGCGCCGTACCAATGCACGCGCCACGCAGACCGACAGCTTCGTCAACCAGACCAGCGTGACCGGTGAGCTGGAAACCGGCCCGCTGCGCCACAGCTTCAACGCCGGCGTCGAGTACAGCAGCGAAAAGACCGTGCGCGGCACCTACGCGATCGCCGATGTGCGCCGCCCCAATGGCCAGACCACCGCAGGCACCAACAATCCGCTGACCGGCAACCAGAGCTGCCCGACCACCGGCGCCGCCACCGGCTACAACTGCACCGATCTGACCAATCCGAATCCGAACGATCCGTGGTCGGCCACCCATACCGTCACCCGCAGCGATCCGGCCCGCGATGTGCGCCAGACCACCCGCACCAAATCGGCGTATGTGTTCGACACGATCAGCTTCAGCGAGCAATGGATGCTGAACCTGGGCGCGCGCTTGGACGACTACAACACCCACCAGTTCAACCCCACTGCGGCGGCCAACCTGCAGCACCTGCGCAACGACACCTCGTTCTGGAACGGCCAGGCCGGCCTGGTGTTCAAGCCGGTGGAAAACGGCAGCATCTACGTCTCCTGGGGCACCTCCTCCACCCCGGTCGGCGTGGACGGCGGCGACGGCGCCGACGGCATCAGTGCCACCATCCAGGATCTCAAGCCGCAGCGCAGCCGCAACATCGAGCTGGGCACCAAGTGGGATCTGTTCGATGCCCGCCTGTCGCTGACCGGTGCGATCTTCCAGACCGAAATGAGCAACGCGCGCGTGACCAGCGATGCAGGCACCACGCAGAACGCAGGCACCAAGAAGGTCAAGGGCGCCGAGCTGGGCTTCAGCGGCACGATCGTGGAGGGTTGGCAGGTCTTCGGGGGTTACACCTACCTGGATGCGGTGGTCGAGGACAACGGCTTCGCGCTGGTCAACGGCGTCTACGTGCCCTCGCCGTTCAACGGCAACGCGTTCCCCAACACCGCCAAGCACAGCGCCAGCCTGTGGACCACGTGGGCGCCGTCGTTCGTGCCGGGCCTGAGCCTGGGCGCGGGTGCCAACTACGTGGACAAGGTCTACGGCAACGTCAACAACACCAAGTGGGTGCCCTCCTACACCCGTTGGGATGCGATGGTCGGCTACGCCTTCAGCGAGCGCTACAGCCTGCAGTTGAACGTGCAGAACCTGACCAACAAAACCTACTTCACCAAGGCGTACGCTTCGCACTACGCCGCCATCGCGCCGGGTCGTTCGGCCACGCTGGCCTTCAACTTCACGTTCTAACCGATACACCCCTTCCCGCGCGCTCGTGCGGGAGGGGCTGGAGCCCTCCATGCTGCTGCACATCCCCGACGTCCTCACCGCCGAGCAGGTCACCCAGGCCCGCCAGCAGCTGGCCACGGCCGGCTGGACCGACGGCCGCCTGACCGCGGGCTACCAGTCCGCGCAGGCCAAGCACAACCTGCAGTTGCCCGAATCGGATCCGGCCGCACGTGCGGTCGGCTCGGCCATCCTCGATGCGCTGGGCCGCAACAGCACCTTCTTCTCGGCCGCGCTGCCGCGTCGCATCTTCCCGCCGCTGTTCAACTGCTATCAGCCGGGGCAGACCTTCGGGTTCCATGTCGACAATGCAGTGCGCTACGACTACACCGCCCCGGGCCAACCGCAGCCGGTGCGCACCGATCTCTCGGCCACGTTGTTCCTGAGCGATCCGGACGAGTACGAGGGCGGCGAACTGGTGATCGAAGACACCTACGGCAACCAGCGGGTCAAACTGCCAGCCGGCCACATGGTGCTGTACCCGGGCACCAGCCTGCACCAGGTCACCCCGGTCACCGCCGGCACGCGGCTGGCCTCGTTCTTCTGGATCCAGAGCATGCTGCGCGATGACGGCCAGCGGCGCCTGATGTGGGATCTGGATGTCTCGATCCGCCGTCTCACCCATGACCACCCCGAACACCCCGCGCTGGTGAACCTGACCGGCGTGTATCACAACCTGCTGCGGCAGTGGGCCGATGTCTGAGGCCCCCTTGGCTGCGCTCGACGTGGCGGCACTGGCCGAGCAGCTGCGGCACGATCCGGCCGCCGCACTCGCCACCCTGGAAGCTACCGCACAGCGCGGCGATCCGCAGGCGCAGTGCCTGCTCGGCCAGGCGCGGATGGAAGGACGCGGGATCGCGCCCGATGCCGCCGCCGCCGTGCTCTGGTTCGAGCGCGCCGCCAATGGTGGCCTGGCCATCGCCATGAACATGCTTGGCCGTTGCCACGAGCTCGGCACCGGGACGCCGGTCAACCTGGCCCTGGCCGCGGTCTGGTATCGCAAGGCGGCCGATGCCGGGCTGGACTGGGGCCTGTACAACCTGGCCAACCTGCTGGGCACCGGCCGTGGGGTACCACGCGATGAACGCGCCGCGTTCGCGCTGTACCTGCGCGCCGCGCGGCTCGGCCATGCCAAATCGATGAATCTGGTCGGTCGCTGCCTGGAGGACGGGATCGGCGTGGCGGCCGATCCGGCTGCGGCACCGGCCTGGTATCGGCGCGCGGCCGAGGCCGGCGACTTCCGCGGCCAGGCCAGCCATGCCTCGTTGCTGCTCGCCGCCGGGGATATCGACGCTGCGGCGCAGTGGCTGCGACGCGCACTTGCCCACGGCAGTCCGTCGTTTCTGGCTCACCTGCGCCCCACCTTGGCGGCCTCGCCCCATCCCTCGATCCGGGCGCTGGTTGCCTGATTGCAAAGGCTGACGTACCTGCAGGCGCAGAATCATTAATCATTCTCATTTGCGTCCGCTAACGAATCTCACCTACAATCCCGCCGCGTTGCCGGTCGGCTGATCGACTGGCCGCTTCGACAGGGGCTCGTCTTGCGCCATCCACACCGCCATCGCAGCTTTGCTCCCGCCATGCGCGGGCGGCAGCAGGCGTTGTCGACCGTGCTGGCGTGGTTGGGCCTGTTGTCGCTGCTGCTGGCCGGCCTGCCGGTACTGGAGCGCGTTGCCCCCGGCAGCACCGTGATGGTCCTGCAGATGCCGATGGACGAGCGCCCGGCCGGCGGTGGCGAGACCACCCCGCAGGAAGAAGCCCCGGCCAAGCCGCGCCGGGTCGCCAGCGCACGCCCTGCTTCCACGCCACCGCCGCAGCCGTCGCTGCCACCGGTCGTGGAATCGCTGGATGCGCTGATGGCCACCCTGGTGGCACAGCCGCCGCGGGTCGTGCCCGCCATTGATTCGGCACCGGCCACGCCGCTGCCTGCCGCACCCGGCCTGCGCGTCCAGCGCGGCCAAGCCCCACCGCAGGGCTGATCCACACGGCCGGCGGCGCCATTGCGCCCCGCCTGGTCACGCACGTTCTGCCCGTTCCGGGCCTTCCTGATTCCTGCGCGTGCTGCCGCCCTGCGGCCTGCCATGTCGCGTCCGCGTTCTCCTTTTCGAGGTTACCCCCATGGCCCAGCGCCATCGTCGTCGCACGTCCCTGTCCCGCTGCACCCTGTCCATCGCCCTGCTCGGTGCGCTGAGCGCCCCGGCCTTCGCCCACGGCGACGCGGCCGGCCCGACCACGCTGGACAAGGTGGTCGTCACGGCCGCCGGCTTCGAGCAGAAGATCGCCGATGCCCCGGCCAGCATCAGCGTGATCAGCCGCGAAGAGCTGAGCAAGCGCCCGTACACCAGCCTGGTGGATGCGCTGCGCGACGTGGAAGGCATCGACGTGGGCATGGAGCCGACCGACAAGAACGGCCGCGCCACCATTTCCATGCGCGGCATGCCGTCGGACTACACCTTGGTGCTGATCGACGGTCGCCGCCAGAGCAACGCCGGCAACCTGTACCCGAACAACTTCGGCGGTGGCCAGTTCTCCTACATGCCGCCACTGGATGCGATCGAACGCATCGAGGTGGTGCGCGGCCCGATGTCCACGCTGTACGGCTCCGATGCGATGGGCGGGGTGATCAACATCATCACCCGCCGCAACCAGACCGAGTGGCATGGCGCGGTCACCCAGGGTTTCACGGTGCAGCAGGACGACCAGTTCGGTGATGCACGCAGCACCGATGTCTACCTGAGCGGCCCGCTGATCAAGGACCGCCTGGGCCTGTCGGTGCGCGGCAGCTACTACGACGCCAAAGCCTCCAACCCTGAATGGGACGATCTGCCGCTGCCGGACGGCACGCTATGGTCGCGCAGCATCGGCTTCGGTGCCGGCGGCAAGGCGGTGGCCAACACCAACTGGAACACCGGCCTGCGCCTGAACTTCATCGTCAATGACGACCACGAGCTGTGGCTGGACTACGACGTGTCGCGCCAGAAGTACGACAACAGCGAAGGCCAGACCGGCACCCTGGACAGCCTGGCCAGCCTGTGGCGCGTGGGCAATGCCACTATCCCCAACCCGAACGGCACCGGCAACGTTACCCGCCGCGTGGTGCAGCCGCGCGTGGGTTACACCGCCTACCAGCGCTATGAGCGCGACCAGCTGGCACTGACCCACCAGGGCCGCTATGAATTCGGCACCTGGCAGACCACGCTGACCCACATCACCAGCAACAACCTCGGCCGCTCGCTGCCGCTGACGCTGGATGAGCGCGCCGATCTGCAGGGCCTGTGGAACGACGTCTGCCGCCGCACCGGCGCCGCCGCCAACTGCGCCGCCAGCGCACGCAACGGTCTGGCTGCGCTGAACCCGGCCGAGATGGCGCGCCTGCAGGCCTTCCTGCCGCGCCCGCTGCGCACGATGGAACTGAAGGGCAACGTGCTGGACACCATGCTCGATCTCACCTTCGGCGCGCACAAGCTGACCGTCGGCGGCCAGTACAACGATACCGACATGATCGACGGCGTGTTCGGCATGGACGGCGCCGGCTACAAGAACAACGTGAAGCAGCAGCACCGCATGTGGGCGCTGTTCGCCGAGGACAACTGGTCGCTGACCGACACCCTGACCGCCACGGTCGGCGTGCGCTATGACGACCACAACATCTTCGGCAGTCACGTCAGCCCGCGCGCCTACCTGGTGTGGAATGCCAACGATGCCTGGACCGTCAAGGGCGGCGTCAGCACGGGCTACAAGACCCCGCGTCCGGACCAGCTGTTCCCCGGCATCGTCGGCTTCGGCGGCCAGGGCGTGATCCCGCTGGTCGGCTCGCCGAATCTCAAGCCGGAGACCAGCACCAACTACGAAATCGCCGCGTACTACGAAGGTGATCGCTGGGGCTTCAACCTCACCGGCTTCCTCAACAAGTTCGACGACAAGATCGCCAGCGGCGGCACCTTCGCCAACTGCGAAGTCGCTCCGAACGATGGCAGCTACTGCGTGGATATCGGCCCGGGCTGGGCCGAGCTGGGCTACAGCACCTTCGGCCAGAGCGTGAACATCGACAAGGCCGAGACCCGCGGCGTGGAAGCGGCGGCCCAGGTGGATCTGCTGGACAACCTGCAACTGCGCGGCAACTACACCTGGACCAAGAGCGAGCAGACCAGTGGCACCGGCAAGGGCCTGCCGATCACCGGCAACCCGGCCAGGCACATGGCCAATGCCAGCCTGAACTGGCAGATCAGCGAGGCGGTGAGCCTGTCGCTGATCGGCGAAGGCCGCTACGACCGCTACCGCGACACGCTGGTCAGCAACGTGGGCGGCGTGAGCAGCTCGCAGACCCGCTATTACGAGGACTACACCATCTTCCACCTCGGCGGCAGCTGGGATATCAACAAGTGGCTGACCGTCAACGCGCGGGTCAACAACCTGTTCGACAAGAACTTCGTCTCGCAGTCCTGCGTGCTGATCAGCGAGAGCGACTACAGCTGTGTGGATGACTATTCCACCAAGGATCAGCGCCGCAGCTACTGGATCTCATTGAACGCCAAGTTCTGAGGCACACCGCGGCGGCGTCCTGGTGACGCCGCCGCTGGCCTTGACCTCGGGCAGCGCGCCGGCAACGGAACGCTGCCTTCTTTTTGCACAAATTGCGAATCATTCTCATCAATGGTGTAATTCGCCCCTCGGTACTCTCTCTCTCCCGACCGTGGCCACCAGCGCTCCCTCTTCCAGCGTGCAACAACAACGCCGCGGCTTCTGGCTGCGCACGCTGCACCAGTGGCACTGGATCAGCTCGGCGGTGTGCCTGATCGGCATGCTGCTGTTTGCCGCGACCGGCATCACCTTGAACCACGCGGCCAGGATCGAAGCCAAGCCGGAGGTGGTCAGCCGCCAGCTGGCGCTGCCTGCCGAGCTGCTCGGCAAGCTCGGCGACCGCGCCGACGGCAATGCCCCCCTGCCCCGCGTGGCCAGCCGCTGGCTGGATGCGCAGCTGGGCATCTCGATCGGTCGCCGCCCGGCCGAATGGTCCGATGGCGAAATCTATCTCTCCATGCCCAGCCCGGGGGCCGACGCCTGGCTGAGCATCGACCGCGAAACGGGCGACGTGGAGTACGAATCCACCGCGCGCGGCTGGGTGTCCTATTTCAACGATCTGCACAAAGGGCGCAACGCCGGGCCAGCCTGGGGCTGGTTCCTGGATATCTTCGCCGTGGCCTGCCTGGTGTTCTGCATCACCGGCCTGTTCCTGCTGCACCTGCATGCCCGCCAGCGCCGCATGACCTGGCCGCTGGTCGGCCTGGGCCTGCTGATCCCGCTGCTGATCGCCCTGATCCTCATCCACTGACCGTCCCTTCCGGAGCCGCACCATGCGCGTCACCCTGACCATCGCCCTGAGCGGCCTGCTGGCCACCTCGCCGGCCTATGCCACCACCCTGGACATCAACGTCGAGGTGCCCAAGCTCAACGTGGCCGAGTACCACCGCCCGTATGTGGCCGTGTGGCTGGAAGGGGCCGACCAGAAGGTCGCCGCCAACCTCTCCGTCTGGTACCAGCAGACCGGCAACGCCGAAGGCCATGGCACCAAGTGGCTGCCCGACCTGCGCCAGTGGTGGCGCAAGAGCGGCCGTACGCTGGAGGTGCCGGTGGACGGCGTCACCGGCCCGACCCGCCCGGTCGGCAAGCACGCGCTCTCCTTCAGCGACAAGCAGCCGGCGCTCAAGGCGCTCGCCCCGGGCAACTACACCCTCGTGGTGGAAGCGGTGCGCGAAGTCGGCGGCCGCGAACTGCTCAAGATCCCCTTCACCTGGCCGGCCACGTCCGCCCAGTCCGGCAAGGCCCAGGGCGCGACCGAACTCGGTCTGGTCACCCTGTCCGCCAAGCCCTGATCCCCCCATCCACCTGGAGTTTTTCGATGAAGCGCACGCTCGTCCTCGCCGCCGCCATGGCCGCCGCACTTCCGTTCTCCGCCCTGGCCCACAAGGCCTGGCTGCAGCCCTCGCAGACCGTGATCGCGGGTACCAACCCGTGGATCACCGTCGATGCTGCGGTCTCCAACGACCTGTTCTACTTCAACCACGTGCCGCTGCGCCTGGACAATCTGGTCATCACCGCGCCGGACGGCAGCACCGTGCAGCCGCAGAACGCGGCGACCGGCAAGTTCCGCAGCGTGTTCGATGTCGAGCTGACCCAGCAGGGCACCTACCGCCTGGCCACGATCAACAACGGCCTGTCGGCCAGCTGGGAAGAAGACGGCAAGCCCAAGCGCTGGCGCGGCACCCCCGCCACCTTCGCCACCGAAGTGCCGAAGAACGCCAGGAACCTGCAGGTCTCGCAGTCGGTCGGTCGCGTGGAAACCTTCGTCACCAACGGCACGCCGAACGACACCGCGCTCAAGCCGACCAACCAGGGCATCGAGATGATCGCGCTGGCCCACCCGAACGATCTGGTCGCCGGTGAAGCCGCGCGCTTCCGCGTGCTGGTCGACGGCAAGCCGACCGCCGGCCTGGCGTTCGAGATCACCCGCGGCGGCACCCGGTACCGCAACGCGCAGGACGAGATCAAGGTCAGCACCGATGCCAAGGGCGAGTTCGCCGTCACCTGGCCGGAAGCGGGCATGTACTGGCTGGAAACCGGCACCGAAGACAGCAGGACCTCGATCAAGGAGGCCAAGAAGCGTCGCCTGAGCTACGTGGCCACGCTGGAAGTGCTGCCCGAGTAACGGCCTTCGGCGCGGCCGCTGCACGCGCCGTCCACCTCATCGCGCCCCCGTCGACACGACGGGGGCTTTTCACCCGACGCAGTCCGGCCATCGGGCTTACTAGGCCCGACGTGCCCACCCCCATGAACAACCCGGATCTCGACATCGCCAGCCTCGGCGGCCACACCATGGGCACCACCTGGCAGGTAAGGCTGGCCGTGGCGCGCAGCCGCGACCTGCACCCGCTGCACGCCGGCATCCAGACGCAGCTGGACGCCATCGTGGCGCAGATGAGCACGTGGGAAGCCGACAGCGATATCGCGCGGTTCAACCGCGCCTCCGCCGGTGAGTGGCAGGCGCTGCCGCCATTGTTCGACACCGTGATGCAGTGCGCGCTGGACATCGCACAGCGCAGCGGCGGCGCCTTCGATCCGACCATCGGCCCGTTGGTGGCCTTGTGGGGATTCGGCGCGCAGGCGCAGGCCCGGCGCATTCCCGATGCGGCCGCCCTCGCCGCGACCCGTGCGCGGTGTGGCTGGGAACGGCTGCAGTGGCAGCCCGGCCGCCTGCTGCAACCCGGCGGGTTGGCGCTGGATCTCTCGGCGATCGCCAAGGGATTTGGTGTCGACCAGGTCAGCGCGTGGCTGCGCCAGAACGGCGTGCGCGCAGCGCTGGTGGAAGTCGGCGGCGAGCTGCACGGGTTCGGCCAAAAGCCCGACGGTCAGCCGTGGCGCGTGCTGGTGGAATCGGCCCCGGAAGACGATGCACAGGCAGAGCATCCGCCGCGCGTGCTCGCGCTGAGGGATCGGGCGGTGGCCACCTCCGGTGATCGCTGGCATCACTTCGAACAGGGCGGCGAGCAGTTCAGCCACACGCTGGATCCGCGCACCGGTGCACCGGTCACGCGCGCTGCGGCCGCGGTCACCGTGGTCGCCGCCAGCGCCATGCAGGCCGATGCCTGGGCCACCGCATTGACGGTGATGGGCCCCGGCGAGGGCATCGCATTTGCGCGCACCCATGCACTGGCCGCCCGCGTTGTCAGCCGGGGTGCGCACGGTATCGAGGAACAGATGAGTCCCGCATTCGAGCAGTTGCTTGCCGATGACCGCGTGGGCGCGGCATGAGCCTGCGTCCTTCCCGTGCGTGGCTGGGCAACCTGGCGGTCATGCTGTTGCTGGCGGTCATCGCCTGGGCGCTGCTGCGCCTGCATCTGGGTGAGGCGTGGTGGCAAAGCGCCCCCTTGGCCTCGCAGTGGCGCTGGGCCGCCGGCAGCCTGGTGCTGTATGCGGCGTTCTGCACGCTGATCTGGTGGCGCGGGCGCGCGCGCGAAGACCACGTCGCCGATCCCGGATCCGCACCGATCCTGCTGGTCTGGGCGAGCCAGACCGGCTTCGCCCAGCAGCTGTGCGAACGCAGTGCGGAGGCGTTGCGCGCTGCCGGCTTGCCGGTCCGCATCCGCGCGCTGCATGCGGTGACCGCCGAGCTTCTGCAGCGCAGCGGGCAGGTGCTGTTCATGGTCAGCACCACCGGCGAAGGCGATGCGCCGGATCATGCCCTGCCCTTCCTGCGCAAGGTGATGCCACAGGCGCTGGAACTGCCACAACTGCAGTACGGCGTGCTGGCGCTGGGGGATCGCAGCTACGGGCATTTCTGCGCCTTCGGTCACCAGCTGGATGCCTGGCTCCGCCAGCACGGCGCGCATCCGCTGTTCGATACCGTGGAGGCAGACAACGCCGACCCCGGCGCACTGCGCCACTGGCAGCAGCTGCTCGGCCAGCTCGGCGGTGACGCCACCGAACTGCCGGACTGGGCCCCGGCCGAGTATCTGCCGTGGCAACTGCAGGCGCGGCATCTGGAAAACCCGGGCAGCCCGGGCGCACCGACGTACCGCATCACGCTGGTGCCCTCCGATGGCGTGCTCCCGGCGTGGCAGGCCGGCGACGTGGTCGAGATCGGGCCGCAGCATGCACCGGCCGACGTCGAGGCGTGGCTGCGAAATACCCCGTGGAAGGGCGATATGCTCATCGATGGACGGCCGCTGCGCGCACATCTCGCGCGGGCGCATCTGCCCGGTGATGGGGAACTCCCGACGTTTGCCGACGCAGACGCACTGGTCGCCGCGTTACGTCCGCTGCCGCACCGCGAGTACTCCATCGCCAGCCTGCCTGCCGAAGGCCAGGTACAGTTGCTGCTGCGCCGGCAGCTGCGTCCTGATGGCACCCCGGGGCTGGGCAGTGGTTGGCTGTGCGATCACGCTGCGCTGGAGGGCCGCATCGATCTGCGCTTCCGCAGCAATCCCAATTTCCACGGTGTGCCGCCGGCAACGCCGCTGATCCTGATCGGCAACGGCACCGGCATCGGCGGCCTGCGTGCCCACCTGCGCGAGCGCATCAGCGCCGGGGCGCGCCGCAACTGGCTGCTGTTCGGCGAGCGCACGGCCGCGCACGATTTCTTCTTCGGCGACGACCTGCGCGCCTGGCAGCGCGACGGCTGGATCGCGCGCCTGGATACGGTGTTCAGTCGAGACGGTGGCCAACACCATTACGTGCAGGACCGGCTGCAGGCGCAGATCCACACGCTGCAGCAGTGGGTGCACGACGGTGCCACGATCCTGGTCTGCGGCAGCCTGCAGGGGATGGCCCCGGCGGTGGATGCGGTGATCGAGCAGGCGCTGGGACGCGACGGAAAAGAAGCGTTGATCGTGGCCGGGCGCTACCGGCGCGACGTGTACTGAGGGTTGCCTGCAGGCCCTCAGGCGGTGCGGCCACCCGCACTGATACGGATCGCCAGCAACTCGCCGCCGCCGTGCAACGCGAACCGGCGGCGCTCACCGGCCGCCAACCAGGCGGTATCACCGGCGGCCAGCGGTGCCAGCGACGGCTCGCCCTCAAACTCGGCTTGGCCGGCCAGCAGGTGAATCGCCCACGCCGCCGCAGGTTCGGTGAAGAAGAACATGCTGCCCACCAGCGGCCGGTGCAGCAGCTCGGCCTGCACGGCATCGCGCCGCCACATCAGATTGAAATCGTGGGTCACCCCGTCGATCAGTTCGCCGGTCACCTGCGCTTCGCCCGCAAACCCCAGGCGGTCGTGCGGCGGCATCAGCGTATGCAGCGTGCCATCGGCGAAGCGCAGGTGCAGGCCTTCGCCACGCAGCAGCACCAGTTCGCGGTCGATGCCGGGAAAGGCCGAGAACGCGGCGTCCTGCTCGATCTCGGCGATCGACAGGCGCACCTGCCAGTCGTCGTTGTCGGGCAGCCGCAGGATCTCGCGGGTCCAGCCCAGGCCGTTTCGCCAGCGTTCGCGGCGGTATTGGAAGGACGGAATGACGCGGCTGGTCGCGCTCAGGACAGTATCGGTCGACATGGCGCTAGTGTGCCTGAGCCGACGTACCGCAGTCCTGTCAGGACACGCCGCCGCAATCGGGTTCCAGCAGGCGCGAACGCGCCAGCCAGTCCTTGTCGGGGTAATACGCGAACACCATCGTGCCGCCGCGCAGGCTGTCGATCAGGGGCCGCGCCACGGACAGCCGCACGGCGGGGCACCCCAGGCTGCGGCCCAGCCGGCCCTGCAGGCGCGCGATCGCCGGATTGACGTAGGGCGCACCGTGGATCACGATCGCGCGGTCGCGGGCATGGTCGTTGAAACCCGGCTCCAGCCCTTCCAGGCGCAGCGAATAGCCGTTGCCGCCCATGTAGGTTTCCTTGGCGGTGAACGCGCCCAGGCTGGACATGAAGCTGCCGTCCTTGTTGGAGAAATGCTGGGTGCGGTTGTCACCGCTGTTGCGGCCATGCGCGACCCACTCTTCGAACAGCAGCCGCTGGCGCGTGAGATCGAAAATCCACATGCGCGGTTCGGTCGACGGCCGCGAGTAATCGATCACGCTCAACTTGCCCGGGTCCACGCCAAGCTCCGGCCGGCGCAACGCACAGCGCATCGCGCGGGCCGCCAGCTGCAGGACGTGCTTGTCCGCCGCAGGGGCGGCTTTGGCCAGCATCTCGGCCATCTGCACCGGACTCGCCTCCGGGGCCGGCGCGGGGCTGGCCGCGCCCGCCGTGGCGGACGCGATCAGGCCGCAGAAGGCGGCAGGCAGCAATTTCACAACGGGCATGGGCAGCTCACCAGGCGCAGGCAACCCTTACAACGTGGACCCACCGGCATCGGATTCCAAGACAGGCTGCAGGTTCTGTTCATCGGCCACCGGGCGAACGGCCGGCAGGCTGGTCACCAGCAGCGTGGTGCCGGGCACCAGCACGCTGTACAGCTGTTCGGCGAATTCCGGCGGCAGCGCCATCGGCAGGCTCGGCGTGGCGAGCAGGTCCGGGGTGGCATTGGCGGCAGTCTGGCCCAGCAGCGGGTAGGCGGTCCAGCGGTGCAGCGGGCGGTGCGGGTCCAGCGGGCTGGGGTTGTCCTGGTAGCCCTGGCCCATCACGAACAACGTGGTGCCCTCGAACGCCGGCAAGGCCTTGGCCTCCAACCGCGACTCGCCGATCAGCACGCCATCGCGCAGCACGTACAGGCGCTGGTCGTGCAGGCTGACCAGGATGCCGACCTGGCCGGCCGGTGCCGCCGCATCATTCCAGTAGTGCGCGGGTGCGTCGGTGCTCTCCACCAGCGGCGTGCCGGTGCTGCTGACCGGCGCCAGCACGGCCGGATAGGCCAGCGTCATCGGCGCGCTCTTGGCATCGGCCACCACCACGGTATCGCCACGGTGGGTTTCACCGAACAGCTTCTGCGCGAACGCCTGTGGCAGCCGCACGCAACCGTGCGAGGCCGGGTGGCCCGGCAGGCTGCCGCCGTGCAGCGCGATGCCATCCCAGGTCAGGCGCTGCATGTAGGGCATCGGCGCGCTGTTGTAGAGGTTGGACTTGTGGTCCTTGTCCTTCTGCAGGATCGTGAACACACCCGTCGGGGTTTCATGCCCGGTCTTGCCCGAGCTGATCGTGCTCATGCCGATCGCGATGCCGTTTCGGTACACGTAGGCGCGCTGCTCATCGAGGCTGACCACCAGCACGATCGGGCCGGCGGGGGAGATCTCCGGATGCCAGAGGAATTCACCGGGCTTGAGATCGGTCGGGCCACGCGGGGCCTCGGTCGTCTTGTTGGCCGTCGGCGCACTGTTGGCGGCGGTGGCGGGAAGCATCCCGGTCGCCAGCAGCGTCCCGAGTGCCAGACTCAACAGCGTGCTGCGTACTGCCATGTCGTGCATCCATTCGAAGAGATGCCGCCACGCTACACGAACTGCCTGCATGCGTTCGCGAAAACCACGCGCAGCCCTGCTGCCGGTTTTCGTCCGCCCCAAAAAGTAATTGCCCGGCCACACATCCTGTGCGAACCGGGCAATCGATACATCCTTGTCGGCATCCCGCCTTCCCCCTGTGCATCCTGCCCAGTCTGGGTGCCGGCCATGCATCCTGCACTCGGCCGTATATGCTTCCGCCATCTCAGCCCTTCCCGGGGTCTGGATGCCACCGTAATGGTGGGTCCGCGCCAATCCTTCCGCGCCGCTTCCGTGCGTGCTGCCTCCTGCAGCTGTCGGTGCCGCCACGGCATCCTGCCGTGGCAACCAGTGACTGGCCTCCTGCCGGTCCCGACCTGTCCTGTTGTTCAGCGCCTTGGTACGGAGGCCGGCGCTGCCCTCCTGGGCGGTGCCTCGGCCGGCGCCTGCCTGGCCCCGGTCGTCATCCGTTGTCGATTCCGTTCGACGGTAGCTGTCCCTATCCCCTTCACCCGCGCCAGATCCTCGACGTGTTCGAAGGGGCCGTGTTGTCGCCGGTACGCGACGATCGCTTCGGCCTTCATCGGCCCCACGTTCGCCAATCCCTGCTGCAGCGTCGACGCGTCCGCCGTATTGATGTTGATCCGATCGGCCGCGAAGGCCATTCCGCTCAACAGCAGTCCCAGCACCAGCGCCCTGCACGAAAACCAAGGTCCCACTGTGTCACTCCTTGTGGCTCGGAACCGGCCCCTGCCGGCAATCCTGTCGAAGGTTCCAGCGTCCCTCGCCACATACACACAGCCTATCGTCCACGGCACCTTCACACAGCAGGCCTAACACCCGACGTGGTGTAGGGAAATACCTACCCCAGCGCAGGCGTAGAATGGCGGGACTTGTCAAAAGCACTCCGGAGTTCAGATGGACAGCGCCAAGCTCGGCCAATTCGTCAGTGAAAAGTGGGACAACGAAATCGTCCCGCAATTGGTCGATTACATCCGTATCCCCAACAAATCGCCGATGTTCGACGCCGATTGGGTCGCCAACGGCTACATGGAACAGGCCGTCACCCTGATGGAAACCTGGGCCAAGGCGCAGAACCTGCCCGGCCTGACCGTCGAGGTCGTGCGCCTGGAGGGCCGCACCCCGCTGCTGCTGCTGGAAGTTCCGGCCTCCGGCGCCGAGACCGGCGACGACACCATCCTGCTCTACGGCCACCTGGACAAGCAGCCGGAAATGACCGGCTGGGACGATGATCTGGGCCCGTGGATCCCGGTGCTGCGCGGCGACAAGCTGTACGGCCGCGGCGGCGCCGATGACGGCTATGCGATGTTCGGTTCGCTGGCCGCCGTGCTGGCGCTGCAGGAACAGGGCCTGCCGCACGCGCGCTGCGTGATCCTGATCGAGGCCTGCGAAGAATCCGGCAGCTACGACCTGCCCGCCTATGTCGACCACCTGGCCGACCGCATCGGCAAGCCCTCGCTGGTGGTGTGCCTGGATTCGGGCTGCGCCAACTACGACCAGCTGTGGTGCACCACCTCGCTGCGCGGCCTGACCGGCGGCAACTTCTCGGTCAAGGTACTCAACGAAGGCGTGCATTCCGGCGATGCCTCCGGCGTGATCCCGTCCAGCTTCCGCCTGCTGCGCCAGCTGATCTCGCGCATCGAGGACGAGAACACCGGCCGCATCCTGATCGACGGCATGAATGTCGAGATCCCGGCCGAGCGCCAGGAGCAGGCCAAGCGTGCCGCCGAAGTGGTGGACACCGCGATCTTCGAGAAATTCCCGATGGTCGACGGCCTGCGCCCGATGAACGACGACCTGGCCGAACTGGTGCTCAACCGCACCTGGCGCCCGGCGCTGTCGGTCACCGGCGTGGACGGCCTGCCGCCGCTGGCCTCGGCCGGCAACGTGCTGCGCCCGCATACCGCGGTGAAGCTGTCGCTGCGCCTGCCCCCGACCGCTGACGGCAAAGCCTGTGGCGAGCTGCTGAAGGAAGCCCTGCTGCGCGATCCGCCGAACGGTGCGGAAGTGAAGCTGGACCTGGAAAAAGCCTCCAGCGGCTGGAATGCCCCGGCGATGGCGCCGTGGCTGACCCAGGCGATCGACGATGCCAGCCAGACCTTCTTCGGCAAGCCGGCGATGTACATGGGCGAAGGCGGCTCGATCCCGTTCATGGGCATGCTCGGCGAGAAGTTCCCGGGCGCGCAGTTCATGATCACCGGCGTGCTCGGCCCGCACTCCAATGCACACGGCCCGAACGAGTTCCTCCACATCCCGATGGGCAAGCGCGTGACCTCGTGCGTGTCCAAGGTGATCAGCGAGCACTACGCCGCCAGCCTGCGCGGCGAGACCAGCGGGTCGCCGGTCGCCGCCGACAGCGGCACCCGTCACGGCGGCCACGGCTGCTGCTGACGTTGGCGGACGCAGCCTGGCCTTGCTAGGCTGCGTCCACCCTCTACTGACGTCTTTGGCATGAACGGACTGTTTGGCAGCACCAGCTGGCTCTACATCATCCTGGTCGGCTTCGTCGTCGGTCTGCTCGGGCGCTTCTTCATGCCCGGCAACAACCGCATGGGCTGTCTGCTGACCATCGTGCTCGGCATCGTCGGTGCCCTGCTGGCCGGCTGGTTCGGCCAGTACATGGGCTGGTATGCCCGCGGCGAGCCCGCTGGGTTCATCGGCGCGATCCTCGGTGCGGTCGCGGTCCTGGCCGTGCTTCGGCTGTTCAGCAGCAAGCGCTGAGCATCGCCGCTCTTTTCTTTCCCGCGCGCCGTCCGGCGCCGCTTCGACGTACCCGTCCATGAACGATCCTGCTTCCGATCCGCTGCGCGCCGAACACCGCCGGCAGTGGACCTGCGCCGCCCTCGGCGATCCGGCCACCGCCCTCGACCGTGCCTCGGTCGATGCCGGTTTCCGCAGCTACTGGCGCGCCACCAGCGCGCGCGGCAGCCACATCGTGATGGACTCCCCGCCCGGGCTGGAGGATGTGCGGCCGTGGCTGCGCATGCATGACCTGCTCGAGCCCAACGGCGTGCGCGTGCCGCAGGTGCTGGCGCGCGATGAAGACAACGGCTTCCTGCTGCTGGAAGACCTGGGCGGCCCGACCTTGGCCCGCCATATCGACACCGACAACGCCGATGCCTGGTTCGACGCTGCCTTCGCGCAGCTGATCCGGCTGCAGTCCATCCCGGTGCCCGAAGGCATGGGCAGCTTCGGCGAGGCACTGCTGCAGCGCGATGCCGGGCTGTTCGAGGAATGGTTCCTGCAACGTCACCTCGGCCTTGAACTGGACTGTGGCGAGATCGAGAACCTGCAGCGCATGCATCGCCTGCTGATGGACAACGCACTGCAGCAGCCGCAGGTGCTGACCCACCGCGATTTCATGCCGCGCAACCTGATGCCGATCGACGGCGGGCCGGCCGTGCTGGATTTCCAGGACCTGGTGCGTGGACCGATCGCCTACGACCCGGTCAGCCTGTTCAAGGATGCGTTCCTGAGCTGGCCGATCGAGCGCGTGGATACCTGGTTGGCGCGCTATCACGCACAAGCGCTGGCGGCCGGTCTGCCGGTACGGCCATGGCCGCAGTTCCTGCGCGACGCGGACTGGATGGGCGTGCAGCGCCACCTGAAAATCCTCGGCCTGTTCGTGCGCCTGCGCGACCGCGACGGCAAGGGACACTACTTCGAGGATGCGCCGCGCTTCATCCGCTATCTGGATGAAGTGCTGCCGCGCCATCCCGCGCTGGCCCCCCTGCACGATCTGTTCGAGCTGCGCATCAAACCGGCCCTGGCCCGTATCGCCGAACCGGTCCTGGCCCGCCCATGAAGGCGATGATTTTCTCGGCCGGCAAAGGCGAGCGCATGCGCCCGCTGACCCTGCACACGCCCAAGCCGCTGCTGGTCGCCGGTGGCAGGCCGCTGATCGTGTGGCATCTGGAACGGCTGGCCGCCGCCGGTATCGATGAGGTGGTGATCAACACCGCCTGGCTCGGCGATCAGTTCGCGCCCGCACTCGGCGACGGTGCGCGCTGGGGGCTGCGGCTGCACTTCATCCACGAAGGCGACGTGCCGCTGGAAACCGGCGGCGGCATTCTCAACGCGCTGCCGATCCTTGGCGAGGCACCGTTCCTGGTGATCAACGGCGATGTGTGGACGGATGCGGATGTCGCTACCCTGCCACGCACACCCACCGGCGATGCGCATCTGGTGCTGGTGGACAATCCGGCGCAGCACCCGCGTGGCGATTTCATCCTGCACGCCGATGGTCGCGTCAGCGATGACGGTGACAGCGCGCGGCTCACCTATGCCGGTATCGGCGTGTACCGCCCGGCGATCATCGACGGTTGGCGCGCGGTGATCGGCGAAACCGACGGTGCCAGCGCGACACCGCCACAGTTCGGTCTCGCCCCGCTGCTGCGGCATGCGATGGCGCAGGGCCGCGTGACCGGCCAGCACCATCGCGGGCGATGGACCGATGTAGGCACGCCGGAGCGTCTGGCGCAGCTGGACGCCCAGTTGCAATCCCCGCACGGATAAAACACCGCGCCCCCCTTGGGCGACCCGGTGGTAGAGCCGACCGTTGGTCGGCTGCTCTCCGCCCGAGCCCACCAGAGCAGCCGACCAACGGTCGGCTCTACAACAGGTGGGGGCCGTCTTCCAGGACCTGGCGCAGGAACGGCACGGTGATGCGGCGCTGTGCCGCCAGCGATTCGCGGTCCAGCCAGTCCAGCAGGCTGACCAGATTGCCCAGCTCACGGCCGGTACGGGTCAGCAACCATTCGATCGCCGCTTCATCGATCGCCAGGCCGCGTCGCGCCGCGCGTTCGCGCAGCACCGCCGCGCGGCCTTCATCGTCCAGCGGCTGCAGCACCACGCGCACGCACTGCTGCAGGCGGGAGCGCAGGTCCGGCAACACCAGCCCGAGCTGGTCCGGTGCGTGCTGCGCGGTGTACAGCAGGGTGATGCCCGCCGCGCGCGCACGGTTGTGGAAATCGAACAGCGCCACTTCGTCTTCGCGCTGCCCGGCCACGGCGTCCAGCCCATCCAGCGCGACCAGGTCGCGGCCTTCCAGCGATTCCAGCGCGGCGCGCGTGCGCCCCACCACCGCCTTCAGCGGCAGGTAGGTCGGCTGGCGGCCGGCCTGTTCGGCCAGCGAGCACATCGCCAGCGCCTGATGGGTCTTGCCGGTGCCCGGCGCGCCCTCCAGATACACCCAGTCGTGCGCGGCGCCCACGGCAATGGCGCGCAGCTGCGCCAGCGCGCCATCCGGCGCACCGATGAACGTCTCCAACCGCTCGTCCTGCGGGTAGCGCAGGGCAAGCGGCAACTGCGGAACGACACTCACTGCGCGTCCGGCCCCTTCGGATTGCCCACGACCACGATCCCGGGCGTGTCGACGTAGGCATCGAGAACGATCGCCGATTTCTCACCGGCATACAGGTCGCTCTGGCGATAGCGCTGATGCGCATAGCGCAGCAGCACGTTGCTGACCGCCGCCACCGGCAGGGCCAGCAGCATGCCGAGGAAGCCGAACAGCTGGCCACCGGCCATCACCGCGAAGATCACCGCCACCGGGTGCAGGCCGATCTTGTCGCCGACGATGCGCGGGGTCAGCACGTAGCTTTCCAGCAGCTGGCCCACGGTGAACACGATGCCGACCAGGATCAACAGCTTCAGATCGAAGCCCTGCGCCTGCACCAGCGCCGCTGCGACCGCCATGACGATGCCGGTGGTCGCGCCGAGGTACGGAATGAAGCTGATCAGGCCAGCCACCAGGCCGATCAACAGGCCCAGCTTCAGGCCGACCAGCGACAGGCCGGCGGCGTACACCACGCCCAGCGCGATCATCACCAGGAACTGGCCACGGATGAACGCACCGAGCACTTCGTCCGATTCACGCGCCAGCTTGGTGATGGTGCCGACGTGGTTGCGCGGAATCATCGAGGCCACGCGCTCGACCAGCTTGTCCCAGTCGCGCAGGAAGTAGAACGCCAGGATCGGCAGCAGCAGGATGTTGACCACCCAGGTCACCATGGTGAAGCCCGAGCGCTGCACGTAGCCGAAGAAGGTCTTGGCGAAGCCGCCGGCCTGCTGCCAGTGGCTGCGCACCCATTCAATCAAGCGGTCCGGGTCCATCCACTGCATGATCTCCAGCCCGGTCTTCTGCTCGAACCACGGGATGCCTTTTTCCATCAGCCACTGCTGTGCCTGCGGGATCGCCGCCACCAGGGTGGCGACCTGACGCTCGATCATCGGCACCAGGATCAGCAGCGCGGCAGTGATCAACAGGATCATCGCCACGAACACCAGCACCACGCCGGTGTTGCGCGAGCGGCCGGTGGCCTCGATCCGGTCGACCAGCGGGTCGCCCAGCCAGGCCAGTGCCAGGGCCAGCACGAACGGGGTCAGGATCGGGCCGAGCAGCCAGATCACCCAGCCGGCGGCGAGCGCCACCAGGACGTATTTCAACCGCCTGAGGAACTGTGCGATTTCCGCTTCGGGGGTGAGGATCATCGCAGGCGGTACTCGTTGCTGGCGGGCGGCGGGAGGGCCGAGGGGTTGGTTTCATCGATCGGCACCGGCAGTGCCAGCGGCGCGGTCGGCGCGATCACGCCGTTGTCGCCGAGCATGCGGTTCAGGCCGGCCAGCCCGGTAGTCATCTCCAGCGACAGCTCCAGGCGGTCGCCCGAAGCACGCACCGGAGTGACGTTGCGGACCACGGCAGTCTCACGCAGGCCGGCGGCCAGGCGCATGTAATCCTCGGCACTGTTCAGGCCCAGCACCACGATCGTGTAGGTCCCGGCGGCACCGGTGGCGGCCCCGGCCTTGGCGTACCGGCGCACCAGCGCATCGGCGGCACCATCGGCACCGCTGGCCATCGCGCGGCGGGCGTCGCTGTCCTTGGTGGTCCACTTGTTCAGTTCTTTGCCGCCATCGACGAACACCCAATCGGCCACCCAGCCGCTGCCATCGCGGTAGAGCTTGCCGATCAGCTGCATCGGCGGGGCATAGCGCGCGGAGGCTCGCGCCACGGCGGCCGTGTCCTGGCGCCAGATCGCGCCCACCAGTGCCTGCTCGGCGGCGCTGCCCGAGGGCAGGCCCAGCTTGTAGCCACGTTCGATGGCGCGGTTGAGCAGCGGGCGGGCCGCATTGGCCTGCTGGACGGTCACCAGGCGCGGGCCGGAACCATCGTCGATGGCCAGCCAGATCACCGGCTTCGGGCGGGGCTGCGGCCACAGCGGCAGACCGAGGGCCGAGATCAGGCCATCGACGTCATCCTCGCGGAAGCGCGCCACCAGGATGGTGCGGTAGCTCGGCGCGCCACCGGCCGAGGTGCTCTGGTCCTGGCGGTAGTCATAGCTGGCCACGTAATCCTTGGCATTGCGCAGGGCCTGCATCACGCCGGGGCGGCTCATCACGCTGCGGTCGCCCGAGAGCTTGGCCAGCACATTGCCCAGCGCCCTGGCCAGGGCACCGTTGCGGTCCGAATCGGCCTGGCTGTTGACCGGGACCTCGGCCTCGTAAGCGCCACTGGCACTGGCCACATCGCCTTCGGTGCGCAGGCCGCTCTGGGCCATCGAGGCCACCGGCAGGCAAAGCGCGAGGAACATCATGAAAAAGAGGCTGCGGCGCATCAGGACTTCCATTGAGCGTATCCGGGGGGAATTGTTGCCCGAATAGGGCCTGCGCGCCAACGTGGCCTGTTAAAATCGCGCTTTCACCCCAGCGCAGCGCCGACGCCCGTGACCAATTCCCCGTCCAACCCCTCTCCCCTGACCTACCGCGACGCCGGTGTCGATATCGACGCGGGCAATGAGCTGGTCGAGCGCATCAAGCCGCTGGTGAAGCGCAGTTTCCGCCCGGAAGTCATGGGCGGACTGGGTGGCTTCGGCGCCCTGTTCGACCTCTCCAACAAGTACCGCGAGCCGGTCCTGGTCTCGGGCACGGACGGCGTGGGCACCAAGCTGAAGCTCGCACAACAGCTGGGCCGCCACGACACGATCGGCATCGATCTGGTCGCCATGTGCGTGAACGACGTGCTGGTCCAGGGTGCCGAGCCGCTGTTCTTCCTGGATTATTTCGCCACCGGCAAGCTGGACATCGATACCGCTGCGGCGGTCGTGGGCGGCATCGCCAACGGCTGCACCGAGGCCGGTTGCGCGCTGATCGGCGGTGAAACCGCTGAAATGCCCGACATGTATGCCCCGGGCGAGTACGACCTGGCCGGCTTCACCGTTGCCGGTGTCGAGAAGAGTGACATGAAGGACGGCGCCAGCGTGGCCGCCGGCGACGTGCTGATCGGCATCGCCTCCTCCGGCCCGCATTCCAACGGCTACTCGCTGGTGCGCCGCATCTATGACCGCGCCGGGCAGCCGGCCGATCTGGAGCTGGACGGCGGGGTCAAGCTGGTCGATGCGCTGATGGCGCCGACCCGCCTGTACGTCAAGCCGATCCTGGCGCTGTTGAAGACCCACGGCGCGGCGATCCACGGCATGGCCCACATCACCGGTGGCGGCCTGACGGAAAACATCATCCGCGTGGTACCCGACGGCCTGGGCCTGGACATCAAGGCCGACGCCTGGACCCTGCCGCCGGTGTTCCAGTGGCTGCAGAAGGAAGGCGCCGTGGCCGACAGCGAGATGTGGCGCACCTTCAACTGCGGCATCGGCTTCGTACTGATCGTGGCTGCCAACGAAGCCGCCTCGGTCGGTGCCGCGGTGACCGCGCAGGGCCTGGAGCACTGGACCATCGGTGAAGTGACCCGCGCCGACGGCGCCGAACGCGTCAAGATCGGTTGAGCCAGGTGACGGAGCCCGGCCCGGAGTTCCCTGCCCAACCGCCGTCGCTGCCCACCGCAGCGGCGCCGGTCGTACCGGCCGCGGCGGTGGATACCTCGCAGCTGCAATTGCTGTCGGTCTTCCACTACGTGGTGGCTGGCCTGACCGCCCTGTTCTCGCTGTTCCCGCTGATCTACCTGCTGATGGGCGTGGCGGTGATCTTCGCCGCGCCGGCGCCGCTGGCGCCGGGTGAGGCACCGCCCCCGTTCGATCCGCGCCTGCTCGGCTGGGTGTTCGTGCTGATCGGCGGGCTGGGCTGCGCTGCCGGGCTGGTGCTGGCCGGTTACATGGCCTATGCCGGGCGGTGCCTGGCGCAGCGCCGGCGTTACCTGCTGTGCATGGTGGTGGCCGGCATCGCCTGCATCTTCATGCCGTTCGGTACTGCGTTGGGGGTGTTCACCCTGGTGGTGCTGTCGCGCCCCGCGGTCAAGGCGGCCTTCCAGACCGCATGAGCAGCCGTATCGCCGTACTCGCTTCTGGCCGGGGCAGTAATCTGCAGGCCATCCTCGATGCCATCGCCGCGCAGCAGCTGGATGCGCAGGTCGTGGCCGTGCTCTCGGACAAGCCCGATGCCTCGGCCCTGCTCAAGGTGAGCCCGGCACAGCGCTGGGCACGCTCGCCCAAGGGCTACCCGGACCGCGCCGCGTTCGATGCAGCGATGGCCGATGCGCTGGATGCCTTCGCGCCGGACTGGATCGTCTGCGCCGGTTACATGCGCATCCTCGGCCCGGCCTTCGTGGCCCGGTTCGATGGCCGCCTGGTCAACATCCATCCCTCGCTGCTGCCGCTCTACAAAGGGCTGCACACGCATGCGCGCGCACTGCAGGCCGGCGATGCCGAGCACGGCGCCAGCGTGCACTTCGTGGTGTCCGAACTGGATGCCGGCACGGTGCTGGCCCAGGCCCGGGTGCCGGTGCAGGCCGGCGACACCCCCGAAGCCCTGGCCCTGCGGGTGCTGGCCGTGGAGCATCCGCTGCTGATCGCCAGCCTGGCGCTGCTGGTCAGCGGCCGCGTAACTGAACAGGCAGGTCAGCTCCAGCTCGATGGTCACCCCCTGTTTAGCCCGCTGCGCCTAGATTGCGCCGGACAGCTGAACCGATAAGCGCCGCGCACACACGCCGCTGATCCCGGCGCTGGCATCCTTTCCCCTCCTCTACCGACCGGCCCGCATGAGAACGCCTTTGTTCAAGCCCGTGCTGCTGATGGCATCCCTGCTGTGCACCGCCGCCCTTGCCCACGCGCAGGAGACGGTCACCCCACCGCTGCCCGCGTTGCCTGCCATGAGCTGGGAAGCGCCGCCGCTGCAGCCGTTCACCGCGACCTACCAGGCCCTCTACAAGGGCAAACAGGCTGGCGACGCGACCATGCGTGTCACCCATACCGGCGGTGACCAGTGGCGCGTGGACATGCAGGTGATCGGGCGCAGCGGTTTTGCCAGCGTGCTTGGCCTGAACCTGGAGCAGAGCACGGTGTTCGAGAACCGCAACGGCACCTATGTGCCGTTGAGCCAGAGCACAGTCCGCAAGGGGCTGTTCCTCGGCAAGAAGGTCACCGGCACCTACGACTGGCAGGCCGGCACCGCGCAGTGGCTGGGCGATCTGAAGAAGGAGCGCCGCCAGCCCATCCCGCTGCAGCCCGGCGACCAGAGCGCGCTGCTGCTGAACCTGGCGATCATGCGCGACGCCCGCCCCGGCGGGCAGATGCACTACCGCTACGTGGACGTGGGCCGCGTCCGCCAGCACGACTACCAGGCCGCACCGGACACCGAGAACGTGCCCGTCGGCGATCTGTCCTACAACGCGCTGCGGGTGTATCGCACCAACGGCGGCAATGACGAAACCATCCTCTGGATCGCCAACGGTGTCCCCACGCCGGTGCGCATCCTGCAACGCGAAGACGGCGAAGATCGAATTGATCTGCGCCTGATCGAATATCAAGGAGTCTGAGCATGACCACACTGAACCGTCCGCTGACCTGGATCGCCGCCGGCGCCCTTGCCGTGGTGAGCCTGCCCGCCATGGCCCTGCAGCCGTTCAAGGCCGATTACCAGGCCAGCTACATGGGCATGCAGGCCAACGGGACCATGACCCTGGCCAGCGAAGGCGCCAACAAATGGCGCTACAGCCTGAACGTGAAGAACCAGCTGGCCGATCTCAGCCAGACCACCGTGTTCGAAGAAGCCAACGGCCGCCTGCGGCCGCTGACGAGCAACGACCGCTCGGTGCTGCTGGTCAAGAAGCGCAACGTGGATGCCAACTACAACTGGAGCAGCAACCAGGCCACCTGGACCGGCGACGTCAAGCCGGACCGCCGTGGCCCGGTGGCGCTCAAGCCCGGCGACATGGATGCCCTGCTGATCAACCTGGCGATCGCGCGTGATCTGGCCGCCGGCAAGCCGCTGAACTACCGCATGGTCGACGAAGGCCGGATCAAGCCGATGTCCTACAAGGTGGTCGGCAAGGAAAAGATCACCGTGGCGGGCAAGTCCTACGACGCGACCAAGGTCTCGCGCGTGGACGGCAACAAGGAGCTGATCGCCTGGATCGTGCCGGAGTTCCCGGTGCCGGCGCGTCTGCTGCAGCGTGAGAGCGGCAAGGATGCGCTGGATCTGACGATCAAAGGGATGAATTGACCCAAAAAAACGCCCGCTTCCGCGGGCGTTTTTTCATTCCGGCTTGGCGTCGCCGAATACCGTCTTGCAGTCCACCCGGATCTGCTGGCGCGTGTCGCGCCAGTAGTACGTGCTGCAATGCCGGTTGCCGTCGACGGTCTTGTCCACGCCGACCGCATAGAACGACTGGAACACTTCGGTCCGGCTGACAGTGCCGTCCGCATTCCAGTCCATGTCTTCCTGCTGGATGCCCTGGGTGATCGCGATGCCGGCGTACCAGGCGTAGCCCAGCCACGCCAGCACGATCAGTACCAGCACCAGCAGCGCCTTGCGGCGGCGGGTGAACCGGCCGCGCAGGATCATGCGGCGATACGCCGGATGGTGGCGCCCAGCGAGGACAGCTTCTCTTCGATGTTCTCGTAGCCGCGGTCCAGGTGGTAGATGCGGTCGATGGTGGTGTCACCCTCGGCCATCAGGCCGGCCAGGATCAGCGAGGCCGACGCGCGCAGATCGGTCGCCATCACCGGCGCGCCGCTGAGCTGCTCGGCACCACGCACGATCGCGGTGTGGCCTTCGACCTGGATGTCCGCGCCCAGGCGCAGCAGCTCGTTGACGTGCATGAAACGGTTCTCGAAGATCGTTTCGTTGATCACGCCCACGCCGTCGGCCACGCAGTTGAGCGCCATGAACTGCGCCTGCATGTCGGTGGGGAATGCCGGGTACGGCGCGGTGGTCAGGTTGACCGCGCGCGGGCGCTTGCCGCCCATGTCCAGGGTGATGCTGTCTTCGGTGGTCTCGATGTGCGCACCGGCCTCCACCAGCTTGGCCAGCACCGCATCCATGGTGTTCGGGCGGGCACGGTTGACCGTGACCTTGCCGCCGGTCATCGCCGCGGCGACCAGGAAGGTGCCGGTCTCGATGCGGTCGGGCAGCACTTCATGACGGCCACCGGACAGCTTCTCCACGCCTTCGATCACCAGGCGGGCAGTGCCCAGCCCTTCGATCTTCGCGCCGAGCGCGATCAGGCAGTGCGCCAGGTCGGTGACTTCCGGCTCCATTGCGGCGTTGTCCAGCACGGTGGTGCCTTCGGCCAGCACGGCGGCCATCAGCACGTTCTCGGTGCCGGTGACGCTGACCATGTCGAAGGTGAAGTGGGCACCCTTCAGGCGCTTGGCCTGGGCCTTGATGAAGCCGTTCTCGACGGTGATTTCCGCCCCGAGGGCCTGCAGCCCCTTGATGTGCTGGTCGACCGGACGCGAGCCGATCGCGCAGCCGCCCGGCAGCGACACTTCAGCCGCACCGAAGCGGGCCAGCAGCGGGCCGAGCACCAGGATCGAGGCGCGCATGGTCTTGACCAGCTCGTACGGGGCCACGTGCTGATTGACCGGACGCGGGTCGACCACGATCGCGCTGCCGCGCGAGAGGGTGCCCTGGTCGATGGTGACCTTGGCGCCCAGCTCACCGAGCAGCTTCACGGTGGTGACCACGTCGTGCAGGTGCGGCACGTTGGTGATCTCCACCGGCGCATCGGCCAGCAGGGTCGCGCACAGGATGGGGAGGACAGCGTTCTTGGCGCCGGAAATGTTCACTTCACCGTGCAGCGGCTTGCCGCCGGTCACTACGATCTTGGCCATGGAATCTACTTGGAATGAGGTAGAGCCGACCGTCGGTCGGCGGATGTAATCGGGGGTAGAACCGACCGTGGGTCGGCTGATCCAATCATTGGGCTGACTAACCCGCTTCGGCCGGGGTGACGGTCTTCAGCGCCAGCGCGTGGATCGCCCCGCCCATCAGATCGCCCAGGGTCGCATAGACCATGCGGTGGCGCGCCAGCGGCATTTTGCCGGCAAAGGCGTCGCAGACCACGGTGGCCTCGAAGTGCACGCCGTCGTCACCCTGCACGTCCGCGCGGGCGCCAGGCAGGCCGGTTTCGATCAGATTGCGGATGGTCTCGGCGTCCAACGGGCTTTCCTAATAAAATGAGCGCTCATTCTACTCTTCCACGTGGCGCTCGCATGGCTGTCTCGCCCCAACTCCCCCATCCGGCCGACGCTGCGGCACTGGTCGCCAGCGGCCGCCGCGTGTTCGAGATCGAGCGCGATGCGCTGGGCGCGGTCGCCGAGCGGCTGGGCGAAGCGTTCAGCCAGGCCTGCCAGCTGGTCCTGCAGAGCAAGGGCCGCGTGGTCGCCACCGGCATGGGCAAGTCCGGCCATGTCGCCCGCAAGATCGCCGCCACCCTGGCCTCGACCGGCACCCCGGCCTTCTACGTGCACCCCGGTGAAGCCGGGCATGGCGATCTGGGCATGATCACCGAGGCCGACGTGGTGCTGGCGCTGTCCTATTCAGGTGAGTCCGATGAGCTGCTGATGCTGCTGCCGGTGCTCAAGCGGCAGGGCAACCGCCTGATCGCCATGACCGGCCGCCCGCAGTCCAGCCTGGCCACCGCCGCCGACGTTCATCTGGATGTCAGCGTGCCGGCCGAGGCCTGCCCGCTGGCGCTGGCCCCGACCTCCAGCACCACCGCCTCGTTGGCCATGGGCGACGCACTGGCCGTGGCCCTGCTCGATGCCCGCGGCTTCACCGCCGACGATTTCGCCCGTTCGCACCCGGCCGGCAGCCTGGGCCGCCGCCTGCTGCTGCACATCACCGATGTGATGCACAGCGGCGATGAACTGCCGCGCGTGGATGTCAACGCCAGCCTGAGCGAGGCCCTGGTGGAGATGAGCCGCAAGCGCCTGGGCATGACCGCCGTCGTGGATGCCGACAACCACCTGATCGGTCTGTTCACCGACGGCGATCTGCGCCGCGCCCTGGATACCGATCTGGACGTGCGCAGCGCGCGGATCGCCGATGTGATGACCCATGGCCCGCGCACCATCGGTGCCGATCAGCTCGCGGCCGAAGCGGCGCAGCTGATGGAAGCCCACAAGATCAATGGCTTGATGGTGGTCGATGCCGAAGGACATCTCGTCGGCGCGCTCAACATTCATGACCTGTTGCGGGCCCGGGTGGTTTAAACCACAGTTGCCTTCCTCCATTCAGTTGAGCTGCCCCAGACGATGCCCTACTCCCCGTTGCCCGGTTTCCCGTCCCACCTGCATGCCGCCGCCGGCCGTATCCGGCTGGCCTGCTTCGACGTGGACGGCACGCTCACCGACGGTCGGCTCTACTACGACAAGGACGGCAACGAGAGCAAGGCGTATTACGTGCAGGACGGACTCGGCCTGAAACTGCTGCAACACCACGGTATCCACCCGGTGCTGATCACCGCACGCAACAGCCAATCCGCGCTCAAGCGCGGCGCGGACCTGGGCATCGATACCCAGATCGCGGTCGGCGACAAGCTGGCCAGCGTCAAGGCACTGTGCGGTCAGCACGGCATCGGCCTGGACCAGGTGGCCTTCATGGGTGACGACCTGCCCGATCTCGGCCCGCTGTGCGCGGTCGGCCTGGCGGTTGCGCCGGCCAATGCCCACCCCTGGATCGCCGAGCGCGTGCACTGGCAGACCCGCAGTGACGGCGGCAAGGGCGCGGCGCGGGAGCTGTGCGACGTGCTGCTGGCCGCGCAGGGACATGTGGATGCGGTGCTGGCGAGGTTCGGCGCATGAACGTACGTACCGCCATCGGGGGCCTGCTGCTGGTCGCCGCACTGTTGACCGGCTGGCTGGCCCTGCACCATCGCGACAAGGCCCCCGCGGCCGAAGGCGAGGATGCCACCAAGGATTACGTGCTGCATGATTTCCAGATCGTGGCGTTGGACGAACAGGGCAAGGAATCCACCACCCTGCGCGCCCCGCTGCTGGAGCGTGCGCGCAGCGATGAAACGATGACCCTGACCACACCGGTATTCCTGCTGCCCGACCAGGACGGCAATCACTGGGAAATGCGTGGCGACAGCGGCTGGGTCAGCGCCACGGGTGACCAGCTCAAGCTCATCGGCAACGTCAGCGGCGACAGCCCCAAGGTCGCCGGTGCACCACCCACCACCTTCCGCACCGATCACCTGGACGTGTTCCCGAAAGAGAACCGTGCCAAGACCGATGCCCGGGTCACCATGACCCGCCCGGGCCTGTCGCAGACAGGGGTCGGCTTCGAAGCCGACATGAAAACCCGGCAGTACAAACTCCTTTCACAGGTCAAGACCCGCTATGAACCGAACGCTGCCCGCTAAGCTCGCGCTGCTCGCCCTGCTGCTGCCCGGCATGGCGCTGGCCAAGTCATCCGACCGCAACCAGCCGATGAATCTGGAATCCAACAGCAACGACTGCAACCTGACCGATGATGCGGGCAAGTGCACGTTCACCGGCAACGTGGTGATCACCCAGGGCACCCTGGTGATCCACGCCGCCAACGCCGATCTGTTCCGCAAGAACGGCGATATCGAACGCGTCGTGCTGACCGGCAAGCAGGCCACGCTGGAACAGGAAATGGATGACGGCTCCAAGATGAATGCCTGGGCCGACAACATGGATTACAACGTCAACAGCGAAGTGATCATCCTCACCGGCAACTACAAGGTCGAGTCGCCGCGCGGCACCAACAGCGGCCAGAAGATGACCTACAACACGCGCACCGGCAACATGCAGAGCGGTGGTGACGGCACGCGCGTGCGCACGGTGATCCAGCCCAAGGCCAAGGGCGCAGCACCGGCCACCCCGGCCGCCAAGCCGGCGGCGCCTGCGGCCAAGCCCGCCGCCGGGAGCAAGAAGTAATGCTCGTCGCCAAAGGCCTGCGCAAGCGCTACAAGCAGCGTGAAGTCGTCAAGGATTTCGGGCTGACCCTGGAGGCCGGTGAAGTGGTCGGCCTGCTCGGCCCCAACGGAGCCGGCAAGACCACCTGCTTCTACATGATCGTCGGCCTGGTCGAGACCGATGCGGGCAGCATCGTGCTGGACGGCAAGGACATCACCAGCGACCCGATGTACACCCGCGCCAAGCAGGGCGTGGGCTACCTGCCGCAGGAACCCTCGGTGTTCCGCAAGCTGACCGTGGCCGACAACCTGCGCCTGGTGCTGGAGCTGCGCGACGATCTGGACAAGGCCGGCCGCGAAAAGGAACTGGCCAGCCTGCTGGACGAACTGCAGATCAACCACGTGGCCGACCAGCTCGGTGCCAGCCTCTCCGGTGGTGAGCGCCGCCGCTGTGAAATCGCCCGCGCGCTGGCCGCCAAACCGCGCCTGATCCTGCTCGATGAACCGTTCGCCGGTGTCGACCCGATCTCGGTCGGTGAAATCCAGCGCATCGTCACCCATCTCAAGCAGCGCGGGATCGGGGTGCTGATCACCGACCACAATGTCCGCGAAACCTTGGGAATCTGCGACCGCGCGTATATCCTCAACGAGGGCAGCGTGCTGGCACAGGGCGCGCCGGACGAGATCCTGGCCAACGCCGACGTCCGCCGCGTCTACCTTGGGGAAACCTTCAAGCTCTGATCCAGCGGCCGCCGCAACGCCTTCCTTCCGTTCGGCACAGGCATGAAAGCACGGCTGCAGACATCGATGGGGCAACACCTGGTCATGACGCCGCAGCTGCGTCAGGCGATCAAGCTGTTGCAGATGTCCAGCGCCGAACTGGAGCTGGAAATCAACGAGGCGGTGGAGACCAACCCGCTGCTGGACTGGGCCGAGAACGCTGAACCGGCGCTCGAGGCCGGTCCCGGCGAGGACACGCCCCCGCCCGCCCCCACCGATACCCATGCCGATGGCGAGCATCAGGTCTCGGCGAGCGATGACTGGTCGCCCGGCGAAGGCGACTGGACCAGCGGCAGCAGTGGCGGCTCCTTCGACGATGACGACAACGGCAGCGCCGCCGAACGCGTGGCCGAGACCGAATCGTTGGCTGACCATCTGCTCTGGCAGCTGCATCTGTCGCACTTGTCGGCCCGTGACCGCAGCATCGGCGCGGCCCTGATCGATGCCTTCGAAGAAGACGGTTACCTGCGCGAGCCCTTGGCGACCATCGCCGAGACCCTCCGCCCGGCCATCCAGGCCGACGAGGCTGAAATCCTCACCGTGCTGCACCAGATCCAGCGCTTCGACCCGGTCGGGGTCGGTGCGCGCTCCCTGGGCGAATGCCTGGACCTGCAGTTGCTGGTACTGCCCGCGCAGACCCCGGGACTGGCGCTGGCCCGGCGCATCGCCGATGGCCCGCTGGAGCGCCTGCCTCGCAGCGGTGTGGCCGGCATCGCCCACGAGCTGCGCGAGCCACTGGCCGAGGTCGAGGTCGCGGTGCAGCTGCTGCGCTCGCTGGACCCGCGCCCGGGCGCCCAGATCGGCGAGCTCTCCCACGACAGCTATGTGGTGCCCGACTGCGTGGTCTGGCGCCAGAACGGCGTCTGGCGTGCCGCCCTGGCCGGCCATGCCGGGCCCAAGGTTGTCATCCACCGCGGCTACGAGCAGCTGATCCGCCGCTGCGGGGAGGCCGACGCCGGCTACATGCGCGCCCACCTGCAGGAAGCACGCTGGCTGCTCAAGGGCCTGGAGGCCCGCGGCGAGACCCTGCTGCGGGTGATGCGCTGCCTGCTCGACCAGCAGGCCGCCTTCCTGGAGTTCGGCGAACAGGCGCTGCGCCCACTGACCCTGCGTGAAGTGGCCGGTGAGCTCGGCCTGCACGAATCCACCATTTCACGCGCGATCGCCCGCAAGTACGTGCGCACCCCGCGCGGCACCCTGCCGCTGCGCGCGTTCTTCGCCTCCGGCATCGATACCGACAGCGGCGGCGAAGCCTCCAGCACCGCCATCCAGGCGATGCTGCGCCGGCTGATCGATGACGAGAACCCGCGCAAGCCGCTTTCTGACGCCAAGCTGGCTGACCTGCTCAAAACCTCGGGAATACCGGTGGCGCGACGCACCGTGGCGAAGTATCGTGAAGCCATGAACATTTCCGCCTCGCACGAAAGGGTAAGAATCGTCTGACGCTCCACCGCGCCCGGCGGGAAGGTTCATTGGCACATCCGAACAAAGGAGAAACCCGATGCACATCGAGACGTTTGGCAAGGACCACCTTGAGATCACCCCGGCTCTGAACGAGTACGTGGAGACCAAGCTGGAACGGCTGAGGAAGCACTTCGACCAGCACTGCGAGGTTCGCGTGCAACTGTCGATCCGCAAGCCGGAGCACCATGCCGATGCGAGTGTGAATGTTCCCGGGCAGACTCTGCACGCGGACGCCAGCGGCCCCACCATGTATGCCGCGATCGACATCCTGGCCGACAAGCTCGACCGCCTGGTCATCAAGCACAAAGAGAAAAAGCAGCAGCACGCACCGCAACCGCTGCCGGTGGGCGACAATGAGGGCTGATGCCCTCGTTTCCACCCCGACATGCCTCTGACTGATCTTCTGGCGGCCGTCCGCACGCAAGTGCTGCCGGCCGCCGATCGCGACAGCGTGCTGAAGGCCGCAGCCCGTCTGCTGGCCTGCCGCGAAGCCAACGCCGAGCTGCTGTACCAGAACCTGTGCCAGCGCGAGACGCTGGGCAGCACCGCCATCGGCCACGGCATCGCCATTCCACACGGCCGTGCCCCCCTGCTTGAACGCCCCCGCGGCGCCCTGCTGCGGCTGGAATCGCCGGTGGAATTCGGCGGCGATGAACCGGTCGACCTGGTTTTCGCGATTGCCGTGCCCGCGCACTACACCCATCAACACCTGATGCTGCTCTCCGAGCTGGCCGAGCTGTTCTCCGAGCCGGCCATCCGCCAGGCGCTGCGCGAAGCGCGCGACGGCGACGAGCTGCGTCGGGTCATCGAATTTCCCCCGCCGGCGAGTGCCGCATGAATACCAGCATCACCGCGCGCGAACTGTTCGAACAGCAGCGTGACCGCCTGAGCCTGCGCTGGGTCGCCGGCCAGCAGGGCGAGCGCCGTGAGCTGGAGGCCGGCAACAAGGTCTCTCGCCGTCCCTCGCTGGCCGGCTACCTCAACGCGATCTACCCCAACAAAGTGCAGATCCTGGGGACGGAGGAACTGTCCTGGCTGGACTCGCTGGACTCACGCCAACGCTGGGAGACCATCGAGCGGATCATGCAGTCGCATCCGCTGGCGCTGGTGATCACCCGCAACCAGTCCTGCCCGGAAGACCTGCGCGCCGCCGCGGACGAATCGCAGACCCCGCTGTGGATTTCACCCAAACGCGGCCACGAACTGCTCAACCACCTGTCCTACCACCTGGCGCGCACGCTGGCGCCGCGGGTGATCCTGCATGGCGTATTCATGGAGATCTATTCCATCGGCGTGCTGATCACCGGGGAAGCCGGCTCGGGCAAGAGCGAGCTGGCGCTGGAGCTGCTCAGCCGTGGCCACCGCCTGGTCGCCGACGATGCCCCCGAGTTCACCCAGATCGCCCCGGACGTGCTCGACGGCACCTGCCCGGAGCTGCTGCAGGACCTGCTGGAAGTCCGCGGCCTGGGCGTGCTCAACGTGCGCGAGATGTTCGGTGACACGGCGGTAAAGAAGAACAAGTACCTTCGGCTGATCGTCCACCTGACCAAGCCGATGACCGAACCCACCCCCTACGGCTATGAACGCCTGACCGGCGACTCGGGTACCCGCCACGTGCTGGACCTGGATGTGCCGCTGATCACCCTGCCGGTGATGCCCGGCCGCAACCTGGCCGTGCTGACCGAAGCCGCCACGCGCCTGCACATCCTGCGGACCAAGGGCATCGACCCGGCCGCGATGTTCATCGCCCGCCACAGCAACATGTTGGAACGCCGCACGCCATGACCACACCCGCCCCCGCCTCCGCCCCGACCGCCGCCACCCTGATCATCGTCAGTGGGCTGTCCGGGTCCGGCAAGACGGTCGCGCTGAAGACCTTCGAAGACCTCGATTACTACTGCTCGGACAACCTGCCGATCAACCTGCTGCCGGATTTCGTGCGCAGCCTGCTCGGTGATCCGGGCCGCGAGGCCCCGCGCCGGCTGGCGGTCGGCATCGACGTGCGCGCGCAGAATGACCTGACCCAGCTCTCGCACTGGCGCGAAGATGCCAAGGCGGCCGGCCTGGATGCGCAGCTGCTGTTCTTCGATGCCACCGATGAAACCCTGCTCAAGCGCTACGCCGACACCCGCCGCCGGCATCCGCTGAGCCAGCTCGGGCTGTCGCTGCCCGAAGCGATCGCCCGCGAGCGCGAACTCACCGCGCCGCTGCGCGCCGCCGCCGATGCGGTGATCGACACCAGCCACCTCAACGTGCACCAGCTGCGCCGCAAGGTGGTGACCGAATTCGCGCTGGCCCACGGCAACAAGCTTTCGCTGCTGTTCGAATCGTTCGCCTACAAGCGCGGCGTGCCGGCCGAAGCGGACTTCGTGTTCGACGTGCGCGTGCTGCCCAATCCGCATTGGGACCCGGAGCTGCGCCCGCTGTCCGGTCGCGATGCCGGGGTGCGCGAGCATCTGGACGAACAGCCCGATGTGCAGCGCTATGCCGGCCAGCTGGTCGATTTCCTGGATACCTGGCTGCCGCGGCTGGGCAATGACACCCGCAGCTATGTCACCGTCGCCTTCGGCTGCACCGGCGGCAAGCACCGCTCGGTGTACATGGCCGAGCGCATGGCCCGCCATGCCCGCGACCAGGGCTGGCCGGAAGTGGCCACTTTCCACCGCGAACTGGACTGAATGCGGCAGTGCCGGCGACGGCCGGCATCGACACGCTGAACCGCGGAACACAGCAGTCTTTCACGCGTGCTATCGCCAATTCATGTTGACCTGTTAACGTTCGGGAATGACCTGTGGCATTCTCCTCGTAACTCATCCCGGTGTCGGCACGGCCCTGCTGGACGTGGCGACCCGTCTGCTGCGGCACCTGCCGCTGAAGACCGAAGCTTTCGAAGTACCGTTCGACGCAGATATGGACGTCCTGCTCCCGCTCGCCTCGGCCGCTTTGCGCCGGGTGGACAGTGGCCAGGGCGTGCTGATCCTGACCGACCTGTACGGCGCCAGCCCCAGCAATCTGGCCGGGCAACTGGCTCGTCTGGGCACCCCGGCTCGCCGGGTTTCGGCGCTGAGCCTGCCGATGTTGATGCGGGTGATGAATTATCCGGAACAGGGACTGGATCAACTGCCTGCCACAGCCGCGGCAGGCACTCGCAATGGAGCGATTGTCGACGATGCTTGAACGTGAACTCACTGTTTCCAACCGCCTGGGCCTGCATGCCCGCGCCACTGCCAAGCTGGTGCAGGAGCTGGCGCCTTTCCGCTGCAACGTGACCATGGCCGCCAAAGGCCGTGAGATCAATGCCAAGAGCATCATGGGCGTCATGCTGCTGGCCGCCGGCCAGGGCACCCCGGTCACCGTGCGCATCGAGGGCGAAGACGAAGTCGCCGCGATGGACGCGGTGGTCGCCCTGTTCGAGCGGCGTTTCGACGAGGACAACTGAGCATGGGGGGGCAGCCGCGATCGGGATCCTCCGCACCGGCCCGGACCGCGTCCGGGGCGATGCTGTTGTCCGGCCACGGTGCCTCGCGCGGTAACGCCCTCGGCCGTGCCCGGGTGCGCCTGCCGCATGCCCTGGAAGTGGCCGAGCAGCGCATTCCGCCGGCCAAGATCGAGGCTGAGCTGGAGCGCCTGCACGTGGCCGTGGAAGCGGCCCGTGGCGAAATGCACGAGCTGCGCCAGCGCCTGCATGGCGCGCTCAACCAGGAGGTCGGCGAATTCCTCGATCTGCATGCCCTGCTGCTGGATGACCCCGAGCTGCTGTTCGGCCTGGACGAACTGATCCGCAGTGGCCCCTACAGCGCCGGCTACGCCTTGCGCGTGCAGCGCGATCGGCTGGCCAAGGTCTTCGATGGCATGGACGATGCCTACCTGAAGAGCCGCATGGACGATCTGGACCATGTGATCGGGCGCATCCATGCGTTCCTGCAGAAGCGCCCGCCGGACGTCAAAGGCATGGCCGGCGAGATCCTGATCTGCGACAACATCGCCCCCTCCGAGCTGGCCCAGCTGCAGGCCCACGGTGTGGTCGGCATCGTCACCGCCGGGGGCAGCGCGCTCTCGCACAGCGCGATCCTGGCGCGCAGCCTGCACCTGCCGTTGATCGTCAACGTCCCGAACGTGCTGCAGAAGGTCGCCGATGGCGACGTGCTGATCATGGACGGCAGCGATGGCACGGTCACCATCAACCCCCAGGCACAGGACCTGCGCGACTACCGCGTGCGCCTGCGCGAGCACGCGCGCGAGCAGCGCGAACTCGGGCGCCTGCGCACCAAACCCAGCCGCACCCGCGACAACGTCGATATCGCCCTGCTCGCCAATGCCGAGTCCAGCGAAGACGTCACCCAGGCGCATGCGCTGGGCGCACACGGGCTGGGCCTGTACCGCACCGAATTCCTGTTCCTGCAGCGCAACGAGCTGCCGGACGAGCAGGAGCAGTTCGAGACCTACCGCGATGCCGCCCTCGGCATGAGCGGGCGGCCGGTCACCATCCGCACCCTGGATCTGGGCGCGGACAAGGCCGACCGCACCGGGCTGACCCTGAGCAACGAAGAAAACCCGGCGCTGGGCCTGCGTGGCGTGCGCCTGTCGCTGGCGCGGCCGAAGGTGGCCGACACCCAGCTGCGCGCGATCCTGCGCGCCTCGGCTTACGGCAAGCTGCGCATCCTGATCCCGATGGTGAGCACCCGCGAGGAAATCCTTGCGGTCCGCCGGCGCCTGGCCAAACAGGCCGAGCTGCTGCGCGCGGAAGGCCACGAAGTGGCCGAGCACATCCCGTTCGGCGCGATGATCGAAGTACCGGCCGCGGCGATCGCGCTGGAAAGCTTCATCGATCTGGTCGACTTCCTCTCGATCGGCACCAACGATCTGGTCCAGTACCTGCTCGCCGCCGACCGCAACAACGAGGCGGTCGGCGAGCTGTACTCGCCGCTGCACCCGGCGGTAGTGCGCCTGCTCGCGCACATCCTGCGCACCGGCCAGGCGTACAACATTCCGGTGGCGGTCTGCGGCGAGATCGCCGGCGACCCGTTGATGACCCGCCTGCTGCTGGCCCTGGGCCTGACGGAATTCAGCCTGCACCCGGGCACCCTGCTGGAAGTGCGCCGCGCGGTGCGCGAGAGCGATCTGTCGGTGCTGCAGGCAATGGCGCCCAAGCTGCTGCAGGCACGCGACCGCCGCGGTATCGAACGCTGGATCGAGAAGGCGAGCCTGGCGACGGCATGACGGTTGCCATCGCCTACGGTGATGGCCTACCGGATTGACATGTAAGCGCGCGATAATGACGCGGTGACCACCGCCCATGCCGCATCCTCTACCGGATAGCGGCCTTTTCTTTTTCCGCAGGAGCTGCGCATGGCCGAAGCCGTACGCCACGACAAGACGGCGCGCCAGCTGCGGCTGTTGTCCGATGCACTGGACAGCGGGCGGTTGGGTCCGGTCCGTCGATTGGTCAACACCCTGGCGCCGGCGGAAATCGGCAACCTGCTCGAATCGCTGCCCCCGGGCAAGCGCGAGATTGTCTGGGGCCTGGTCGATCCGGAAGACGACGGCGAGGTGCTGGTCCACGTCGGCGAGGAAGTGCGCGAAAGCCTGCTGGCCGACATGGACCCGGACGAGATCATCGCCGCGGTCGAAGACCTGGACATCGATGACCTTGCCGATCTGGTCGAAGACCTGCCGGACACGGTCATCGATGAAGTGCTCAAGTCGATGGACCGCGAGAACCGCGAGCGGCTCGAGCAGGTGCTGTCGTATCCCGAGGACAGCGCCGGCCGCCTCATGAACCCGGACGTGGTGACCGTGCGCGCCGACGTCAATGTCGATGTGGTGCTGCGCTACCTGCGCCTGCGCGGCGAACTGCCCGACCACACCGATCACCTGTTCGTGGTCAGCCGCCGCCATCAATACCTGGGCCGCCTGTCGCTGGCCGCGCTGGTGACGCACGAGGACAACACCCCGATCAACCGCCTGATCGATGACGAGCAGCCGGCGATCGATGTCGGCGAGAGCGCCGATGAAGTCGCGCGCCAGTTCTCCGATCATGACTGGGTGTCCGCCCCGGTGGTGGACGACAACAACATCCTGCTCGGCCGCATCACCATCGATGACGTGGTCGACATCATCCGCTCGCAGGCCGAGCACCAGGCGCTGGGCGCCGCCGGCCTGGACGAAGAAGAAGATCTGTTCTCGCCGATCAAGCGCGCCGTGCGCGGCCGCGTGGTCTGGCTGGGCATCAACCTGTGCACCGCGTTCCTGGCGGCCAGCGTGATCGGCCAGTTCGAGCTGACCCTGCAGAAAGTGGTGGCGCTGGCCGTGCTGATGCCGATCGTGGCCGGCGTGGGCGGCAATGCCGCCGTGCAGGTGCTGACCCTGATGGTGCGTGGCATCGCGCTGGGCCAGGTCGGCCAGAGCAACGCACGCATCCTGCTGTGGAAGGAATCGCGGGTCGCGCTGATCAACGGCACCCTGATCGGCACCGTGGTCGGCATCATCGCCTACCTCTGGTTCCACAGTTTCCTGCTCTCGCTGGTGATCACGATGGCGCTGATCATCAACTTCTGCGCGGCTGCCCTGGCCGGCGTCCTGCTGCCGCTGCTGCTCAAACGCATGAACGTGGATCCGGCCGTGGCCGGCACCGTAGTGGTGACCGCTGTCACCGACGTCATGGGCTTCTTCAGCTTCCTCGGCCTGGCCAGCCTGATCCTCCTGCACTGACCCTGGACCCCGCATGGCCCTGACCCTCGACAACTATTTCCAGCCCGGCTGGCGCGACGCGACGTATACCTGCGCCGCCTGCGAATGGCAGGGCAGCGCGCGGCAGATGCCGATGGAACTGCACGAAGACGAAGCGCAGTTCGACTGCCCGCAGTGCGAGAACCCGATCCTGCTGGTGGTCCACCCCAGCCTGGCGCAGGTGCAGGCGGCCGCCGCCGACGGTCACCCCGAGGCGATCGAACAGCTGGACATCCTCGCCGCGGCACCGCGCCCGCACTGATGCACTGCAAGATGCTCCGGCGCACCACCGGGCCTAGACTGAAAACGATTTCAATCAGGGCACGACAATGGCACGACGCTGGGGTGGATGGCTGCTGTGGGCGGTGGGGATGATGACGGTGGCCGGCTGTGCGAGCACCCCGGCGGCCTCCGGTGGCCAGTTCGTCGGCCGTGCGGTGAAAGTGGATGGGCAGACCGCGTATTACCAGGTATTCGTGCCGCGCAACGCCGCCGCCTCACGCGGCGAACTGCCGGTGGTGCTGTTCCTGCATGGCTCCGGTGAGCGTGGCCGCGACGGCCGCCGCCAGACCCAGGCCGGGCTGGGGCCGTACCTGCGCCAGCACGCCGCCACCTTCCCCGCGCTGGTCGTGCTGCCGCAGACGCCGGATGACCAGGAATGGTCGGGCGAGAACAACCGCATCGCGCTGGCCGCACTGGATGCCGCGATTGCCGAGTTTGGTGCCGACCCGCAGCGCCAATACCTGACCGGGATGTCGATGGGCGGCTACGGCAGCTGGAACATCGCGTTGGCCGAACCGACCCGCTTCGCCGCCATCGTGCCGGTCTGCGGCGCGGTGCTGTCCCCACACCAGAGCCGCCCGGACCTGCAGGTGGAGGCCGTGGCCGGCCAGAGCGACCCCTACGCCGCCATTGCCCAGCGCCTGCGCAACGTCCCGATCTGGATGTTCCATGGCGCGCTGGACGACGTGGTGCCGCCGGACGACGACCGCAAGCTGCACGCCGCGTTCCAGCAGGCCGGCGCGAAGGATGTGCGTTACACCGAGTACCCCGAAGGAAACCACAACGCCTGGGACGCCACCTATGCCGATGCGGCGATGTGGGCGTGGCTGTGGGCGCAGAAGCGGTGATGGGCATTTTCGGTAGTGCCGGCCGCTGGCCGGCTCTGCAGAAATTCTGACAGCGTCAAGTAGTGCCGGCCGCTGGCCGGCTCTGCAGAAATCCTCGCAGCTTCAGGTAGTGCCGGCCGCTGGCCGGCTCTGCAACATTCCGTCATCGCGCCATGCTGTTCGTGATCGCAGACGCTCCGTGGAGCCGGCCAGCGGCCGGCACTACGCTCTCGTGGTATTCCGCGATAAGCGCTTGCGGCCTTGCCCGACACCGCGGGCCTGCGGAATCAATGACGATGCACCATGAGTTCTTCTCGGCTACGCGCAGGGCGCTGTTCGATTCCAGGGCAGACCTACGTCCTTACGATGGTCTGCCACAACCGTCGGCGTTGGTTTGATGATCCCGACGTTTCCGCGATCGCGATGTTCGGCCTGAAGGAAATGGACGAACGTGGATATGCACGATCCCTTGCCTGGGTCGTCATGCCCGACCATCTGCACTGGTTGCTGGAACTGAAAACGAAGCCGCTCGCCGACATCGCTCGACGCTTCAAATCATCGACCGCCTTGGCGATCAATCGCGCGCGGGGTCGCGGTGGTGCGCTGTGGCAAGCGGGTTACCACGATCACGCCGTTCGCTCCGATGCGTCGCTGCGTCGGCATGCGATGTACATCCTGGGGAATCCGATCCGGGCAGGTCTGTCGGAGCAGATCGGAGACTACCCGTACGCATGGACCCTATGGCCTCATGACCGGTAGTGCCGGCCGCTGGCCGGCTCCGCAACAGATATCGGGAGCCGGCCAGCGGCCGGCACTACTCTGCGTGCTGTTGGGATTTCTGCGGAGCCGGCCAGCGGCCGGCACTACCTGCGTGCTGTTGGGATTTCTGCGGAGCCGGCCAGCGGCCGGCACTACCGGTCATGCGCATCGACCAACGGTCGATGCCTACCGTGGGCCGAGACGTCTTATCCCAACAACGTCTCCAGCACCGCCATGCGCACGGCGACGCCGTTGGCGACCTGGCGCAGCACCCACGACTGCGGGCCATCGGCCACTTCGTCGGTGACTTCCACGCCGCGGTTGATCGGGCCCGGGTGCAACACGGCGGCATCGGTGCCGGCACGCTTCAAGCGCGGGGCATCGAGGCCGTACTGCGCGTGGTACTGCTCCAGCGAGGGCACCAGGCCTTCCTCCATGCGCTCGCGCTGCAGGCGCAGCATCATCAGCGCGTCGGCGCCTTCCAGCATGGCGTCGAAATCGTCGCCGACGATGCAGCCCTTGAGGGTGTCATCATCCGGCAGCAGCGACTGCGGGCCGCACACGCGGATCTCACCGACGCCCAGCGTGCGCAGGGCATGCAGGTCGGTGCGGGCCACGCGCGAGTGCTTCACGTCGCCGACGATGATCACCTTCATCTTCGAGAAATCACTGCCCTTGGCCTGGCGCAGGGTCAGCATGTCCAGCAGGCCCTGGGTCGGGTGCGAGCTGCGGCCGTCACCGGCGTTGACCAGGGCAGTGCCCTCGCCCGCTGCGGCGGCCAGCGCCGCCACCGCGCCATCATCGGGATGCCGCACCACGAAGCCGCGCACGCCCATCGCCTCCAGGTTCTTCAGCGTGTCGCAGGCGGTCTCGCCCTTGCGGGTGGAGGACGTGGAGGCGTCGAAGTTCAGCACGTCCGCGCCCAAGCGCTGCGCGGCCAGCTGGAACGAGCTGCGGGTGCGCGTGGACGGTTCGAAGAACAGCGTGCAGACCGCCGAGCCACCGAGCACGTGACGCTTGTTGCCGACCCGGCCGACGGCCGCATCGCGGATCTGGCCGGCGCGGTCGAGCAGCTGCAGCAGGGTTTCGCGGGGCAGACCTTCCAGGGTCAGCAGGTGGCGCAGGCGTCCATCGGAATCGAGTTGCGAGGCGGTCATGGGCAGGGTCTGAGGGTCAGGAAACGGGGGTGGCGTCATCCGGGCAGGAGAGCCAGCGTTCGATGATCACCGCCGCGGCCACTGCATCGAGTGCAGCGGCATCGCGGCGGCGTTTGCGGCCTTCGGCGCGCTCGACCGCGAACCGGCGTGCCGCCTCGACCGAGCTGGAACGCTCATCGACCAGCACCACCGGCAGTTTGAAACGTTCCCGCAGCTGGCGGGCAAAGCCCTGCGCACGCTTGCGGTTGGGCTGGTCCTGGCCGTCCAGGGTCAGCGGGTCGCCGACCACCAGGCCGTCCGGCCGCCACTCTTTGATCAGGCGCTCCACCGCGGTCCAGTCCGGGCCGTTGCCGTGGACATCGACCACGGCGATCGCACGCGCATGGGTGCCGAACGAGCTGCCGATGGCCACGCCGATGCGGCGCGAACCGACGTCGAAGCCGAGCACCGTGCCATCACGGCGGATGGTCGGCGGCGCGGGCGCGGCGGGCGCTGGCGTGGCCGGCTCAGACATGGCCGCTGTAATCGGTGAGGCGGAACAGGTCCACGCCGATACGTGCCGCCGCACCCTGCCAACGCTGTTCGAACGGGGTGCTGAACAACAGCTCGGCGTCGGCCGGCACGGCCAGCCAGCTGTTCTCGGCCAGCTCGGATTCCAGCTGCCCCTCGCTCCAGCCGGCGCAGCCCAGGGTAACCAGCGCGTTGCGCGGGCCCTCGCCACGGGCCATGGCTTCAAGGATGTCGCGCGAGGTGGTGAGAAACACGCCCTCGCCCACGGCCAGGCTGGAATCCCAGTTGCGCGCATCGTCATGGATCACGAAGCCGCGCTCGGGATGCACCGGGCCGCCGTTGAGCACGATCTGGCCAGGCAGCGTGTCGCTGGTGGTGGTGATCTCCATCTGGGCCAGCACTTCGCCGAGCGTGTATTCGGAGGGCTGGTTGACCAGCACGCCCATGGCGCCGTTCTCGTCGTGCTGGCAGATCAGCGCCACGGTACGGGCAAAGGTGGGGTCGGTCAGCGACGGCAGCGCGACCAGCAGGTGGTGGGCAAGCGAAGTGGACAGTTCAGACATGGCCCCATTCTAGCCGCTGGCCGTGATGTGCGCTTTCGCGCTGACATAATGCAGGCCTGCACGCGCGCTCCGGCCCGCATGCCTGATCCGCCATCGCAAGGAGCTGCACGTGTCCGGTTACTGCCTCATCGCCCCCGGCCATCCGGTCCACGGCCACTACCATGACCACGAGTACGGCTTCCCGCAGCGCGAGGAGCGCGAGCTGTTCGAGCGCCTGATCCTGGAGATCAACCAGGCCGGGCTGAGCTGGGAAACGATCCTGAAGAAGCGTGAGGGCTTCCGCGCCGCCTATGACGGTTTCGACGTGGACACGGTGGCCGCCTATGGCGAGCGCGACATCGAGCGCCTGCTCAACGACGCCCGCATCATCCGCAACCGGCTCAAGGTGCACGCGGCGGTCCACAACGCCCAGGTAATCCAGCAGCTGCGGGCCAGCCACGGCAGTTTCGCCGGCTGGCTGGATGCCCACCATCCGCTGGACAAGGCCGGCTGGGTGAAGCTGTTCAAGAAGACCTTCCGCTTTACCGGCGGGGAGATCACCGGCGAGTTCCTGATGAGCCTGGGCTACCTGCCCGGCGCGCACCGCCCGGACTGCCCGGTGTTCAAGCGCATCGACACGCTCAAGCCGGCCTGGCGCCGGAAGTGACGCACCCGGTAGTGCGGGCTGCGCTGCTCGCTGCCCTGAGCCTGCCCCCGCTGGCTGCAGCAAGCGATCTGGACGGCGTGCTGGAGCGCCTGCGCGCGGAGATCGCCGCAGTGCCCGCCGATGATCCGGCCCCGATCGATACCGTGCTGGCCCGCTACCGCGACGAGACCGGCATCGACCTGCAGATCCCGGTGGCCGGTGACAGTGATGCGCCGCTGCCCGCGCTGGTGCGCCCGGCCAACGTCACCCCGACGAATTGGGACGCGGTCAGCCGCTACCTGCGCCAGACCGATGCCCAGCACACCGTGCCGGTGGAGATGGGCGAGCTGTCGCTCTCCCTGCTCGATCTGGATGGCGACGGCCAGCGTGACCTGGTGCAGAGCGCCTACAGCGGCGGCACCGGTCTGTACACGCAGGTGGACATGCTGCGGCGGGATCCACAACACGGCTTCGTGGTGCCGACCTCCCTGGATCCGCAGCGCCCCTGGGCGCAGGGTCAGTACGGCCTCAGCGGGCGTGGCAGCGATCAGGGCCTTTACTGGCTGCGCATCGACGGGGTCAGCTACATCGCCTACCGCGATGGCGACTACTACGGCGATACCCTGCTGCTGAACCGGCCGTTGTCGGCGGACCCGCGCGAACGCAGTCCGACGACCCGGTTGCAGGTGCGCTACGGCCGCGAGCATCGGCTGGCCGATCCTGCGGTGCATGCCGATGGCGAACCGCTGGACGCGAACGCCACCGCAATCGCGGCCGACCGGCGCCTGCTCAAGCACATCGACCGCCTGCTGGCCGCGCTGACCCTCGATGGCGACGGCGTGGCGCACTTTGGCGACGCGCAGGCGCGTTGCCCGGTGCCCCCCGGCACCGATCCGGGCGAGGCCGAGATCTGGCCGTGGCGCGGCGCCGGCAGCTACACCTTCAATACCGCCGCCGACACCGTGATCCGCTCGGGGAAGCAGTGCTACAGCGCCACGCTCATCGCGCTGCGCAGCAGCTATGCCGGCGACCATGCCCTGTGCTGCCAGCTGTGGTTGTACCGCGGCCCTGGCGAGCAGGTGGCCACGCTGGACCTGCGCAGCCGCCGCTGGGTCTCTGGCGTGACCGTCGTGCCGGTGCCGCCGCAGGGGGAATGACCGGGCGTCAGACGCCCATGTAGCGGCCCGGGCGGTGGTTGAACATCAGCACCAGGCTGAGCACCACCGCACCGATCGCCGAGTACATCACCTTGGATGGGGACAGCACCGAGAACGCCACGCACATCAGCAGCGTGTCGAACGACATCTGTACCTTGCCGGCGCTCCAGCCGCGGGTGCGCTGCAGGTACACCGCCAGGATGCCGATGCCGCCCAGGCTGGCCCGGTGGCGGATGTAGAACAGGATGCCCAGGCCGGCCAGCGCCCCGCCCACGATCGCCGAGTACAGCGAGCTCATGTGGGCGAAATCGGCCCAGCGCGGCAGCAGGTCGGTCAGCACGCCGCAGGCGGTGACCGCCGCGAAGGTCTTCAGGGTGAATTCCCAGCCCATGCGGCGCACGGCCACCCAGTAGAACGGCAGGTTGACCAGGACGAACACCAGGCCGAAGTTCCAGCCGAAGGTGTAGTGGGCCAGGAAGGCCAGCCCGGCCATGCCGCCGATCATCAGCCCGCCCTTGGCGAAGATCGCCAGGCCGAGCGAGGCCACCAGGGTCGCCAGGACCATGCCCTGCACGTCCTCGGCCACCGAATGGCGCAGCGCCTTCTGATCGGCCACGGTGCCGGCGCTGTCCGGTGGCGGGGTCAGCGGGCCTGCGGTGACCAGGTGGCCGTCAGCGTCGTCGCACGGCGCGGGGCCATGGGAATCAAGGGACATGGGGGTGGGGGTGTGACGTGGGGAGCGGTATTAGACACGATCGGCGTGACAGTTGCTGGGGAGATTGATTCAGCGGCCTGTTCTTCACGCCCCCGCCTCGTGGCCTTGGGCTGTCTGTGCCCGGCAAGACGCGCACGCACGGCCACCTTTCATGCCGGCTGAACACCCTGTCGACGCAGCATGCACGGGTAGCACCCGCACCGCCCATCCCTCCCCCCAGGAGTTCCGTGCCATGCCCTACGTCACCACCGCCGACAAGACCGAGATCTTCTACAAAGACTGGGGCAAGGCTCAGCCCCTCGTGTTCCATCACGGCTGGCCGCTCAGCGCCGATGACTGGGACACCCAGCTGCAGTTCTTCCTGCTTCAGGGCTATCGCGTGATCGCGCACGACCGCCGCGGCCATGGCCGCTCCTCGCAGACCAGCGGCGGGCATGAGATGGACACCTACGCCGCCGACGTCAACGCGCTGGCCGATCATCTGGACCTGCGCGATGCGATCCACATCGGCCATTCCACCGGGGGTGGCGAAGTCGCGCACTATGTGGCGCAGGCCAAGCCCGGGCGCGTCGCCAAGGCCGTGCTGATCGGTGCGGTGCCGCCGATCATGGTCAAGAGCGAGGCCAACCCGGGCGGCACGCCGAAGGAGGTCTTCGATGGCTTCCGCCAGGCACTGGCCGCGGGCCGTGCGGCGTTCTACCGCGACGTGCCGATTCCGTTCTACGGCTTCAACCGCGAGGGCACGCCGCCGCAGCAGGGCATCGTCGACAACTGGTGGCGGCAAGGCATGATGGGCGCGATCAACGCGCACTACGATTGCATCAAAGCCTTCTCGGAAACCGACTTCACCGACGACCTGAAAAAGATCGACGTGCCAGTGCTGATCCTGCATGGCGATGACGATCAGATCGTGCCGATCGCGGATTCAGCGGAGCTGGCGATCAAGCTCCTCAAGCACGGTACGTTGAAGGTCTACAAAGGCTTTCCGCACGGCATGTGCACGACGCACGCGGACGTGATCAATGCGGATCTGTTGGCCTTCATTCGCGGGTGAGGCGTGTGCCGACCCACGGTCGGCACCTACCCGGGATGCGTTGCACCGGTAGCGCACGACCGTGGGTCGTGCGCTACCACCGCCCCGCTCAGCGCGCGACCAGCTTCTGCCGCTCGGCGCTGTAGCGATCGCCGACGATGGCGACGCTGTCCAGCGCCGCACCGATCTGCTGCAGCTCCGCATCGCTCAACACCACGGCCGCCGCGCCCAGGTTTTCCTTCAGGCGGTGCAGCTTGGTCGTGCCGGGAATCGGCACGATCCACGGCTTGCGCGCCAGCAACCAGGCCAAGGCGATCTGGGCCGGCGTCGCGCCCTTGTCGGCGGCGATTGCGGTGATGCGATCCACCAACGCCTGATTGGCCTGGCGCGCTTCAGCTGCAAACCGCGGCACGCTGTTGCGGAAGTCGTCGGCGGCGAACGCGGTGTCGGCGTTGATCGCGCCGGTCAGGAAGCCCTTGCCGAGCGGACTGAACGGCACAAAGCCAATGGCCAGTTCCTCCAGTACCGGCAGCACACTCTGCTCCGGTTCGCGCCACCACAGCGAGTACTCGCTCTGCAGGGCGGCCACCGGCTGCACCGCGTGCGCGCGGCGGATGGTATCGGCACCGGCCTCGGACAGCCCGAAGTGCTTCACCTTGCCCTCGGCGATCAGGTCCTTGACCGTGCCGGCCACGTCTTCGATCGGCACGTTCGGGTCCACCCGGTGCTGGTAGAACAGGTCGATGCGGTCGGTCTTCAGGCGCACCAGGCTGGCCTCGGCCACCGCGCGGATACGCGCGGGGCGACTGTCCAGGCCGGCGTCGGCATGGCCATCCTTGAAGCCGAACTTGGTGGCGATCACCAGTTGGTCGCGGAACGGGCCCAGCGCCGCGCCGAGCAGTTCCTCGTTCAAGAAGGGTCCGTAGGCTTCGGCCGTATCGAAGAAGGTCACGCCCTGCTCGACGGCGGCGCGCAGCAGCGCGATCGCCTCGGTGCGGTCGGTGGCCGGCCCATAGCCGTAGCTCAACCCCATGCAGCCCAGGCCGAGGGCCGAAACCCGCAGGCCGCTGCGGCCCAGTTCACGTGTCTGCATGGGGGTACTCCTGCCGGTGGGACCGGCATCATGGGGGACAGCCACGATAGCCCTGTCGGCGGTGAAGATTGGATGCCGCGCAGTGCTGTCGGTGATGAGCGTGGCTCATCAATGCTCACCGATACGCCGGGGCCTACCGTGTGGCGCCCTGCACGAAGGTGCCGACCAATGCGATCAGCAGGAAGAGCCCGCCGAAGATCACCACCAGGATGTGCCACACACCGAAGCGGTCATACGCCCGCATGTCCATGCCCTCGTCGTGGTGGTAGCGGCGCAGCAGGCTGTTGACCGGCAGCAGCGGAACGAAGCTGAACAATGCGAACAGCCACAGGGCGTTGGGAAAGCGGCTGGAGAAATTGAGCAGAAAGTAGGCGACACCGAGCAGCCCCGGTGCGAACGCCAGCGGGCGACGATGATTGCTGGCGGCGTTGCGCAGATCGCTGAAACACAGGAACGACCAGAGCGGCGAGAACAACGCACGCGCCCACGGCCACTGATCGCCGCCGGTTTCACGTTTGATCGCCCGCCAGTTGCGCCAGAACCAGTACACCGGATAGATGCCCAGCGTGGTCAGCGACAACGCCGCGATCTTCAGCGTGGGTGGCGAGTAATACGGTGCGACATCGGTGGCGGCAAAGGTCGCCGCCGGCAGTACGGGAAAAGCCGTCGGCGCGGTCGCCGGCGCGCGATACGGATCGTGCATGTCCATATGCCCATCACCTGATGCGTTGATACCGGCGAGGTGCCGGCGCCCCCTGCAGCCCGGTTGCCCGGGACGGCGCGACTATCGCAGCGTCGCGCCGCCTGTTGAAGCCCCCTGTGTCAGCGGACTTCCGAAATCTCCACCCCGTCCAGGCCCTGCGACAGCGTGCGTGCATCGCCACCCTGCGAGAGCTTGATGCGCAGGCGCACTTCGTTCTGCGAATCGGCGTAGCGCAGTGCGTCTTCGTAACTGATTTCGCCGGCCTGGTACAGCTCGAACAAGCTCTGATCGAAGGTCCGCATGCCAAGCTGCACCGAGTCCTTCATGACTTCCTTGAGCTTGTGGATCTCGCCGTCGCGGATGTAATCCTGCACCAGCGGCGTGCCGAGCATGATCTCCATCGCGACCTTGCGCGATTTGCCATCCGGCGAGGGAATCAGCTGCTGGGCGACCACGCCCTTGAGGTTCAGCGAGAGATCCATCAGCAACTGGTTGCGGCGGTCCTCCGGGAAGAAGTTGATGATGCGATCCATCGCCTGGTTGGCGTTGTTGGCATGCAGCGTGCACAGCACCAGGTGGCCGGTTTCAGCGAAGGCGATGGCGTGGTCCATGCCCTCGCGGGTGCGCACCTCGCCGATCATGATCACGTCCGGCGCCTGGCGCAGGGTGTTCTTCAGCGCCGCTTCCCAGCTGTCGGTATCGATGCCCACTTCGCGCTGGGTGATGATGCAGCCCTCGTGCTTGTGAACGAATTCGATCGGGTCTTCGATGGTGATGATGTGCCCGGTCGAGTTGTGGTTGCGGTAGCCGATCATCGCCGCCAGCGAGGTCGATTTACCGGTACCGGTCGCGCCGACGAACAGGATGATGCCGCGCTTGGTCATCGCCAGCGTCTTGATGATCGGCGGCAGGCTGAGCTCTTCCACGGTGGGAATGCGCGTCTCGATCCGGCGCAGCACCATGCCGACCTGGTTGCGCTGGTAGAAGCAGCTCACGCGGAAGCGGCCGACACCGGACAGGCCGATGGCGAAATTGCATTCGTGGGTCTTTTCAAACTCTTCGCGTTGCGCCGGCGTCATCACGTTCAACACCAGGTCGCGGCTCTGCTGCGGCGTCAACGGTGTCTGGGTGATCGGCGAGATTTTGCCGTGGACCTTGATCGCCGGGGGCATGCCCGCGGTGATGAACAGGTCCGACGCCTTCTGGTGCGCCATCAGCTTGAGGAACGAGGTGAAGTCGATGGTGGTGGTGCTCATCGCGGTGTACTCCGAAGGTTTTCAGGAGCCGGCCAGCGGCCGGCACTACCACTATTCGAAAATCCGCTTGTCCTTGGCGTACTCGCGCGCCTGGTTGCGGGTGATCAGGCTGCGCTTGACCAGATCCTGCAGGTGCTGGTCCAGGGTCATCATGCCCATCTGCTGGCCGGTCTGGATCGCCGAGTACATCTGCGCGACCTTGTCCTCGCGGATCAGGTTGCGGATGGCCGGGGTGCCCACCATGATTTCCCAGGCGGCCGTACGCCCACCCCCCACCTTTTTCAGCAGCGCCTGCGAGATCACCGCGCGCAGCGACTCGGACAGCATCGAGCGCACCATCGGCTTTTCGCCGGCGGGGAACACGTCGATGATGCGGTCGATGGTCTTGGCGGCCGAGCTGGTGTGCAGCGTGCCGAACACCAGATGGCCGGTTTCGGCGGCGGTCAATGCCAGCCGGATGGTTTCCAGATCGCGCAGTTCGCCGACCAGGATGATGTCCGGGTCTTCACGCAGGGCCGAACGCAGCGCTTCGTTGAAACCGTGCGTGTCGCGATGCACTTCGCGCTGGTTGATCAGGCACTTCTGCGAGGTGTGCACGAATTCGATCGGATCCTCGACGGTGAGGATGTGGCCGTATTCGTTCTTGTTGATGTGGTCGATCATCGCCGCCAGCGTGGTCGACTTGCCCGAACCGGTCGGGCCGGTGACCAGGATCAGGCCCTGCGGCTGATCGATCAGCTCACGGAAGATCGGCGGGCAGGCCAGGTCTTCCAGCGTGAGCACCTCGGAGGGAATGGTACGGAACACCGCACCCGCGCCGCGGTTCTGGTTGAAGGCATTGACTCGGAAGCGCGCCAGCGAGGGAATCTCGAACGAGAAATCGACCTCGAGGAATTCTTCGTAATCGCGGCGCTGCTTGTCCGACATGATGTCGTACACCAGCGCGTGGACCTGCTTGTGGTCCAGGGCCGGAATATTGATGCGACGGACATCGCCGTCAACGCGGATCATCGGCGGCAGGCCGGCCGACAGATGAAGATCCGACGCTTTGTTCTTTACAGAAAACGCCAATAGTTCGGCGATATCCATGCGCTGCTACTCCCCATGACTGCTGCGACTGGAAGGTTCTTTCCCCGGGCGGCAGTATAGAGCGAGATGTGCACAATACGCTCCAGCCCCTGATCCACCGGACCCGCCGTGACCATCCAGACCCTGCCTGCCATCCTGACGAACCTGCACAACGCGGCGGTGGCCGCCGGGCGGCCAGATCCGGTCCTGCTGGCGGTCTCCAAGACGCAGCCGGCCGAGGCCGTGCAGGCCCTGGCCGCGCAGGGCCAGCGCGCCTTCGGGGAGAACTACGTGCAGGAGGCGCTGGCCAAGATCGAGGCCTTGGCGGCGCTGGGCCTGGAATGGCACCTGATCGGGCACCTGCAGTCCAACAAGGCCGAGCTGGCTGCCCGCCATTTCGACTGGGTGCAGAGCGTGGACCGGCCCAAGCTGGTCACCGCGCTGGCCACGTACCGCCTACCCGGCCGGCCGCCGCTGAACGTGCTGATCCAGGTCAACATCGATGACGAGGACAGCAAGCACGGCTGCGCGCCGGAAGACATCGATACCCTCGCCGCCGCCGTCGCCGCGGCGCCGCAGCTGCGCCTGCGCGGGCTGATGGCGATCCCCGCGCCCTGGCCGGACGCCGAGCGTCGCCAGGCCGCCTTCACCCGCATGGCCGCGCTGTTCGCCACACTGGCCGCAGCGCATCCGCACGTGGATACGCTGTCGATGGGCATGAGCAGCGATTACCCTGAGGCCATCGCCCACGGCGCCACCCTGGTCCGCATCGGCACCGCGCTGTTCGGCGCCCGCCCGCGACCGGCCTGAGCGCCCCGCCCGTTCCAAGGAGAGTTCATGAGCACGTCCCCCATCACCTTCATCGGCGGCGGCAACATGGCCCGCAGCCTGATCGCCGGCCTGGTCCGCCAGGGCGTGGCCCCGGCCAGCCTCCATGTCGCCGAGCCGGTGACCGAACTGCGTGAGCAGCTGACCGCCGAATTCGGCGTCAAGACCTATGCCAGCGCGAGCGAGGCCGCCGCGCAGGGCACGGTCTGGGTGCTGGCAGTCAAACCGCAGGTGCTGCGTGATGTCTGCGCCTCGCTGACCGGTATCGCCCAAGGCAAGCGACCGCTGGTGGTCTCCATCGCCGCGGGCATCACCAGCGGCCAGCTGGACCGTTGGCTGGGCGGTGGCATGGCGGTGGTCCGCGCGATGCCCAACACGCCCGCCCTGCTCGGCGCCGGTGTCACCGGACTGTTCGCCACCGCCACGGTCAGCGCCGCGCAGCGCGCGCAGGCCGACACCGTGCTGGCCAGCGCCGGCCGCACCGTGTGGATCGATGACGAAGCGCGCATGGACGCCGTCACCGCCGTCTCCGGCAGTGGCCCGGCCTACGTGTTCCTGCTGGCCGAAGCGATGGAAGCGGCCGGTATCGCCCAGGGCCTGCCCGCCAACGCGGCCCGCACGCTGGTGGTGCAGACGCTGCTCGGTGCGTCGCGCATGCTCGATGAATCCGGCGAAGCCCCGGCCGAACTGCGTCGCCGCGTGACCTCGCCGAACGGCACCACCCAGGCCGCGATCGAGCGTTTACAGGCCGACGGCTTTGAAGCCATGGTCGCGCGCGCGATCGACGCGGCGACGACGCGCGGGCAGGCATTGTCGGCGGCGAATGATTGACGACCAAGCGCAGCCACGCATGGCGTAGCTCTACCCCCTACGTTTACGGGAGACATGCACATGAAGATCCTGCTTGTCGGTGCCAGCGGCACCTTGGGCCAGGCGGTCGCCAGCACGCTTGGCGTCCACCATGAACTGATCCGCGCCGGCCGCCACGGCGGCGATGTGCAGGTCGATCTGACCGACGATGCCAGCGTGCAGGCGCTGTTCGCGAAAGTAGGCACGGTCGATGCCGTGATCGCGACCACCGGCCGGGTCCACTTCGGTCCGCTGGCCCAGATGCGGCCTGCCGACTTCAATCTCGGCCTGCAGGACAAGCTGCTCGGCCAGGTGCGGCTGAGTCTGGCTGCCCAGCATCACCTGAACACCGGCGGCTCGATCACCCTGACCAGCGGCATCATCAGCGCCCAGCCGATCCGCGATGGCGCAAACGCCACGGCGGCCAATGCCGCGCTGGAAGGTTTCGTGCGCGCCGCCGCCTGCGAGCTGCTGCCGCGGGGGCTGCGCATCAATGCCGTGAGCCCGAATGTGCTGGCCGAATCGATGGATGACTACGGCGCGTACTTCCCGGGCTTTGAACCGGTGACCGCGCAGCGCGCATCGCTGGCCTACCAGCGCAGCGTGGAAGGGATCCAGAGCGGGCAGGTATTCACTGTCTGGTGAGGCCGACGCCGGCCAGCGGCCGGCACTACTCCCAGCGGCGCGGGCCATCGCCCTGATCGCCGAGCGCATCACCGGGGTTGGTCAGGCGGCAGCGCTTCAATGACAGGCACCCGCAGCCGATGCAGTCGGTGAGCTGGTCACGCAGCAGCAGCAACTGCTCGATGCGCTGGTCCAGCTCGCTGCGCCACAACGCCGACATCTTCGCCCACTCGGCCTTGGTCGGCGTCTTGTTCTCCGGCAGCGCCGCAAATGCGGTCGCGACCGCCTCCAGCGGCATGCCGACCCGCTGCGCCACCCGGATCACCGCCAGCCGGCGCAGCACATCGCGGGCGAAGCGACGCTGGTTGCCGGCGGTGCGCAGGCTGCGGATCAAACCCTTGCGCTCATAGAAATGCAACGCCGATACGGCCACCCCGCTCCGTTTGGCGACCTCGCCTACACTCAGTTCCTGCGCGATCACTGCTTGACCTCAACCATGGTTCAGGTGGCATCCTGCGCGCCGCTGGGGGTGCACTGCAAGCCCGGCCCTCCTCCCGATGTCTGGAACCCGCATGTCCGCTGAAGTTTCCTCTCCGCCCGCCACCGCTCCGGTGGAGGACACGCCGATCCCCTCGATCCTGTCGCCGGCGTACCGGGCGACCACGATCGGCATGGTCGCGCTGGTCTCGCTGCATGGCTTCGAGGCGTTGGCCGTGGCCGCAGCGATGCCCACGGTGGCCCATGACCTGGACGGGCTGCGGCTGTACGCGCTGGCGTTCGGCGGCACCCTGGCCACCAGCGTGATCGGGATGACGCTGTCCGGGCGCTGGAGCGACCAGCAGGGCCCGGCGCGCCCGCTGTGGCTGGGCCTGGCGTGCTTCATCGCCGGCCTGCTGGTCGCCGGCTTCGCCCAGCACATGCCGGTGCTGGTGCTTGGGCGCCTGATGCAGGGGCTGGGGGCCGGCGCGATTTCCGTGGCGCTGTATGTGCTGGTCGGGCGCTCGTTCCCCGAGCCGATGCGGCCGCGCGTGTTCGCCGCATTCTCCGCCGGTTGGGTGGTGCCTTCGCTGATCGGCCCCAGCATCAGCGGCCTGATCGTGCAGCACCTGGGCTGGCGCTGGGTGTTCCTGATCGTGCCGCTGCTGGCCATTCCGGCGGCGTTGCTGCTGCGCCCGGCCCTGCGCCAGGTCGGCGTAGTGGCCGCGGGCAGCACCGGCCGCAACGTGGTGCCCTGGGCCGTGGGTGCCTCCCTCGGCGCGCTCGCGCTGTATGTCGGCGGCCAGCAGCAGGGATGGCTCGCGCCCGCGCTGCTGGTGCCGGCCCTGGCCGTGCTGGCACTGTGCAGTTGGAAGCTCCTGCCTGCCGGCACGTTGACCCTGCGCCGCGGCCTGCCCAGCGTGATCGCGCTGCGTGGGATCGCGGCCTCTGCGTTCTTCGGTTGCGAAGCGTTCCTGCCCTTGCTGCTGCAGCGAGAACGCGGCCTGACCCCGCTGTTGGCGGGCGTGGCATTGAGCCTGGGCGCGTTGGGTTGGTTTGCCGGCTCGTGGCTGCAGGGCCACCAGCAGCGGGGCTGGTCACGCCGGCAGTTGCTGCAGTCCGGCGCGCTGTTGATGTGCGTGGGCATCCTGGCCACGTCGCTGGCGATCCAGCCCGGCATGCCGCTATGGTCGGCGATGGTCGGTTGGGTGCTGACCGGGCTGGGCATGGGGCTGATCTATCCCAGCCTCTCGGTGCTCACGTTGTCGCTGTCAGCGCCGGCACACCAGGGCGCCAACACCTCCGCCCTGCAGCTCAGCGAGGCCTTGGGCGTGGCGACTACGCTGGCCGTCTCCGGTTCGCTGTTCGCGCTGTTCCTGGAGGGCCGGGAAGCACTGGGCTACCTGCTGACCTTCGCGATCATGCTGGTGCTGGCGATGCTCAGCGTGGCGGTGGCGCGGCGGATCTGAGCGAGGTGGCATGGCGTGCGCCTCCTCACGGATGCGTGTCGCCGACCTCTTTCAGATCCTCACGCAGGATGCGGCGGATCTCCAGCACGGCCTGCGGGGTCTCCTGCACGCTGTGCCCGGAGAGGATCACCTTCTCCGATACCGCCCCCTCCAGATGCGCGCTCCAGTACGGCACCAGGCCATCGTCGGACTGCAGCAGCGGCACGTCCGGTTTACGCTGGGCGATGATCGAGTGGTACTTCAGGCCCGGGGTGATCGGCAGTGCGCCAGCCGCCTTCACGAAGGGATCGCTGGCCTTGAGGTTGTCGATGCTGTTGGGCACCTGCAGCTTCGTGGTGGTGTTGGCCGATTCGGATTCCTGCAGGGTCAGGAACACATCCTCGAACTTGCCCAGGATGGTGATCGGCAACCGCACCAGCCGGCCGATCAGGCGCCCCAGCCGGTTGCCCGCGATGTCCGTGCCCTTGTGCGGCGCGGCGATGAAAATCACCCGCTCCACGTTCGGCTCGGCGGTGAAGTGCAGCAGCGGGCCGAGCTTGGCTTCGACGCGCTTCAGGCGCTCGCCCTTGAGATCGTAGTTGGCCAGCAGATCGTTCCACAGCACATCGCCGGAGGAGGTCACCAGCAGGCGTGCAAGCACGCCGCCCATGCTGTGGCCGATGAACACCATGTCCTTGGCGGCCGGCGTGCTGCCGGTCGGGTCGAAGTGCTTGAGCGTGTTGTTGAAGGCCTGGTTGATCTCGTAGCGGTTCAGCGCGATCGGGGCGTTGGTCGGGTAGTACACCTGCCAGACCTGGAAGTGCCGGCGCAGCTCGGGATCGCCCATGATCTCGTTGGCCACGTTGACCCAGGCTTCCGGGCTGCTGCCCAGGCCGTGCAGCATGAAGATGATGCGGCGGTTGGGGTCCCACGGCTGCATCAGGTACATGTGCGGCGCGCCGATGCCTTCGCTCATGCCGAACAGCGTGCGCAGCGACTGCGTGGCAAAGCCGGACTGGGCCAGCCACAAGCCGTAGGCCGCGGTGAAGTTGCCCGCCAGCGGTACCTTCTCACCGTGCAGGTCCACGCTCTCGGTGGACTCGGGCGAGTACACATCAAACAGCACCTGGGTGGTATCGAGCACCTGCTGCAGATTGTCGCCCTTGAAGCGCAGCAGGGCGGTGGCGTTGATCGCCGACATCTCGCTGTACTGCGGAATCTCCGCCTTCCCGCCGTCGGCCGGTGCAACCAGCTTGGGGGGGTCCATGATCACCACCAGCTCGGCGCCGAAGCCGTCGCGGCGATAGGTGCTGCGCAGCCCGGCAAAACTCACCGCCGAGGCGGACACCATCCGGGTCGGGATGCTCTGCATGCGCAGCTCATCGAAATCGGAGGTCAGCGTCCAGCGCTCCCCTGCCACGGCCGCGTTGTAATCCTCGCCTTCCAGCGCACTCTCGCGGCTGCGCTTGAACACCACCGAGGCGGTCTGCTCGGCGGCGTAATTGTAGTAATCGCGCACCTGCGTCTGGCGATCCTCGAAGGCGCGGTCCGAAGGCGTGCGCCCGCTGAAGAACAGGTACGCATACGCATACCGCGCCGCTTCCAGCCATGCATCCAGCGCGGCATCGGACATCGGCGTTTTCTCGCGGTCCTTGGGCTTGGGGGTCAGCGCGAGCGCGGTCTTCACCCAGAGCTCGGACTGCGCCGACAGGCGCTGCTCTTCGGGCAGGACATCGGTGTCGGCGAGGGTCTTCTGGCAGGCAGTCACATCCTTTTCGCACTGCGCCACGTCCATGCCGATCACGCTCAGCGTTTCCTGCGAGGCGGCGCTGAGCTTGCCCGAGGTGAGCACGTCGCCACGCTTGTTGGCCAGGTACTCGGTCGGGGCCACCTGCTTCATGGTGACCATCGCACAGCCGCTGGAGAGCAGCAGCGAGAGCACCACGGCCGTCATCGGCAACGCGCGGTGCGCGAGCAGTTTCACAATGGATCTCATGGAACGCTTCCCTGCCCTGTCCCCGGAACATCCCGGCGGATCACCTGTGAAAAATCATCGTTTGCATTGCTCGCCCGCGCACGGTCGGTAATCCGCCCGCGTGCCTTCAGCGTCTCGAACGGTACCCCCGGCGTGAGCACCCCCAGATCGCGCGCGTATTCGGCGAAATAGCCCGAGGCCAGCAGCCGGTAGTCCATCGGCAGGCCCGGCGCGATCTGCTTGGCCAGTTCGTACACAATGGTCGTGCAGTTGCTGGTCAGCGTGTTGTAGAACGCCGGCGCGGCATCGAGCCTGCGGGCCTCGCCGAGGTAGGACACGAACAGCGCCTTGAGCTGCTCCTGGGTCATGCCGTGCAGGCGGTACAGATAGACATCTTCGCCCCGCGCATTGGTGCGCGTGCGCACGATGTCGGTTTCCTCCGAAGCGACCAGGGTCATCTCGAACTTGCGGAAGAACCCGCCCAGCGCGGAGAACGACTCGCCGCGCTCCTTGCGGATCTCCAGCGAGAACACCAGGTAGCGACCGTCGTCGAAGCCGAACGAGATCAGCGTGTGCGCGATCATGGGGCCCATCCAGTAGGACAGGATCAGGTCGGCCGAGCGCAGCTGGTCCAGGTTGTACTCGCGGCGCACCCAGCGCGCGTCGTAGTCGGTCTCGCTGCGCCAGGTGAAATCACGCACGTTGTCGAGCACCACGCGCGGGCCATCCACCTCGACCACCTTCAGCCGCTGGGCGACATCATCGGCCCAGATGCGATCCTGCCGCGGGGTGAGCAGCAGCCACCAGATGCCCGAGACCACCAGCGCCACGCCGTACAGCACGCCCGACCAGCGCCCGGCGCGCGCACGCGCCACCCCGATCGCCCCGGTGACGGCGAACACGACCCACAGCCCGACCAGCAGATACCGCACCCACCCCGGACCCGGCAGCTGGTAGGCCAGCAAACCGGTGATCCACAGCGCCGCCAGCAGCATCAGCAGCGCCAGCCCCCATCGTCCTGCCTTCTTCACGCATCGATCCGTCGTCTATCCGGGGCGCTAGTTAGCCATAACCCCTGTGTGCGCCGCATGTCGAGCCTGTTCAGCTTCGGGCCGCCGTTCACCCCGGGGGCCCTGCACCGGCTGGCTCCGCCCCCCCGGCCGGTCGCATACTTGCGCTATCAACGGCCATCAAGGAAGCGCCCAGCATGCAGGGTCTGACCACCGTGGGCGGGGTGCCCATCCAGCGCCACCATCTGCTGCGCTGCCATTGCGGGGCCGTCGTCCTGCGCCTGCATCTGCCGGACGGCGTGGTCTCACCCCGCCGCTGCGACTGTTCGATGTGCCGGCGACGCGGCGCGATCGTGGCCTCGGTGAAGCTGGCCGATCTGGAGATCGTGCAGGGCCACGACGCACTGCGGCTGTATCAGTTCAACACGCATGTGGCCCGACACCACTTCTGCGGCGTGTGCGGCATCTATACACATCATCAGCGCCGCTCTTCACCGGACGAATACGGCTACAACGTCGGGTGTCTGGACGGGGTCAATCCGTTTGATATCGGGCAGGTGCCGGTCAACGACGGGGTCAACCACCCTTCCGATGCCAAGCGTCCTTAGCGGCGGCCCGGGCCGACCTTCTGCCACGGGGCCATGCCTTTGCGCCCATGCAACAGCGGGCGCTTGAGCGGCAGCCGGCGCGGCATCGGGATGCCCACCCCGGGCGCGGCGGTATCGTCCTGGCGCAGTGACTCGGCGCGCTGGCCGACCAGCAGGGCCGCCACTTCTTCCAGCCCGTTTCGCATGGTCCGGGCGACCGTCTGCAGGGGATTCATGGCGTGTCTCCAAGCGGTGTGGGGACGATCTACGCTAATGGCGCACCGGCATGGACACCGTGAACGGAATGGGTCAAAAAGATGAAATCGGGGGTCCGGGGAGGCAACGCCGTTCAGTGTTTTGCCGCCGAATCGGGCCGGCCCTTGCCCAGGCGCCGCACCAGCACGAAGAACAGCGGCACCAGCAGGATCGCCAGCAGCGTGCCGGAGAGCATGCCGCCGATCACGCTGACACCGATCTCGCGCCGGCTCACCGCACCAGCGCCGCTCGCCAGTGCCAGCGGAATCACGCCAGCCACGAAGGCCAGCGAGGTCATCACGATCGGCCGCAGGCGCAGGCGCGCGCCCTTCAGTGCCGCCTCCACCGCCGAGCTGCCCGCGCGGTACTCGGCCTCGGCGAACTCCACGATCAGGATCGCATTCTTGGCCGATAGACCGATCGTGGTCAGCAGCCCCACCTGGAAGTAGATGTCGTTGACGAAGCCCGCCGCGGTGGTGGCGATCACCGTGCCGATCACGCCCAGCGGGATCACCAGCATCACCGCCACCGGCACCGTCCAGCTCTCGTAGAGCGCGGCCAGGCACAGGAAGATGAAGGCAATGGACGCTGCATACAGCCACAGCGTCTGATTGCTGGAGAGCTGCTCCTGGTAGGACAGCCCGCTCCACTGCAGTTCAAAACCGGGCTGGTCGGCCACAAGGGACTGCATGGTCTGCATCGCCTCGCCCGAGCTGCGCCCTTCGGCGGCACTGCCTTGGATCTGCATCGCCGGCAGGCCGTTGAAGCGCTGCTGCAACTGCGGCCCGCGCGACCAATGGCTGCTGGCGAAACTGGCGAACGAGGCCATCTGCCCGTTGCTGCCGCGCACATACCACTGGCCGATGTCGTCGGGCACGCTGCGGTAGGGCTGGTCGCCCTGCACGTACACACGCTTGACCCGGCCGCGGTCCAGGAAGTCGTTGACGTAGGTGCCGCCCCACGCCGAGGACAGCGTTGAATTGATGTCGGCCTGGGCCAGGCCCAGCGCGCTGGCTTGGGCCTGGTCGATGTCCAGATGCAGCTCGGCCTTGTCGCCAAGACCATTCAACCGCACCGAGGTGAGCCGGTCGTCATCGCTGGCGGCCTGCACCACCTTTGCCTGCGCGGCCTGCAGCGCCGGCCTGCCGGCAGCGCTGTTGTCCTGCAACCACAATTCGAACCCGCTGGACTGTCCCAACCCACGCACCGCCGGCGGCGCCAGCACGTTGACCTTCGCATCGGGCAGGTTGCGGAAGTGCGCGTTGGCGCGGGCGATGATCGCCCCGGCGCTGTGCTTGGCATCGCGTTCGGACCACGGCTTGAGCGCCATGAACCCCTGCCCCGCGTTCTGCCCGGTGCCGGCGTTGTTGCGGCCGAGCACCACGAACACCACGTCCAGGCTGTCCTTCTCGTGTTCCATGAAGTAGCGGCTGATCTGCTCGCCGAGCGCCTCGGTGCGCGCCATCGGCGTGCCTTCCGGGGTGGAGAACTGAAACGTCACCTGCCCTTGGTCCTCCACCGGCAGGAAGCCGGTCGGCATCCGTGCATACAAGGCGACCACACCCACCACCAGCAGCACGTAGAAGGCCATCCAGCCCCGCGGGTGCGCCACGATGCCGCCCAGCTTGCCGCGATAGCCGTTCTGGCTGCGCTCCACGCCGCGGTTGAACCAGGCGAAGAAACGGCCCGGTGGCTTCTGCGCGCTCGATGGCTTGAGCAGGGTCGCGCACAACGCCGGGGTGAGCGTCAGCGCGACCAGTGCCGACAGCGCCATCGCCGAGGCGATCGTGATCGAGAACTGCCGGTAGATGATGCCGGTGGAGCCGCCGAACAAGGCCATCGGCAGGAACACCGCGCCGAGCACCACGGTGATGCCGACCAGCGCACCGGTGATCTCGCCCATCGATTTCTCGGTCGCCTCGCGCGGCGGCAGGTGTTCCTCATGGATGATGCGTTCGACGTTCTCCACCACCACGATCGCATCATCCACCAACAAGCCGATCGCCAGCACCATCGCGAACAGGGTGAGCGTGTTGATGGTGAAGCCGGCCAGCGCCAGCACGCCGAACGTGCCCAGCAACACCACCGGCACGGTGATCGCCGGGATCAGCGTCGCGCGCAGGTTCTGCAGGAACAGGAACATCACCACCACGACCAGCACGATCGCCTCGATCAGGGTGTGGATGACACCCTCGATGGAGACCCGCACGAACGGCGTGCTGTCGCGCGGGTAGGCCACTTCCAGCCCGGGCGGGAAGCTCGGGCGCAGCCGCTCGATCTCGGCGCGCACCGCATCGGCGGTTTCCAGCGCATTGGCGCCGGAGGCCAGCGTCACTGAGAAACCTGCGGCGGGATAGCCGTTGAGGAAGCTGCTGGTCTGGTAGTTTTCCGCGCCGATTTCCACTCGCGCCACATCGCTCAGGTGCACGGCCGCGCCGCTGGGCAGGGTGCGCAGGATGATCGCGCGGAACTGCTCGGCGGTCTGCAGCCGCGACTGGGCGGTGACGGTGGCGTTGAGCGCCTGCTCCGGGCCGGTTGGCAACGCGCCCAGCTCACCGGCGGTGACCTGGGTGTTCTGCGCCTGGATCGCGGTGCGCACATCCGAGGGCATCAGATCGAACGCGCGCAGCTTGTGCGGGTCCAGCCAGATACGCATCGCATAGGGCGAACCGAACACGTTGATCTCGCCCACACCGGGAATGCGGCTGATCGGATCCTGCACGTTGCTGACCAGGAAATCGGAGACGTCCACCCGCTCCATGCGCCGGTGGGTGTCATACAGCGACACCACCATCAGCGAATCGCCCTGCGATTTGGCCACGGTGACGCCCTGCTGCTGCACTTCCTGGGGCAGCCGGTTGATCGCCTGGTTGACGCTGTTCTGCACCTGCACCTGGGCGATATCCGGGTTGGCGCGCTGGTCGAAGGTGACCGTGATCCGCGCCTGGCCCGAAGATGAACTGGTGGAGGAGAAATACAGCAGGTGGTCGATGCCCTTGATCTGCTGCTCGATCACCTGGGTGACGCTGTCCTCCACTGTCTGCGCCGAGGCACCGGTGTAGTTGGCGGTGATGTTGACCTGCGGTGGCGCGATGTCCGGGTACTGCTCCACCGGCAACTGGGTCACCGCGATCGTGCCCAGCGCCATGATGCAGATGGCCAGGACCCAGGCGAAGACCGGGCGGTGGATGAAGAAGCGCGGCAGCATCGGCGGCTCAGCCTTCGCCGGCCGGCGCGGCGGCGGGCACCGTGGCCGGTGCGGCTTCGCCGGCAGGCTTGATCCGGACCGTGGCGCCTTCGCTCAGCCCCTGGCGGCCACTGAGCACGACCTGCTCACCGGCACGCAGGCCATCGAGCACCAGCCACTGGTCTCCCACCGCGCGCGCCGTCGCGAACGTGCGTTGATGCACGCGCCCGTCCGCGCCCACCACCCACGCCAGCGCCTCGCCCTTCGGGCTGCGGTCCACGGCGGCCTGCGGCACCAGCAGGGCCTGCTGGCGCGTGCCCTGCCCGACCCGGGCGCGCACGTACATGCCGGGCAGCAGCTGCCCCTGTGGATTCGGGAACTGCGCGCGCAGGGTGATGCTGCCGGTTTCCTGGTCCACATCGATATCGGCGAATTCCAGCGTGCCGGTCACGGCGTAATCGGTGCCGTCGGACAGTTTGAGCTGCACCGGCGCGGTCGTCGCTTCCACGCCGCCCTCGGCGATCGCCCGGCGCAGCGCGAGATACTCGTTGCTGGACTGGGTGATATCCACGTTCATCGGATCCACCTGCTGGATGCGCGCCAGCGGCTCGGCCTGGCCGTTGGTCACCAGCGCGCCCGGGGTGAACAGCGCGCGGCCGATCCGCCCGCTGATCGGCGCGGTCACCCGCGCAAAACCCAGATTGGTGCGTGCGGTATCGCGCACCGCCTGCGCCGCCTGCACCGCCGCCTCGGCCTGGTGGTGGGTGGCCATCGCATCATCCACGTCCTGCTGCGCCGCCAGTTGACCGACACCGAGCTGCTGCATGCGCTTCGCACGCAACCCCGCCGCCACCGCACTGGCCTCGGCCGTGCGCAGGTTGGCCTGCGCTTCGTTCACCGAGGCCTGGTACAGCGCCGGTTCGATCTGGAACAGCGGCTGCCCGGCCTTCACCATCTCGCCCTGCTCGAACAACCGCGCCTGCAATACCCCGGAAACCTGCGGGCGTACGTCCGATTCCTGAGAGGCCACCGTGCGCCCGGGCAATTCCTGGGCCAGCGCCAACGATTGCGCCTGCAGGGTCAGCACCGTCACCTCCGGCGCCGGTCCCTTTGCCTTGGGCGCTTCCTTGCTGCAGGCGGCCAGCCCCAACGCCACGGCCAGCCCCAGCAGCGGCAGGCGCCAAGGGCCGGACAACAGGCCGGGGGCCGGGGAGGACGGGAGCGGATCGGTCATGGGGGACGGTATTCCAGGCGTGAACGGGGCACATGGACCCGGGCGGCAGGGCCACTGCTCGGGGCGAATATAGGAGAAGCGGGGCGAGGATCCGGCGAAAACCGCATGAAACATTTTTCATTTGCAGTCCCTCCGGGGGGTTGCGACGATGCACCCGTCCCAATTGTCAAAGTGGCCCATGCCGCGCGTACTCACCATCGAGGACGACCTCGTCACCGCCGAGGAAATCGCCACGGAACTGCGCAGCCACGGCTTCGAGGTGGACCGGGTGGGCAATGGCGAGGACGGTCTGGCCATGGCCTGCCGCAGCGACTACGCCGTGATCACCCTGGACCGCATGCTGCCCGGCATGGATGGCCTGGCCCTGGTCACGGCCCTGCGGCGCCAGGGCATCACCACCCCGGTGCTGATGATCAGCGCCCTTTCCGATGTGGATGAGCGGGTCCGGGGCCTGCGCGCCGGCGGCGATGACTACCTGACCAAACCCTTCGCCTCGGACGAAATGGCGGCCCGCGTGGAGGTGTTGATCCGTCGCCATGGGCGGCCAGCCGTGGCGGAGAACCAGTTGCGCGCCGGTGACCTGGAGCTGGACCTGATGACCCGCACCGCCCGCCGCGCCGGCGAGGAGATCACCCTGCTGCCGACTGAGTTCAAACTGCTGGAATTCCTCGTGCGCAACGCCGGCCAGGTGGTCACCCGCACCATGTTGTTCCAGGAGGTATGGGGCTACCACTTCGATCCCGGCACGAACCTGATCGACGTCCACATCGGCCGCCTGCGCAAGCGCATCGACCAGCCCGGGCGTGCCCAGCCGATCCGCACCGTGCGTGGCACCGGCTATGTCCTGGACGACCATGTCTGATCACTGGCGTTCCTCCAGCAGCCGGCTGCTTGGGCTGTACTGCGTGTTGTTCGTGGCCTGGTCCAGCGTACTGCTGGGGGTGATGTACTGGCGCGTCTCGGACTACCTCAACGACCTCGCCGAATCCGGCCTGCAGCAGCGCGCGCACCTGTTCGAGAAGTTCGAGGGCCAGGCGCTGGACGATGCGCTGCGCGACAGCCTGCGCTACGACCTGCACGGGGCGTATGCCTACGGCATCTTCAGCCGCAGCGGGCAGCGACTGTCCGGCCCACTCCTGGCGATTCCCGATGGCCTGCGCATCGACGGACACGCGCAGGCGGTGGAACGCTGGTCCCTGCGCAGTGGGCCGATCAAGGCGCCCGGGCGCGCGCTCGGCGTGGAAACCCAGGATGGCCGCCTGCTGGTGTTCGTTCGCCAGAGCGGCAAGCTCACCGCGGTCAACAGCATCATCCTCGATGCGCTGCTGTGGGGCGTCTCGTTGACCATCATTCCCGGTCTGGCCGGCTGGCACATCCTGCGCCGGCGCCCGCTCAAACGGATCCAGCAGATCGAGGCCGCGACCAACCGCATCATCGCCGGCGACCTCGGCCAGCGCCTGCCCGTTTCCGGCCACCCGGATGAGATCGACCGCCTGTCGAGCATCGTCAACGCCATGCTCGAACGCATCGAGCAGCTGATGACCGAGGTCAAAGGGGTATGCGACAGCATTGCCCACGATCTGCGCACCCCGCTCACCCGTCTGCGTGCGCATCTGTACCGCACCCGCGTCGGGCTGGAGGAAGAGGACCCGCGCGCGGCGCAGCTGGACAAGGCACTGACCGAAACCGATATGTTGATGGCGCGTTTTTCCGCACTGCTGCGCGTATCGGAACTGGAAAGCCACCAGCGCCGCTCCGCCTTCGTGGAACTGGATGCGGGCGAGCTGCTGCAGGAACTGCACGCGTTCTACCTGCCACTGGCCGAGGAGAAGGACCAGCAGCTGCTGCTGGAGATCGACCCGCAGGTGGGCACGCTGTGGGGCGACCGCGAACTGCTGTTCGAGGCGCTGGCCAACCTCCTCTCCAACGCGCTGCGCTTCACCCCGGCGCAGGGCCGGATCGTGCTGCGCGCGGCGGACGACCACGGCGCACCACGCATCGATGTGATCGACAACGGCCCCGGCATCCCGCCGCAGGATCGCAGCCTGATCTACCAGCGCTTCTTCCGCGGCGGCAGCGGCGGCGAGACGACCGAGGGCTTCGGGCTGGGGCTGTCGATCGTGGCCGCCATCGCCGGCCTGCATGGGTTCCGGGTCCGCGCCGGGGACGCGCCGGGCGGCGGCGCATGGCTGAGCATCCGCTGCGCGGCGGAGGGGCTTCGCTGACATCCGGCCGCCTGCACATCGCGGCGATGCGGTAGCCACTAGCATCGGCGGCGACGTTTGATTCGCTGCAAGGTGTACCCCTCGATGTCCTCATTGCCCGGCCCGCGCTTCCTCAACACCGTCCTGCTCGGCGGCAGCACCCCCGAGAAACTCGATGCCGCCGCAGCCGCTGGGTTCGCACAGGTCGAGCTGTGGCGCGAGGATGTAGCGTCTTCGTCGGTAGCCGAGGTCCACGCCATCCTTGCGCGCACCGGCCTTCAGCTCACCGATGTGCAGGTGCTGCTGGATTTCGACGGCGCTTCGGCCGCCACCCGCGAGGGCAAGCGTGCAGAGGCGATGTCACTGCTCGCGCTGGCCAAGGACCTGGGCGCAGGCACCGTGCTGGTGCCCGCCTGCACAGCGACCGTCTACGTGCCCGACCGCGTCACCGATGATCTGCGCTGGCTGTGCGCGCGTGCCGCCGAACGTGGCCTGCGCATCGCCTACGAAGGCATGGCGTGGAGTCGCCTGCATTCGACCCTGCCCTCGGCGTGGCAGCAGATCGAGCAGGTCGGCGCGCCGAACCTGGACATCGTGGTCGATGCCTTCCACCTGTTCGCCGCCGGGCGCACCGCCGACGATCTGCGCGACGTGCCGGTGGAGCGCATCGCGCTGGTGCAGCTGTCGGATGTGCTGACCCAGCCACTGCCCGGCCAGGTCACCACGCAGGCGCGCCATCACCGCTGCCTGCCGGGCGATGGCCTCTGGCCGCTGGAGACGCTGATCGATGCGCTGGCCGCGATGGGATACAGCGGGCCGATCGGGCTGGAGGTGTTCAACGATGCGCTGAAGGCACGCGATCCCCGTGACGTGGCGCGTGAGGCGATGGCCGCGTTGGAGGCCGTGCTGGCGGATTGATAGCTACCTTGTGGCAGCCCATCAGTCGGCGGAGCGTTACTGCTGGCCATCCTCAGCGCCGGCCCAGCTGCTGACTGAAGTCACGCGGGCCAGCGATCCGTAGGTGGGATCCTCGGCGACTACCTCAAAGGAAACAACGACCTTTGCCTGCCCATCCCTCATTGCGTGGCCCTCCGTTGCGGGATGGTAGTGCCACCTCTGAGCGCGCGCAGTGACCCAGTTGTCCAGCTCAACTGAACCGCTGGACTGCATAAGCTGCACCGCACCTGCGACGCCCTCAGCGGAGACATCCACGCCCACCAGCACCGGCCCACTCATGCCGATGGTGGCCCTAAATACCCTCACATTCTGGTCTCCGATCTTGGTGTCATCGGAGATCTCAGCGAAGCAATCTTTCTCCAGACACTCGAGCTTGGCGCCAGGGCGACCACTTCCATCGCGTCTTCTGAAGTCATCGATCAAGGTGTAGTTACTGCTGACTTCACTGCATAGGAAGTCCTCGGGATCATCCGAACGTGCGAACGATGCAGACCTGGAGCAGTTGGAGACATGCTTGGACAGCGAGGACTGAATCGGGCGGAAGCACTCCATGCTGTACGCGCGAGCATCGTGCCCTGTGCAGCGCTGCAGTTCAGCCAGGTCCGCGCGGATAGCGACCTTGCGTGCGTCAAGCTCAGCCGCGTTCTGCAGCCGACGCTCCATCTCAGACTGTTCAAGGCGCCGCTGCTCGATTTCCTTGTGGACTTCCTCGGAGGCAAGGCGCTCTTCGAATGAACGCTGCATCCTTTGCAAGCGATCCATCGAAATGACCTCGACGGGCCTTGAACCGCAATCAGTGTCGATATGACGCCAGGCCCCTTTGCACCATTCGATGACGAAGTCGTCCTTGAAGGTCTCCTGCTCACCCGCCTTCCAAGACTCCATCCGATCCTTGGCAAAGCGTAATCCAATCTTTCCTTCCAATTGACGATAGTGCTCCGCCAGTGTCGTACGGGCGCCCTCCTCTTCTGCGGCACGCTGCTGGAGAAACTCATAAGATGCAGCGCCGCCAGCGCGCAAGGCCAGTACTGTCCGGCCTTGAACCCGATACCGCTTGCGTTCTGGGAAGGGCACCTCCGTGATACTGACGGGCCTGACCTGCACGACCTCAAGCAGGTCATTACCGATTGGCCCAACACCCCTGAATTTCACCTCGATAGGGCTGTTACGCCGCGCCTCAGTGATTCTATCGACCGTAGGGGAAGACGGTCCCATCCATGAACATGATGCTATCAATGGAGCAAAGCCAAGACCTATGATCCATTTCCTGATGTCCATCGTTCCCTCGATGTAGTGAATGCGGGGATTGTAGACGGAGACTATCTCCATCGGCAGCCCAACCACGCTGGCGATCGAGGTGATCCCCGTTGGTCGCGCCATACATGCGCAGCCTTCAGCGTGGCTCTACAGCCGCCTTCGCGATAGCCGGCCACTGCGCGGCGACCTCCTCCACACTGCCGGCCGGCACCGCCCGCAGATCGCGCGGATAGTGCACACCCTCGGCCTCGGTCAGCCGAGTGGCATGGAACTGGCCGTTGCTCGCACGCAGGATCCAACCGCCTTCGCTGCAGGCGCGCGAGGCCAGGAACACGACGCCTGGTGCTACGTTTTCTGGATGAAGCTCATCCGGCTCGCCCTCTATGCCCCACATGCGGGTCTTGGCGACCGGCGACACCGCATTGACCACGATGCCATGCGCCGCACCCTCGGCCGCCAGCACGTTGACGATCCCAACCGCGGCCGACTTCGCCGCCGCGTACGCCGCCAGCCCGTGCTGCACGTACTGCGGATACAGCGCGCGGTCGGAGGTGGTCAGCACGATGCGGCCATGGCCCTGCGCCTGCATGGCCGGCCATGCCGCCTGCGCCAGCCACAGCGGCGCCTTGGCCGCGACCGCCATCATGTGGTCGAAACGATCCTCATCCACCGCATCGGTCTGCTGATACTCGACCCAGCCAGCATTGTGCAGGATCACATCCAGACGGCCGTGTCGCTGCAGAATGTCAGCGACCCGTGCGGCAGCCGCAGTGCGGGTAACAATGTCATGGTGGCTGGCCTCGACAGGGAGCCCCTCTGCACGCAGACGCGTTACAGCGTGATCGATCCGCTGCGGATCGCGGCCGGTGCCGTCCGGCGTGGCGCCCACGTCCTGCATCACCACGTGTGCGCCGCGCTGCGCCAGCAATCGGCTGTAAGCGAAGCCGAGCCCACCCGCGGCACCGGTGACCAGGGCCACCTGCCCGACGAAAGAAAGTGTGTCGTTGATCGTCATGCGGACAGCATCCGCCCTGGTCAGCGCGGATGCCAATACCGATGAGAGCTTGCTGCGATACTCAGGGCGTATCGCGCGCGCGATGCTCAGACGTGCGTGGGCTCGACGATCACCGCCGTGCCGTAGCAAAGCACTTCAGTCAGGCCGGTCATCACATCGGTAGCGTCATAGCGCATCGCGATGATCGCGTTGGCGCCCAGCAGCCGCGCATGGTTGGACATGTCCCGGTAGGTCTCTTCGCGCGCCTGCTCGCACAGCTGCGTGTAGATGGTGATGTTGCCGCCGAAGATGGTCTGCAGCCCGCCGAGGAAGTTGCCCACGATGGAACGCGAACGCACGGTGATGCCGCGCACCACGCCCAGGCTGCGCACCACGCGGAAGCCGGGCAGCTCCATCGCCGTGGTCACCATCGCATCGTCGAGCCGGGTTGCCGGGCCTGCGCGGCCACCGCTGTTGTAAGGATCTGCCATTGCTGCCTTATCCAGGTTGAGAGTATCGATCCGGCCAGCACGCAGGGTGCGGCTGGCGCTGGCGGAAGGATAGCGCCAAGGCGAGCACGGATGTGATGCCACGTGATGCCCCAGCGGCGCCCCTATACCCCGCCGAGCCGGACCACCTGGTACACCGCCACATTCTGCTCGGCCAGCGCCCGCACCACCTCGGGAATCAGCTGCATCGGCAGGTCCACTTCGTAGCCGTGCGGACGCGCGTGCAGGAGCGAGGCGTCGAAGTCGAAGGCAGGATTGTCTCTGGCGCGTTGAACGAGGAACGTGGTGATCGCATCGCGGGCGATGTCCTCCGATTCCCCGACTTCGAAATACACCCGGTACAGCGTGTCGCCATAATCATCGGGCGTGCCGTGCACGGAAGTCACCGTTGGGTCGGTCATCGCGTCCTCCTGTGTTGGCGCAAGCGCCGGGCCAGCCGAAACCATACACCTCGGTCGGTCCACAGCGCCTGCACACAGTCGCACTTCCGGCAGCCCTCAGCGCCCCCGCGGATCCACCAGATCGCTCTTGCTCCTGGCAAACACCGGCGCCCCCACGTCCAGCTCCGCATCACCCACCGGCCGACCCGCCAGGAAGTCCGTGATGCCTGCGGCGATGGCAGGGGTCCCGAGCCACAGCTCGTTGTCGTGGGTGGCCCCGCGCACCCGCAAGGTGCGGCTGTCGCTGAACCCCGGCCGCAGCGCCTCGGCGTTGGCTGGCGGCGTGCGCCCATCCAGCGTGCCACTGATGAACAGTACCGGCACGTTGCTGCGCAGTGGCCCCCTGAAAGCATCGCCAAGATCGACCAGCCCCAGCCCATCCCCGAGCGCCGGGAACGGGAAGTTCAGCGCATCGCCAAACAGGCTCTCGCGTGATTGCGCCTCGGCCAGTGCGCGGCGCTGCGCAGTCTGGCCCGAGGCCACATCCATCGCCAGCGACATCGCGCCGTATCTGCCGTACTCACTGCGCAGCAGCAGGACCATCGCCGCCAGCAGATCGTAGTCGCCGTTCTCGGCATCGCGCAGGATCAGCGGCAGCCATTGCTGGGTCATGCGGCGCCCGAGACAGGCGCTGATCGCCAACTGCGCGTCATACGCGCCGATCATCACCGGCTTGCCGCCATGCATGGCACTGCGGCCCTGGCGCGGCTGCTCGCGCAGTGCTGCCAGCACGCGCGTGGCCGAGCCGGTCAGATCATCGAAGCCCGCTCCTTTGGCCAACACGCCCAGCTCCGCCAGCAGCGCATCGGCCGACAGCGGCAGCTTCAAGGTGTCATCAGGTCCTTCCGTCCCCATCAGCACCACGCGGTCCAGACCGGCGCCGTGCAGGCGCACCGTGGCCAGCGCCAGGTGCGTGCCATAGCTCATGCCCCACAGGCTGATCTTCGGCACCTTCAACGCACGCCGCAGGTCCTCCAGATCGCCGGCACTTTCCGCGGTGGTGTAGGCCCCCAGGTCCACGCCCGTCTCCCGCCAGTACGCCACGCAGCGGGCGGCAACGTCACGCAGCGCGGCGAGCGCGGCATCGCGCTGCAGCGGCTGTGCATCGTCGAACGTGTGCTCGTGCGGGCACGGCGGCGGCGGCTCGGACTCGCCCGCCCCGCGCTGATCAAGCAGCAGCACGTCGGTTTCGCGCCGGACCTGATAGAACACCGGCCAGCGCGGTCCGCGCGCGGTGCCGATCCCTGAGCCACCTGGACCGCCGGCCAGATACACCACCGGGGCCGCACTGCCATCGCCGCCGGTCGCCGGAAGGCGCACCACCCGCAGGCGCATGCGCGGTCCGTTGGGATCGGCATGCCGACGCGGCACCTCCAGATAGCCTGCCTCGGCGTCGATGGTGCCGTGCTTCTGTGTCTCGAACGCATACGGGGTGAACACCAACGGCGCCGGCGCATCGACTGCCAGCACGGGTGCTGCACCGACGAGGGTCAGGCAGAGCGCTGCCCACCGCGTGACCCGCAGGCACAGGCCGGGAGAAGGAGAACGGAACAGGGACATCGGGACATTGGACATGACGGACTCCGGGTGGGAGGTAAGGGAATCGAGCGCCGAGTGAGGGCGCAGGCACCACGCCGCGAGCATCACTTTCCCCACGGCAGCCGAGGACGGCCCGTCCGCCGAACAGCTCCAGGCGGGGGTCCAGTGACTCCGTGCAACCGATACGATGGGCACATGCAGATCCCACGCACCCTGACCGCCCTCGCCGTCCTGCTCATCGCGGTCGCCGCGTGGCTGCTGTTGGTCGCGCCCCCACCGGGCCTGCACTACTACGAGGCCCAGGAGATGGCACCCGCCACGCTGGGCGCTGATGGCGCACTGCCCACCGCTCCGCCAACGACGCTGGAGTGGCAGCCGGCCAACCAGCGCGAACTGGTGCAGTGGCGCGGCCCGTACTGGCTGCGCTGGCGCCTGCCTGCGCAGCCAGCACACCATGCGGCCGACCGTGCACTGCGCATCTCGGTGCGCGCCGCCAGCCAGCCCTTCTGGAACGGCCAGCCCTTGGCCGCCAATGGCACCGTCGGCCGCAACGCGGACGAAGAGCAGCCGGGACAGGTGGACATCATCCGTGTGCTGCCGCCCTCCTCGCCCAGCAGCACCGATACGCTGGTGCTGCTCGCCTCCAGCCATCATCAGTGGTTCAAACTGCGGGGCGCGGATGCCTTCGTTGCGGTCGGGCCGGCCGCCTCGATCTACAGCCTCAACCTTGGACCGTGGTTGATCGCCGCGCTTGCCACGGGGGCGCTGGGTGCCGCCTGCCTCTACTTCCTCGCTGCACAGCGCGGCCGGCCACGGGTAGCGGGTGCGCGCCTGCTGCTCGCATTGGGTGTCGTCGGCCTTGCGTTGCCCATCGTCGAAGCATGGCGTCCGCTGGTCGGCTATGCCTATCCGTGGCACGGCCCACGACTGCTCATGCTGCTTCTGCTGCACCTCGCCGCGGCGATCCTGCTGCCGGCTTACCTGGCGCGTCGTTTCGGCGTCGCGGTGCCGAAGACAGCCCGCATCGCCTATCTCGCCACCCTGCTGGCGCTGGCCGCCTTCGTGCCCAGCTTCGACGGCCGCGGTGCCGCACTGCTGCTGCTCAGCCTGCTGACCTCCACCTACGTGCTGCTGCGCGCCCGCGGCGAGCCCGACGAGCGCTGGCCGATCCTGACCTTGGTGGTGGCCGGTGCACTCGCCGTGCCGCTCGCTGGCGGGATTTTCCTCGACGGCCCCTACTTCCTGTTCCTGGCCGTGCTGATGGGCTTCCTGCTGATCCGCCACGCCGCCCAGCTGCGGATGCTGGACCACCACAACGCGCAGCTGCGCGGAGAGCGCGCCCGTCTCTCGCTGCAGCTGCTGCAGCGGGGCATCCAGCCGCATTGGCTGATGAACACCCTCACCGGCCTGCAGGAACTGATCGAACAGGCACCGATGCGCGCCAGCCGCCTGGTCGAATCGCTGGCCGAACAGTTTGATCGCCTGCGCGAAAGCAGCACCCGCCCCAGCGTGCCGATCGAAGAAGAGCTGGCGCTGTGCCGCAACCACCTGGACATCGTCGGCCTCGCGCTGGATCGCCACATCGGCTTTGAGGTCGAGGGCGAACACAACGGCCTGTGGCTGCCGCCCGGCGTGCTGCATGCGCAGGTCGAGAATGCGCTCACGCATGCGGGGGCGGTCGCGTGTGCCGAGCATCCGTTCCGCCTGCGTGTTCAACGCGAGGACGACCGTTGGATGCTGGAACTGCGCAGTGCACGCGGCACTGCCCCGCATCGCGGGCAAGGCACGGGCACCCGCTACATCGAGGCAAGCCTGGCCGCCACCTGCCCCGAGAGCTGGCGCTTTGAACAAGGTCCCGATGGCAACGACTGGTACGGCCGCATGGAGTTGACATGCGCATCCTGATCGTCGAGGACGAACTGCTGGTCCGCCAGCGGCTGCTGCGGATGTGCACCGAACTGGCCGGCAGCCGCGCCCGATTCGATGCCGTGGCCGACCTGGACGCCGCCGGTGACCGGCTGCAGCGCAGCGTGTATGACGGCCTGCTGCTGGACTTGAATCTGGGTGGAGAGGATGGCTTCGACCTGCTGAGGCGGGTGGTGGCTGGGCGATACCACTGCGTGGTGGTCTCCGCCCATCGGGAGCGGGCGCTGCAGGCGTTTGAGCATGGGGTGCTGGATTTTGTACCCAAGCCTTTCTCACGCGAACGGTTGCGGCAGGCGCTGGAGCGGTTGCTGGATGTTGGGCGGTATCGATCTGGCGCGGCGCGTTATCTGGGCATCTGGCATGCGCAGGGGACGGCGATGGTGGAGCTCGCCAATGTGCTTTGGATTCGTGCTGATGGGGACTACAGCGAAGTACGTATGCGCGATGGGCGGAGTGAGCTGCATGACAAATCGCTTGCGAGTCTTACTGCCGTGCTACCGCCGGACTTTGTGCGTTGCCATCGGTCGTATCTGGTCAATTTGACGCATGTGCGGACGTTGCATGCGGCTTCGGGGAGCCGTTACTGGCTGGTGCTGAATGATGGGGCTGAGGTGCCGGTGGGGCGGGCCTTTGTTGAGGACGTGCGCGGGGAGCTTGGGTCGATATAAGCGCTTCGAGAAGACCGCTGCAGGACCGATGCCCGCTTTCGGCAAGGAGCAGTCGTCGCGAAACGTAAGCCGAAGGTGGGCCTAGTCGAGCTTTATCGAGGAAGCCAGATCACCCTTTGTTGACACTTCAGCAAAGGCAGTCTGGGTTCCAGCCGGTAGTGGCACTCGCATCCCGAACCTGAGCTGCCTCTGGTTCGCTAAATATCTGGAGCGGAATCCGCATCAGTAACAAATTGCAAAGTGAGCACCCGCTGCTTCCGGATGAGCTTGCACGTACGCCCTGCGCGCCGCCGAAAACTCGGAGGTTTGCTCAAGCCCCTTGAGATACCAGACCACGAGTGCAAGTACTGCAATTACTCAGATGACGCCAACTTTTCCGCCTACATGGACGTTGCGCACAAGGGATATCTCCGTGCAGGTCGAACTGCTGAAGAAACGAGTACGGAGCCTACGCGAACAAGGGGCGAACGTTCGCTCTGGGTCGAATGCGGCCGCGGAGGTGAAGTAGCACGCTTGTACTCCCTCAAGACGGGAGATTCCCACGGCTACCACGCTCAGGCACCACCGAGTGCCCTGAGCGCTAGCAGACGCTCCATTGCTTGGTCGTCGCCGGTGCGGCGCGAACCCGCATCCGATCGGCAAGGGCCCGGACGGGGCGATGCCGCCCGGGCAGTGGCGTCACCTGCTGGTCGGCGAGAAGTTCTGAGCTCCGCGCGTCTTTCGCCACTGGATCCACGCGATCGCGGCGACGAAGAAGACGCTGCACAGGTAACTGCCTTCCGGCCCTTGCGCGCCACCGGTCAGGGTGTCGAGGCCTTGCGGGCGCAGCGCCACCAGCAGCGCCGGCAAGTGCGGATCCATGCCGGTGACGGGCAGTTCGAAGCCGGTTGCGAGCAACCAGTTCCACCCCGCGTGCCAGCCCATCACGCCCCAGATATTGCCGCTCCGCAGCGCCCAGGCGCAGGCGAACAGCGAGAACAGGAACGTGCCGAGCATGACCAGGGGCGGCTGGTGCGGACTGAAATGCAGGAAGCAGAAAACGAGCGACACCAGCAGCACTGCCACCGCAACATTGGTCTTGCGCGCCACCACCGACAGCATCCAGCCGCGGAAGATGACTTCCTCCACGCTCGCCTGGAACATGAAACTCACTAGCAGCAGGCCGATGTGCAGCAGACTGACGGGCGACCGCCAGGCCTGCCCCAAGCCCGCCGCCTGCATGCCGCCAGCCATCCAGATCGCGACTACGACCAGCGCGATCGTGCCGAATCCAACGGCCATTCCGCGCAGAAAGGTTTTCAGCGGCGCCGGACCGGTCAGCCCGATACTCGCCAGCGAGCGCCCTTCGACGAAGCGTACCCAGGCGAGCACGGCCGCCAGCGTCGGCGCGAAGCCGATCCACAGCAGCGCATGCAAGCCAGCGAGGCCGATCGGATCGCCGCCCGGCGTCGACCAATGCTGCGACTGCATCCACCCGTCCAGCGCGATCACCGGTACCGCGTTGAACAGGATCATCAGGATCGGCGTCAGCCAGGCCCAGGGCAGCCAGCCGCGGGCCGGATCGGGCGAATACAGGACAACGGGGGTCATGCGGGGCGCTCCAGGTCGACGTGATCGGCGCTGCAAGTTGCCCTTCGCGCGGGGGCGTGGCTACCCGTTTGCGACCAAGCCACAGAAGCCGCCGATGAATCACCCGGATCGCCGACGAAATGGCGCTGAGTCGTCGCCCGTGGTGGCCGCTTTGGGTGGCGGTTCCGACAGCCACAAGGCCCTGATGTGGGACCGCTGGCGGCAGGGCGAGTCGTTGCACCAGATGGCGAGGCTGTTCGATCGGCATCACTCGTCCGTGCGAGGGGTTCTCGCCGAGACTGGCTGGCTCAAGCGGACTTACCCGGACGATCCGAGCTGCCAGGTCTCACACGAGACGATCTATCGCACGCTCTTCATCCAGTCGCGCGGGACTTCCAGACACCGATCGAGCGATATCAACAAGCTGTTGCATTGACCAGTTGAAACCGCCGTCGAAAGCGGACATTACCAGCGGTCGGCGCCTCCGTCCTCCCCGAACGCCCACTTTCGGCCAGAAGCGGACCGATCCACGCAGGAAGTCACCTCGCCGGCGCCCCCAAAGATTGCTTAGGCACATAACTGCCCCGCCCCAGCTGGGCACTAGAAACTTCAACCATCACATCAACTCTAGAAAGCTTGAGCATTCAATACTCATCGCGCAAGACGAACGGAACATTCCTTCGGATCGAATTGCCCGTAAATCTGCATGATCTCGAGATTCGCCCGCGCCCGTGAGTTTCCCTGTGCAGCAGCTTTGCAGTACAGAGATAGACCCACATCAATGTCCTTGGTCACGCCGATCCCCTCGTAGTACATGTATCCCAGCATGGCCTGCGCCGGGGCGTACCCCGACGCTGCCGCCTTGCGGTACCAGTCGGCCGATTGAGTCACGTCCTTCTGCACACCGAGGCCCCGCTGTTACATGTCACCGAGTGCGCTCTGCGCTTTTGCGTCGCCGCCCTCGGCCGCCGCCACCAAGTCGTCCACGGGACCGAAAGCCCCGGGCGTATCGACCTCGGCACACCACACGCTGTTTTCGCCGCGATACTCGCAGAGCTTCTGGCGGGACTGCCTGACGCCCAGCTGCGAGGCGGCCTGCACAGCTGCCTTGCCGTACCAGCGTATGGCCTCAGCGTCATCTTCAGCGAGGCCGGCACCTCCTCTTTGATACAGACTGGCAAGGTTGTATTGCCCTGCGGGTGAACCCTGCTCAGCCGCCTTGCGGAGCCAGAGGATGGCCTGGACATCATCCTGTGGGACGGCAATTCCCTTGAGATACATCATTCCAAGATCGGACTGTGCCAGTGCGTCGCCCTGCTCCGCCGCCTTGCGTATCCAGTCGCTGGCCTGCATCGCGTCTGGCGGCACGCCAACTCCGTGTAGATACAGTCCACCGAGCGCGGATTGGGCCGGCGCATAGCCCTGCTCTGCCGCTTTGCGATACCAGATCGCCGCCTGCACCTCGTCTTTGGCGACTCCAGCGCCCTGAAGATACCTGTAACCCAGGTCATTCTCGGCTTCAGCGCTACCCGCCTTGGCCGCTGCCTGTACTTCCTCAAACGAAGGCGGCTTGTCAGCGCCAGACGCCTGCGCACTGCAGGCGAAGGCAGCCAGGCCGACCCACATCACTACCCGAGCCAGGGTTCCAATCGGTCCTTCCATGAACATTCTCCATTCGTCATTCGATTGAGCGACGACGCGCCCAGGCATTTATTCAATGCCCCCATCAGATTTCGATGCGGCGTAATTGTCCCTCCCATGCGGAGGATAGTGGGGTCGCCCATTTCGTCCGCCAAGTCGCCCTGCTCAAGCCTGGAATGGCTAACCGCACGCCAACAAAAAAGCCCCCGTTTCCGGAGGCTTTTTCGACTGAATCATGGTGGGCGGTACAAGGTTCGAACTTGTGACCCTTGCCGTGTGAAGGCAATGCTCTACCGCTGAGCTAACCGCCCGATGCTGCTGAGCCGCTCATTATAGGGCGGCAAATTTTGACGTCAACGGTTTCGCCGAAATTTCTTCACATCGTGTGCGTGGGCTTGTCCGCGGTCAGGATGCCGGCCAGCAGGGTCTCGATCCGGTGGCGGACGGCCTCCCCTTCCGCGCCATCGGCCAGCTGTACGCCGATGCCTGCGGCACGGTTGCCCTGGGCCCCGGCGGGGGTCACCCAGATCACCTTGCCGGCGACGGGCAGGCGCTCGCTGGAGTCCGGCAGGGTGAGCAGCAGGAACACTTCATCGCCCAGGAAGTAGCGCTTGGGCGTGGGCACGAAGATGCCGCCGTTCTTCACGAACGGCATGTAGGCGCTGTACAGCGCGGCCTTGTCCTTGACGGCAAGGGACAGGATGCCCTGTCGGGCGTTGGTGGCGCTCATGCTCTATTCCCCTTGGCGTGCCGTTCGTTGACCTTTCCCCAGGCCAGCAGCAGCTCAACCACCGCAAGATCGGCGCGCACCGTGGTGCGCAGCAGGTCGCGGGTGCGGTTGGCCGCATCGAACCAGGCGGCCAGCTTGTGCAATCGATCGGGATCGGTCAAGCCACCGCCGGTGGCCTGGGCCAGGGCGAGATCGGCGGCGTGGCGCAGGCGCAGGGCGGCGTTGTCGTCGGCGGTCCAGCGCTGGGCCAGTTCCACCGCGCCGGAGCGGCCGGCAACGAGGGCTTCCAGATCGCTGGCGACCTGGCGGCGCAGGGCCAGGCCGTCTTCGCGCAGCCACTGGTCGGCCAGGCCGGGGTGGCCGCGGGCGGCGTCCAGTGCTTCGCGGGCGCTGGCTTCGCTGTGGCCCAGGGTCTGCAGCCAGGCGAGCGCTTCCTCGCGGGGCGGCAGCTTGAACTCAAGACGCTGGCAGCGGCTGCGGATGGTGGCGGGCAGGCGCGCGGGGTCGGCGCTGATCAGCCACAGGTAGCGGCCGGGCTGCGGCTCTTCCAAGGTCTTGAGCAGGGCATTGCAGGCCGCGCGGTTGATGGCGTCGGCGGGGTCGACGATCACCACTTGGGCTACGCCGTACTGCGGGGTCAGCGAGAGCTTCTGCGAGACCTCGCGGATCTGCTCGATCACGATCTCGGTGCGCAGCTTGTCGCCGGATTTGTTGGGGATGAACGAGATCCGCTGCAGGTCCGGGTGGGTGCCGGCGGCCAGCAGCTGGGCGCTGCGCTTGGCGGCGGCGGGCTCGCCTTGCCCCAGCACGTGCTCGGCCAGCCGGAGCGCGACGCCCAGTTTGCCCAGGCCGGCCGGGCCGCAGAACAGCAGGCCATGGCCGAGGCGACCGGCGTCGAGCGCGGCCACCGTCTGGTCATAGGCGCGCTGCTGCCAGGGGGAAAAGGGTTCAGCCACGATCCGGCTCCTGTGCCAACCATGCCTCCACGGCCGCCACCACCGCGCCGGCGACGCCGGCCTGGTCCTGGCTGGCGTCGATCAGGCGGTAACGTGCGGGGTCTTCGCTGGCACGCTGGCGGAACACCGCGCGCACCCGCTGGAAGAAATCATCGTGCTCGCTTTCGATGCGGTCCGGCCAGAGGTCGCGGCCGTTCGCGCGGGCACGGCCGACGGCCACGTCCACATCCAGGAGCAGGGTCAGGCCGGGCAGCAGGCCGACGGCGCGGCGCTCCAGATCGGCGATCCACGCCGCATCCAGGCCGCGGCCGCCGCCCTGGTAGGCGTAGCTGGAATCGGTGAAGCGGTCGCACAGCACATAGGCGCCGCGCTGCAGCGCCGGGGCGATCACCTGGCGCACGTGCTGGGCGCGGGCGGCGAACACCAGCAGCAGCTCGGCCTCGGCCGAGAGCGGCTCGGCGGAGATCTCCGCGTCCGGCTTGAGCACCAGCGCGCGGATGCGCTCGGCCAGCGCGGTGCCGCCGGGCTCGCGGGTCAGCACTACCTCATGGCCGCGCGCCTGCAGGGCCTCGCGGATCGCGTTGATGGCGGTGGTCTTGCCGGCGCCCTCGCCCCCTTCCAGGCTGACGAAATGCGGGTGCCGGTGCAGCGCGGGACTCATTGGGGTGCGGCCTCGTTGGTGCGTTTGCTGCGCAGTTGCTGCAGGTAGCGGGCAACGGCGGCGTTGTGGTCGGTGTAGTTGGCCGAGAAGATGTGCGCGCCACTGCCATCGCCCACGGCCACGAAGTACAGCGCATCGCCCTTGGCCGGCTGCGCGGCGGCATGCAGCGCATCACGCCCGGGCATGGCGATCGGGGTCGGGGTCAGGCCGGCGCGCGTGTACGTGTTGTACGGCGTATCGGTGGTGAGGTCGCGCTTGCGGATGTTGCCGTCGTAGCTGCTGCCGATGCCGTAGATCACGGTGGGGTCGGTCTGCAGGCGCATGCCGATCTTCAGGCGGCGCATGAACACCCCGGCGATCTGCGGGCGCTCGCTGGGCAGTGCGGTTTCCTTCTCGATGATCGAGGCGAGGATCAGCAGCTCATACGGCGAGTTGAGCGGCAGGTCGTCCACGCGACTGTCCCACGCGGCGGTGAGTTCTTTTTCCATCGCGGCATGCGCGCGCTTGAGCACGTCGATATCGCTGTCGCCACGCTGGTAGACGTAGGTCTCGGGCAGGAAGCGGCCTTCCGGATGCTCGCCCGGGAAGCCGACCGCCTTCATCAGGGCGGCATCGTCCAGTTCGTCGGTGGTGTGCACCAGCGGATCGGCGCGCTTGAGCGCGGCGCGCAGCTGACGGATGTTCCAGCCTTCCACGATGGTGACGCGGTGCTGCAGGACGCGGCCCTGGCGCATGCGGGTCAGCAGCTCGCGCGGGGTCAGCGCGGGATCGAGCGCGTATTCACCCACCTTGAGCTTGCCGGCGGCATCCAGCTGGCGCGCCAGCAGTTGCCACTGGGTGTCGCTGCCTTCGTCCACGCCGGCCTGGCGCAGCTTGCCGAGCACGGTGCTGAAGCCATCACCGGAGGCGATCACCACGCTCTCCGCGCTGGGGGTGACCGGTGCATCGGCAAAGGCGCCCTGGCGATGCCAGAACCAAGCGCCTGCGGCCGCAACCAGCAGGGCCAGCACCAGCAACACGGCCAGTACGGCCAGACATCCCCGTTTCGCACCCGCCATGCTCACCTCGAATCCATTTCTTCGCCGCGCAGCATACCGCGCGGGTGCTGCACACCGCCAAACGGCTCAGGCATCGCTGCCCAGCGCACGCAGCAGGCCGCGGGCCTTGGCGCGGGTTTCGTCCAGTTCCTTGTCGGCCACCGAATCGACCACGATCCCGGCGCCGGTGCGGAAGCTGGCGGTGTCGCCGGCCACTTCGGCGGTGCGGATCAGGATGTTCAGGTCCAGGTCGCCATCGCGGTTCAGCCAGCCGAACGCGCCGGTGTAGGCGCCGCGGGCGGCCTGCTCCAGCTCGGCGATGATCTGCATGCAGCGCACCTTGGGGCAGCCGGTGATGGTGCCGCCGGGGAAGGTCGCGGCGATCACCTGGCCGGGGCTGACGCCCTCGCGCAGGCGGCCACGCACGTTGCTGACGATATGGTGCACGTGGGCGTAGCTCTCCACGGTCATCAGCTCATCCACCTCCACGCTGCCCGGCGCGCAGATGCGGCCGAGGTCGTTGCGTTCCAGATCGATCAGCATCACGTGCTCGGCGCGTTCCTTGGGATGGCCGACCAGCTCCTGGATGCGCGCGGCATCGTCATCGCCAGCGAAGCGCGGGCGGGTGCCGGCGATCGGGCGGGTCTGCACGTCATCGCCGTGCACCGAGACCAACCGCTCGGGCGAGGAGCTGACCACCGCCCTGCCCTGCGCCATGAACAGCCCGGCGAACGGCGCGGGGTTGGCCACGCGCAGCTGCGCGTACAGCGCCTGCGGCGAGAGCGCCTCGGCGAACTGCGCGTTCCAGCGCCGCGAGAGGTTCACCTGGAACACGTCGCCCGCGCGCAGGTAATCGATCACCTTGCCGACGCCGCCGGTGAAGCGCTGTGGCGCGTCCTCGCTGATCGCGACCGGTGGCTGCCACGCCGGCAGCGGCGCCAGCGTGGCGGCCGCGGCGAGGTCATCCTGCAGGGTCTGCAGCAGCGCGGCCTGGCCGGTCTCGCACACGGCATGGAACTGGCCCAGCACGCGGTCGTGCAGTACCGCCGCCGGGCAGCGCAGCGCCAGCGCGGCGGGCAGCCCATCGGCGCGCGCAGGCAAGGCCAGCACGTCCTCGATCTGGCCAGCCAGCTCGTAATCCAGCATCAGTGCCCAGCCACCGCGGAACGGCAACGTGGTTTCTTCGCGCGGCAGCCGCAGTGCGGCCCAGTGCGCATCCAGCACGTCAAGGAAGCGGCCGTCATGCGCGACACCCTCGGCATCACGCACCACGCCGTCGGCCTGCAGTGCAAGGGATTCCCCGTTGCCCATCAGCAGCAGATCCCAGCGGCCCTGGGCGGTGCCCGAGGCGGTGGATTCCATCAGCAGCGGGTAACGCTGCGGGGCCAGGCGCTGCAGGGCCAGCAGGTCGGTGGTGGCGGGCAGCGGAAGCGTCTGGAACATGACAGGACACCGGAAGGGCGCGCAGCGTGCGCGGGGGCCAGATACACCAAGGCCGCCATGATGGCGGCCTTGGTGGGAGTACACGGAACGGGCGGTCAGACGCGCTTGAACACCAACGTGCCGTTGGTGCCGCCGAAGCCGAAGCCGTTGGACATCACCACATCGACCTTGGCTTCGCGTGCGGTATTGGGCACGTAATCCAGGTCGCAGCCTTCGCCCGCTTCATGCAGGTTGATGGTCGGCGGAATGATGTTGTCGCGCAGCGCCAGCACCGAGAAGATCGCTTCCACGCCGCCGGCCGCGCCGAGCAGGTGGCCGGTCATCGACTTGGTGGAGCTGACCATCATCTTGTAGGCGTGGTCGCCGAAGGCGGTCTTCATGGCCATGGTTTCGCCCAGGTCGCCCAGCGGCGTGGAGGTGCCGTGCGCGTTGAGGTAACCGACCTGCTCCGGGGTCACGCCGGCGTCCTTCAACGCCATGGTCATGCAGCGCGCCGCGCCTTCGCCGTTCTCGCTCGGGGCGGTCATGTGGTACGCGTCCGAGCTGGCGCCGAAACCGGCAAGCTCGGCATAGATGCGCGCGCCACGCGCCTTGGCGTGTTCGTACTCTTCCAGGATCAGGATGCCGGCACCGTCGCCGAGCACGAAGCCGTCGCGTTCCTTGTCCCACGGGCGCGAGGCTTCAGCCGGTGCATCGTTGCGGGTGCTCATCGCCTTCATCGCGCAGAAGCCGCCCAGGGCCGTCGGCGAGGAGCCGCGCTCGGCACCGCCGACCACCATCACGTCCGCGTCGCCGTACTGGATCATGCGCATCGCGGTGCCGATCGAGTGGTTCGAGGTCGCGCAGGCAGAGACCGCCGAGAACGACGGACCCTTCAGGCCGGTGATGATGCTCAGCTGGCCCGGGAGCATGTTGATGATGGTCTTGGGCACGTAGAAGGGCGAGATCTTCTTGCCCTCGTGGAAATCGATGGTCTGCTCTTCGATGCCCAGCAGGCCGCCGATGCCCGCGCCCACGATGGCGCCGATGCGCTCGGCATTGCCGTCGGTGATCTCCAGGCCCGAATCGTTCAAGGCCATAAAGGCGGCACCGAGGCCGTAATGAATGAACGGGTCCATCTTCTTGGCATCCTTGCCAGTGACCCGGAATCTGCCGAACTGTTCGTTGTCGGCGGTGATGTCGAAGTCCCTGACCTCACCTGCGATCTTGGTGGTGAAACGGTCCAGGTAGGACTGCGAAACGTTGGTCAGCGGACCGATGCCGGAACGGCCTTCGGTGATGCCCTTCCAACTGCTGGCCATATCATTGCCCAATGGCGAGACCATGCCCATGCCGGTAACGACGACGCGACGCTTCATTGCAGATTCTCCTGACCCGGGTGTTGCGGGTATCACGCGGTATAACGCTCAAAAGCACAGGGCCGCAAGCGCGGCCCCATGGGTTTGCCGCACGCGGTCGCAGCAATCGCCACGGCCGCGCGCGAGCCGCCTGACATCAAGCCTTGACGTGGGCGTTGATGTAGTCGATCGCAGCCTGCACGGTGCTGATCTTTTCGGCTTCTTCGTCCGGGATTTCGCACTCGAACTCTTCTTCCAGCGCCATCACCAGTTCAACGGTGTCCAGCGAGTCAGCGCCCAGGTCATCGACGAACGATGCGCTGTTGGTGACTTCCTCTTCCTTGACGCCAAGCTGTTCGACGACGATTTTCTTGACGCGTTCTTCGATGGTGCTCATTGGATATCGCTCCAGATGGAGTAGTGGTTCAAAAATGACGCCATCCGGTGAGGGATGACCGTGGGATAGTGTAGTGGAAACCAGCGACACCTTGCATTGCAGCAAAACATCAAACGGATCAACCACTTGCGGCGCAGTCCTTGCGCCACATGCTTACGGCATGTACATGCCGCCGTTCACATGGAGGGTTTCGCCGGTGATGTAGCTGGCCGAAGGACCGGCCAGGAACGCCACCGCGTTGGCGATATCGGACGGCTCGCCGAGCCGCTCCAGGGCGATCGACTTGACCAGGCCGGTGCGCTGCTCTTCCGGCAGGGCCTTGGTCATGTCGGTATCGATGAAGCCCGGCGCGACCACGTTGACGGTGATCCCGCGCGAGCCGATTTCCTTGGCCAGCGACTTGGAGAAGGCGATGATGCCGGCCTTGGCCGCGGCGTAGTTGGCCTGGCCGGCATTGCCGGTCACGCCGATCACCGAAGCGATGTTGATGATGCGGCCCTTGCGCGCCTTCATCATGCCGCGGATGACGGCCTTGGAGGTGCGGAAGACGCTGGTCAGGTTGGTGTCCAGGATCGCCTGCCAGTCTTCTTCCTTCATCCGCAGCAACAGGTTGTCGCGGGTGATGCCGGCGTTGTTGACCAGGATGCTGATGGCGCCGAATTCCTTGGCGATCCCGTCCAGCACGGCTTCCAGCGCAGCGGCGTCGGTGACGTTCAGTGCGCGGCCGTGGCCACCCACGGCGGCCAGGCGTTCACCGATGGCGGCGGCACCGGCGTCGGTGGTGGCGGTGCCGATGACGGTCGCGCCCTGCGCGGCCAGTGCGTCGGCGATCGCGGCACCGATACCCCGGCTGGCGCCGGTGACCAGTGCGATTTCACCCTGAAGGGGCTTGCTCATCTCATTTCCTCAAACGGGACCGGTCCGGCCGGCCTGGCGCGAAGCCATTCCAGCACGGGCGCGATCGAAAGACATCAGGCGGCCCAGGTCTCGCGGGCCGTCTCGAAATCGGCGGGCGTGGACAGTGTGCGCGCGTCCAGCGATTTGTCGATGCGCTTGATCAATCCGCTCAGCACCTTGCCCGGGCCACATTCGGCCACGCGGGTGACGCCACGGGCGGCCAGCGCCTGCACGCAGCCGGTCCACTGCACGGGCAGGTACAGCTGCTGCACCAGCGCCTGGCGGATGGCGTCCACGCCGTCATGCACACGGGCATCCACGTTCTGCACCACCGGCAGGGCCGGGGCGCGCCAGTCCAGGCCGGCCATGGTTTCGGCCAGGCGGTTGGCAGCTTCGCGCATCAGCGGGGTGTGCGAGGGCACGCTGACAGCCAGCTTGACGGCCTTGCGGACGCCCTTCTCGGCCAGCAGCGCCAGCGCACGATCCACGGCAGCCGCATCGCCACCGATGACGATCTGACCGGGCGAGTTGTAATTGGCCGGCACGACGACCTGGCTGCCGGCGGCCTGCGCGCAGACCTCCACGACCAGCGCATCTTCGGCGCCGAGCACGGCGGCCATGGCGCCGACGCCGGTCGGGGCGGCTTCCTGCATCAGCTGGCCGCGCAGGCGCACCAGGTGGGCACCGTCCCGCAGGGTCAGCGCGCCGGCGGCCACCAGGGCGGTGTACTCGCCGAGGCTGTGGCCGGCCAGGACGGCCGGCTGGGCGCCGCCAACGGCGTTCCAGGCGCGCCACACGCCGATGCTGGCGGCCAGTAGGGCCGGCTGGGTGTATTCGGTGCGGTTGAGCATTTCCTCGGGACCGCCCTGCGACAGCGCCCACAGGTCGACACCGGCGCCGTCGGAGGCTTCGGTGAAGGCCTCGCGGATCTGCGGGTGCAGCTCGGCCAGTTCGGCCAGCATGCCCAGCGACTGCGAGCCCTGGCCCGGGAACACGAATGCGAGATTGGTACCGGTCACGTGATCATCCGCCTGCAAAAATCGAACGGCGAATGATAAAGGGGAACGTCGCCCTTCGTCTGTACTGCCGCGTATGTGGGGTCTTTGCTCAGGTGAACAGCTGGAGGATGTCCAGATCGCCGTCGCTGAAGAAATCGATGCAGATCACGGCCAGCATCAGCACGCCCAGGGTGGTGGCGCCGTGGACGATCAGGATGGAATGGGCCAGTGCGCGGGCGGAGCGGCCCATCTTCATGCTGGCGCGGGCCAGCCCCTGCAGGCGGCCGGTGACGTCGTGAGCATGGGCCAGCACCGGAGCTTCGGCACCGTCCATCGCCTGCGCCATGAGGGTCTGCAGCTGTTGCGGACGGTCCTCGTAGTATTTGGCCACGCCGTAACCGAACATCAGCCAGTCGCGGGCTTGGGCCTGGGCGAGGTCCATGACTTCCAGGGGATCTTCCTCGAAATCGATGAAGCCGATCTCCTTGCCATCCCAGGTGAGGTTGCGCGGCAGCGGCTGGCCGAAGTACGCGCCCTTGTGGTGCGCCTGGGCAATGGCATTCATCGCGGCGGACACGAGGCGGTCACGGCCGGCATCGTCGGCTTCGCGCAGGCAGGTGTTGAACGAGGAGCCGTTGTCGCCCAGCACGAGGGCGGCATGGCCACTGCCGATCACACTGGGGACGTTGACCCCTTGCGCCTGCAGTTCGGCCAGGCGGCGGGCTTCGGTTTCGCGGGCGGCGTCGCCACCGCGGTGCGGCGGTGGGCGCAGGGCATCGAGCTGGAAGCGGCGGGCGATGAAGTTCAGCAGGCCCAACGCGACCACGCGGCTTCCTTCGCCGTACTGCTTCAGCCAGGCGCGCTGCCCGTCAATGACGATGGGCTCAACCATGACAGTTCTCCTGAAATGCATACGGCCCCGTAATGGGGCCGTAACGACAGCGTCACGTTGTCGTAACTGACACTATCAATAACGCAGCAGAGCAGAACCCCACGTGAAGCCGCCGCCGAACGCTTCCAGCAGCAGCAGCTGGCCGCGCTCCACGCGGCCGGAGCGGACGGCGTGGTCCAGCGCCATCGGCACGGAGGCCGAGGAGGTGTTGCCATGCTTGTCGACCGTCACCACCACCTGGTCCATGGACATCTCCAGGCGCTTGGCGGTGGCTTCGATGATGCGCAGGTTGGCCTGGTGCGGGATCAGCCAGTCCAGGTCGTCCTTGGTCAGCGCGTTGGCTTCCAGGGTTTCATCGACGACCGAGTCCAGCGCCTTGACGGCGTACTTGAACACGTCGTTGCCCTTCATCAGGATCGCGCCGCGGGCATTCTCGCCCTCGCCGAAGCCGGCCGAGACGCCCACCGGGTTCCACAGCAGCTCTTTCTTGCTGCCATCCGAATGCAGGTGGGTGCTGAGGATGCCGGTGTCTTCGTCGGCTTTGAGCACGACGGCGCCCGCGCCATCGCCGAACAGCACGCAGGTGGTGCGCTCGGTCCAGTCGACGATACGGGTCAGCGTTTCCGCACCGATGACCAGCACATGGCGTGCATCACCGGAACGAATGAATTTGTCGGCCACGCTCAACGCGAACACGAAGCCCGAACAGGCGGCGTTGACGTCGAAGGCGGGGCAGCCGCTCGCACCGAGCTTGGCCTGGATCAGGCACGCGGTGGACGGGAAAATCAGATCAGGCGTGGTGGTACCCACCACGATCATGTCGAGCTGCGAAGCGTCGATACCGGCCGCTTCAAGCGCACGTACCGCGGCGTGGTAGCCGAGGTCGCTGGTGGTCTCGCCTTCGGCCGCAATGTGCCGTTCGCGGATACCAGTGCGCGATTGAATCCACTCATCGCTGGTGTCGACCATTTTCTCCAGATCCTGGTTGGTCAACACTTTTTCGGGCAAATAACTACCGGTGCCCGCGATCCTCGAGTAGATCCGCTTGCTCATTGCATGTCCTGTAGCTCGATCGCCAAACGTGACGATCGGGAAGAATGGGGTAAAGGCCGCTGCCCGACCGGGCAGCGGCCTTTACAAATCAATCTTCTTCGACGGCCGAGTTCGACTTGGTCGTGATCACCTTCTTGCCACGGTAGAAACCGTCAGCGGTGATGTGGTGACGCAGATGCACTTCACCGGTGGTCGGATCGGTGGACAGCTGCTTGGCGCTCAGGGCGTCATGCGCACGGCGCATACCGCGGCGGGACGGGGTGACACGGGATTTCTGCACAGCCATGGGATTGCTCCAAACTCGGTTCGTTTTGCTTCGTCGTATCGTCGCGCAGGACGCCAGCGCCCAGCACAGTTTTCGCTTTCGCCGCAGCCGCCGACGACAATCCGGCTGCTATTGTTTTTTCAGTGCCGCCAACGCCGCGAACGGATTGGCCTTGCTGATTTCTTCTTCGGTCGGTGCCCAGTCCTTGTCCACTGCCTCGCCATCGGGAGACAACGGCACGACGGGCACGGCCAGGACGAGTTCGTCCTCGACCAGCTCCAGCGGTCGCAGCATGCCGTCTTCGGGCACCAGCCACGGTTCCCAGCCTTCCGGCAGCGAGGATTCTTCCTCTTCGCTGCGGATCAGGCCGAGCCGCTGCACCATCGAAACCGGCAACAGGAAGCGCTGCAGGCTGCGCTGACAGATCAGCGGCAGCGCGGTGTCGATGGACAGTTCAACATAGGATACCTGCAGGATGTCGTCGTGCGCGAATTCCAGTGCATAGGTGCACGTTCCTTCGGTATCGGCGACAAGGCCCTGGAGGCGGGTCAATTCCGCTAGATCCACCTGGCCGTCGAAGCACCTGCGTGCTGCGACCATCCGCCAAGCATCCAGCATTTCGGGCACGTTTGCGGACATAAGCCGCTGAATGTTAAGGATCGTCCGGGCCGCTGTCAAATGCCTGCGCAGTCAGGTTGCCGATCCCCGCCCCGAGGGGCCAGACTGCCGCCCTTCCGTGCCCGGTATTGTCGCATGACCCCGCTGCTGCTTGCCTCTACTTCCCGCTACCGCCGTGACCTGCTGGAGCGGCTCGGCCTGCCCCTGGAGACCGCCCGCCCCAAGGTGGATGAGACCCCCGGCCCCAGTGAGGCCCCACGGGCCTTGGCGGTGCGGCTGGCGCGCGCGAAGGCCGAGGCGGTTGCCCGCCTGCACCCGGGCCGGTGGGTGATCGGCTCGGACCAGGTAGCGGAACTGAACGGCGCCCCGCTGGGCAAGCCGGGCACGGTGGAGGGCGCGCATGCGCAGCTGGCCGCGATGTCCGGGCAGGTCGTGGACTTCCACACGGCCGTGAGCCTGGTGCGCGACGGCGAGGCCCTGGCGACCTGTGATCTGACCCGGGTCCACTTCCGTGCCCTGGGGGCTGAAGAGATCGCCCGCTACGTGGCCGCCGAGCAGCCGCTGGACTGCGCCGGCAGCTTCAAATGTGAAGGCCTGGGCATCACCTTGTTCGAGGCGATCGAGAACCGCGACCCGACCGCACTGATCGGGCTGCCCCTGATCGCGCTGAGCCAGCTGCTGCGCCAGGCCGGCCACACCCTGCCCTGAGCCTCAGCGCAGCTGCAGCGCCTCCAGGCAGCTGGCATCAAGTTCGCCGGTGGCCCAGCCAACCCAGCGGCCCGCCAGCGGCATGGCCAGGCCCACGGGACGCCCACCGCATTGCAGGACCAGCCGCGGCGCCCTGCTCTGGGCGCTGAACTGGATGCGCCAGGCCGAGCCCCCGAGGGTGTTGCGCACCGCCACGAGGGAGACATCGCCGACCGGAACGACCACGCCGGGTGCCGCCGTTGGCGCACCCTCCAGATAGCGGGCTTCCGGCCAGGCAAACACGGAGGCCCCGTGCGCGCGCAGGCTGGGTAGCGCCGCCAGCACTTCGCCGGGCACGCTTTCGCCATGGGTCTGATCCGGATCGACCACACCGGCCGCGGCCGCCGTGGCGGTCATGTTGGCCACCCGCTGCATGCCGGCGCCGAGATAGGCCATCCACGCCGTGCTCGGCACGGCCACCAGCGCCAGCAGCAGGGCTGCCCACGCCACCCGCCCGGGATGGCGCAGGCCGACGCGCACGATCGTCCACAACACCAGACCGGACCAGAACAGCCACGACCAGGGCACATAGCGCGTTGCGGCCACCTGCGTGGGGTAGTCAGCGAAGTAACTCCAGCGGCTCAGTGCGACCAGCGCGCCCACGGCCAGGCCGAACCATGCCATCGCCAGCCCCACCGACTCCCCGGCCCCGGCGCTGCGGCCGCGCTGCCAGGTGCGCCAGGTCATGCCGAACAACGCGGTCAGCCCCGACGCACCGATCAGCAGATGCGGCCAGCGCGAGGTCAGCACCGGTCCGAACAGCGCCTCATACGCGCTCGCCACGGACTGGACCGCACCGCGCACGGGCGCGAACGGCAACTGCTGCGCCGCCGCTGGATCCAGTGCCGGCCAGGCCAGATAGATGAAGGGCGAGGCCAGCCAGCGCAGCAGCACGTCCAGCTGCGGCAGCGGGGCAAGCGCCATCTGCGTCGGCATGCCCGTCCGCCCCATGCCCAGGTGCAGCCCGACCGCCACGAGCAGGGCGGCGGTCCATGGCACCCAGTGCGACCACGGCGCACGCCGCACCATCATCACCGCCGCCAACCCCACGAACACGGCCACGCCGCTGCCGAAGGAGAACGTCGCCGCGACGCCACACACGGCGGCCACTACCGCGCCGCGACGATCGCCACGCAGCAGCAGGGCGACGCCGGCCATCAGCGCTGCGGTGATCAGGTACGCGTGGACCGATTCGTTGGCATGGGTGAGCGCGCGCTGGCTGCCCAGCCAGAAGATCGACAGCGCCGCGACCAGGGCGGCGGCGGCGCGCACCGGTGGTGCCATGGCATCGGCCCTGATGATCCGGGCCAGCAGCCCTGCTGTCGCCAGTGCCAACGCAACGCCGGTACCGATCTGCAGCCATTGATTGCCGTGCAGCCACTCCAGCTCGGCATAGCGCACCAGGTTCGGCAGGATTTCACGGTGGCCATTGTCCGACACCAGTACGTTGCCCGGCCACGGCATCTCCAGCAGCTTCTGGGTGAAGCGCCACGGATCGGCGTACAGCACGCGTGGCGACAGCCACAGCATGGCGGCCACACCCACCGAAACGATGCCCGCCACCGCGCACCACAACGTCCGGATCAGCGCAGGCGCCACCGGCGCGGGGTACGGATGGGAAGCAGACAAGGGGGTAGATTCCTGCGGCGCATCGCGCATGACGGTGTCATCCATGGAAGAGCACGCACGTTCAGCGCGCGGGGACGGTAAAGGCCTGTTCCTGCCACTGCTCCACGCTGCCGTCCTTGCCGTGCAGCGTCATGCCGAGCCAATGACGGCCGGGCGCGAGGTGGTCGGTCTTCAGCGTGGCATCGAAGGCCACATTCGGGTGCTGCGGATCGGTGGAGATCTTCCACGCGCCGGTGATGTCGTAGGGCCGCCCGTAGACCGCATCGCCCACCGGCCTGCCATCGACCAGCAGCTCGACACGCGCGATGCCCACGCCATCCTTGAAGGCCCAGCCACGCACCTCGAGGGGGCTCCCCACCGCGGCACCGGGCTGTGGCGCATCCAGCCAGGCCATCGCCGGCGTGACGCACGGCCCCTCCACGCGTTCGGCCGGCAGCTTGAACAGCAGGAAGCGCTGGAAGCCATGATCGTTGCTGACCACACGCGGTGGCGGCAGCGGGCCGACCTGTTCGCAGACCGCGTGGTAGCGCGCCAGCAGATCGCGATAGCGCTGATCGCTGGGCGACAGCACCAGCAGCATCGGCGCGTCGCGCTGGCCATCGTGCAGCAGCCCCCACAGCCCCAGCTGCGCACTGCGGCCGTGCTTGTCGTTCAGCGGGTGGCGCAGCACCTCGATCGAGGGATCGCGCAACTGGAAGCCCAGCTCCGCCCCCACCTTGAAGTTGCCGGCCAGCACGCGCGTGCCGGGCGGCATGCTTTTCAGCTCGTCGCGCACGGCGCCTGCCAACGGTTCCCAGCCGGCAAAGTTGCGTGGGTAATACTTGTAGCCGGCCAACTGCTCGCGCACGCTCGGGATGGACGCCGTCAGGTAATAGCCGAAGGCCAGCGCGAGCCCGGCGCCGGCCAACCACCAGCCGGTACGGCGCAACCAGCGCGGCCAGCCGTTGAGCACCACCGGCACGGCGATCAGCAGCGCCAGATAACCCGGCAGCGGCCAGTGGAAACTGATGCGCTCCACATCGGTGAAGAAGCCCAGGCCGAAGATGGACAGCGTCGACACCGCGCCGATCAGGCCGAAGTAACGCCATTGCGCGCGTGCGCCGCCACCGGAGCGGGTGCCCGCCAGGGCCACCTTCCACATCGCGATGCACAGGATCGGGGTGACCAGCATCGGCTGGATCACCAGGAACCACAGCCCGCTCCATTCGAACGCCCACGGGTGGCGCTCGATCACCTGGAATTTCAGGCCCGCATCATGGTTGTCGGCATTCCACGACAGCAGCGGCAGCCACGCCAGCACACCCACCGCCAGGGCCACCCAGACGCGCGGATCGCGCAGCATGCGCCGGCCCTGCGGCAGCACCAGCAGCGCGATGAAGCCGACCACGATCACGCCGATGAAGCGGTAATGGCTGAGTGCGCCGATCGCCAGGCCGGCGGCCAGTTTTACTGCCGCCGCGGCATCGACACTGCGCAGCAGGCGCGCGCCGGCATCCAGGCACAGCACCGCAGCCAGCGCCATCGGCACATCGGGCACGGCCAGCATGCCCAGCGTGGCCGACAGCGGCATCAGCAACGTGAGACTGCCGGCCTGCCAACCGGCCACCGCACCGAACCAGCGCGTGGCGATGCGTGACACCAGCCATGGCAGCCACGCTCCGATCGCCAGGAACGGCAGGCGCAGCGCGAGCACATGATTGCCGCCCACTTCCACGCCCAGGCGTGCCAGCCAGGCGGTCAGGCCCGGCAGGTCCGAATAGGCCGCCGCCAGGTGCTGGCCTTCCTGCCAGTAAAAAGCTTCGTCCACGAACAAGGGCAGACGTGCGGCCACCACCAGCTTGACGGCGGTGACCAGCGTCCACAACAACAGGAATATGGTGCGTGCGCGTTGTTCGCCCTGCATTGCTCTATAGAATCAGTGGAATCATCGAATCGAGACGGACATGGATCATTCGCCCCCCGTGCCAGCCATGCTAACCGATGTACTGCGTCAGTCCCTTCGCGCCGCCCAGGATCAGGTCAACGGGCTGGTGCTGGGCAAGGCACAGGAGGTGCGGCTGGCGTTCGTGGCGCTGCTCTCCGGCGGCCATCTGCTGATCGAGGACCTGCCCGGGCTGGGCAAGACCACCCTCGCCCACGCCATGGCCTGCAGCCTCGGGCTGGGCTTCCAGCGGGTGCAGTTCACCTCCGATCTGCTGCCGGCCGATGTGCTTGGCGTCTCGGTGTATGACGCCGGCAGCCGCCAGTTCCAGTTCCACCCCGGCCCGGTCTTCACGCATGTGTTGCTGGCCGACGAGATCAACCGCGCGCCGCCGCGTACCCAGAGTGCGCTTCTGGAAGCGATGGCCGAGCAGCAGGTCACCCTGGATGGCGTGACCCATCCGCTGCCGGATCCCTTCTTCGTCATCGCCACCCAGAACCCGGTCGACCTCTCCGGTACGTTCCCGTTGCCGGACTCGCAGCTGGATCGCTTCCTGCTCCGGTTGGCCCTGGGCTACCCCAATCCGGAATCGGAACGCGAGCTGCTGCGCGGCACCGATCGCCGCCATCTGATCGCGCAGGCCACCGCGCGCCTGAGCGAGGTGGACGTACGCACGCTGCGCGAGGCGGTGGGCCAGGTGCATGCCAGCGAGGCGTTGATCACGTATGTGCAGGCCCTGCTCGCCCGCAGCCGCCAGCACGCCGGGGTGCGCGTGGGCCTGTCGCCGCGTGCCGGCCTGGCATTGCTGCGCGCCGCCAGGGCGCATGCGCTGCTGCTCGGCCGCGCGCATGTGGTGCCCGAAGACGTGCAGACCCTGTTCGTGGCAGTGGCCGGGCATCGCCTGGTGCCCGAGGCCGAAGCCGGCAACGGGCCGGCACTGGCCCGCGCCATCCTCCAGACCGTGCAGGTCGACTGAGATGCGCCGCGGCTGGGGAGCCCGCTGGCAGCAACTGCAACATCTGGCGCGACCGCGCCGCCCAGAGCACCTGCCGTGCCGGTTCGACCGGCGCCGCATCTATGTGCTGCCGACGCGGTTCGGGCTGTTCGTCGCCGCGCTGCTGTCGGCGATGCTGCTCGGCGCGCTGAACTACAACAACAATCCTGCGCTGCTGCTGGCCCTGTTGCTGGCGACGGTCAGCATCGCCAGTGCGATCAGCGCGCACCTGCAGCTGTCCGGGTTGCAGGTGGATGCGGTCTCCGCCGAGCCGGTCACCGCGGGCGCGCCGTTGCGGCTGCGCATCAGCCTGTCGCGCGCCGATACCCGTGCCCGGCGCGGCCTGCAGGTGGAGCACGAGGGCGTGGCCGCGTTCGGGCACCTGATCGACAGCGACCAGATCGAAGTGGATCTCGAGCTGCCCACGCACCGGCGCGGCTGGTTCGACCTGGCCCGCATCCGCATCGCCACCACGCAACCGCTCGGTCTGGTGCGCGCGTGGTCGTGGGTCTGGCCGGAAACGCCGTTGCTGGTCTATGCCGCACCGGAAACGCACGCACCCGCCCTGCCGGAAAGCGGCGGCGACCCCCTGCATACCCGCGTGCATGCCAGTGGCGACGAGCTGCATCAGCTGCGCCCGTATCGCGCTGGCGACCCGATGCGCAGCATCGCGTGGAAACACTCCGCGCGACGCGACACCCTGTTGGTGCGCGAGTACGAAAAGCCGGTCGGGGTGGAGATCGTGCTGGACTGGTGGCACCTGGCACCGCTGGGCACCGAAGCACGGATCGCACGCATGGCGCGCTGGATCGACCTGGCCGAGCGCGAAGGCCGCCGCTACAAGCTCAAGCTGCCGGGCCAACCGGTGCTCGGGCCCGGCAACGGCAGTGCCCATCACCATCTGTGCCAGCGCGCGCTGGCGCTGTTGCCCCATGACTGACCGGCCCGTGTCCCTGCTCAGTCCCGGCGCGCGCTACTGGACGCTGGCCAGCGCGGCGCTGGGCCTGTTGCCGCTGCTGCTGCAGCTGCCCACCGTGCTGGCCGCCGTCATCGCCGGTGTCGCACTGCTGACCGCGCTGGCCTCGCGGCAGCGGCTGCTGCCGGGCGCCCTGCGCCTGTTGCTGGTGCTGGCCATGCTGGCCGCCATTTATTGGCAGATGGGTCCACGGCCTGGCCGCGACACCGGCTGCGCGCTGCTGGCCGCAATGCTCGCCCTGAAATCCAGCGAGCTGCGCAGCCTGCGCGATGGCCGCAGCCTGGTCGGCTTCGGGCTGTTCGGCCCGTTCGCCGCGTTCCTGCTGGACCAAGGCCCGTTGACGATGACGCTGGCCGTGCTGGCCGGCCTGGTCGCCCTGCTCGCCCTGCAACGCCTGGCACACCTGGAGGGACAGGCACCGCCAGCGCCCCTCAAACGCCAGTTGCGCGGCATCGGCCGGCTGGTCCTGCTCGGCCTGCCGCTGGCCTTGGCCGGTTTCTGGCTGTTCCCGCGCTTGAGCGAACCGCTCTGGGGCATCCCGGACCGCGCGGTGGGCAAGCCCGGCCTGTCCGACACGATGGAGCCCGGGGAGTGGCTGGACCTGATGGCCGATGACACCCCGGCGCTTCGCGTGCAGTTCTTCGGCGCGATCCCGGCGCCGCAGCAACGTTATTGGCGCGGGCCGGTACTGACCCATTTCGATGGCAAGCGCTGGGAGCAGGACCGGCGGCAGATCGCGCGTGCGCCGGCCGCGGTGACCCACGCCAGCACGCAGTGGGACTACCAGATCGATTACGAGCCAACCGATCGCCGCCAGCTGGTCGCGCTGGATCTGCCGCTGCAGGCACCGCCCGGCAGTGACCTGGATGCCAACCACAGCCTGCGCAGCCATGCGGCACTGAACGCGCTGACCCGTTGGCGGCTGACCTCGGCACCGGCGGTGGCCTATACCGACGCGCTGACGCCTTACGAGCGGCGCCTTGCGCTGCAGTTGCCCGACGGCTTGAATCCGCGCACGGCAGCCCTGGCCCGGCAGTGGCGACAGGACGCGGGCAGCAATGATGCGGTGATCGTGCAGCGCGCGCTCGACTGGGTGCGGGCGCGTTTCGTCTACACCCTGGATACGCCCGAGCCCGGTCGCGATGGCGCGGACGAATTCCTGTTCGATCAGCAGGCCGGCTTCTGCCAGCACTTCAGCTCCTCGTTCGTCGTATTGATGCGCAATGCAGGCATCCCGGCGCGGGTGGTGACCGGCTTCGCGGGCGGCATCCGCAACCCGTATGGCGACTACTGGGTGCTGCGCCGGATGGATGCACATGCCTGGGCCGAAGTGTGGCTGCCGGGGCGTGGCTGGGTGCGGGTCGATCCGACCGCCGCCGTTGCGCCGGAGCGCGTTTACGACACGCTTGAGGACCGGCTGGGGGCCGGCGCCGCCGGCGCCACGCTGGACAGCCGATGGCTGCAGATCGGGCAGATGGGCGACTGGCTGCGCCGGGGCTGGAACGACCTGGTCCTGTCCTTCGATGCCAACCGTCAGCAGCAGCTTCTTGAACCGTTTGGTTTCGAGCGGCTGGACCCGAGCCAGCTGGTGGGAATTTTCATCGTCTTCGCACTGGCCGCGCTAGGCTGGATGGCATGGCTGCTGGCCCGGGGCGAACGCGAGCGCGACCCGCTGCTGCGCGCGTGGCACGTGCTGGGACGCCGGTACGCGCGCTATGGACTGTCCCGCGCCAGCGCCGAACCGGCTGGCGAGTGGGCACGCCGGGTAGACCGGCAGCGACCCGATCCTGCGCTGCTGTCGCTCAGCGCGCGTTTCGTCCAGGCGCGCTACGCTGGCGCTGACGTCGACCTCACTTCATTATTGCGCGACCTGCGCAGGCATCGCCCGACCTCCGGAGCATCCCCATGAAGATTCAAATCCTGCTTCCCCTTGCTGCCTCTCTGGCATTGGCTGCCTGCGCCACCGCGCCCAAGCCGTTGCAGGGGCAGTTCAGTATGGTCAGCCCGCGCGACGCGGTTCCCACCCAGCAGGTGGGCACCCCGGTGCGCTGGGGTGGCCGCATCATCGAAACCAATCCGGGCCAGGGCCAGACCTGCTTCCAGATGATTTCGCGCCCGCTCAACGGCAGTGGCCGCCCGAGCACCACCTCGGCCGACGCCAGTGACGGCCGCTTCATCGCCTGCCGCGCCGGCTTCTATGATCCAGCGGTGTTCGAGCCGGGCCGCGATGTGACCTTCATCGGCAAGATCGGCGGCTACGAGAACACCCGGATCGGCGAGTACGACTATCGCCTGCCGAAGCTGGATGCCGACGTCATCTACCTGTGGCCGGAACAGCGCCAGGTGGATGTGGTGCCCGCCTACCCGTACGGCCCGTGGGGCCCGGGCTGGGGTCCGGGTTGGGGCTACCGCGGCTGGGGCTGGTGGTAACACGCTGACGCAGAAACGCCGCCCTCGGGCGGCGTTTTTGTCTGTGCCTGGCCGGCTCAGCCGTTGGGCGTTCCGAAGTGACCCAACTGCGCGCCGGCCAGCAGGTGCAGGTGGATATGGAACACCGTCTGCCCGGCGTGCTCACGGCAGTTCATGACGATCCGGTAGCCATCCTGCGCGAAACCTTCGCGGCGCGCGTACTCCGCGGCGGCCATGGCCAGCTTGCCGATCAGGTGTGCCTGCTCCGGGCGCACGTCATCCAGGGTCGGGATCGCCTCGTGCTTGGGAATGAACAACACGTGCACCGGCGCCTGTGGGGCGATGTCCTTGAAGCCGAGCACCTCCTCGTCTTCGTAGACGATGGTGGCCGGAATTTCGCGGCGGATGATCTTGCCGAACAGGGTGTCGTGACTCATGAGGGCACCTCGTGGAACAGGGCCTTGGAGAGTAGCGCGGATGCGCACCCGGTTTCGATCATTGCCGCGCGGTGCGCCGCGTCATTCCTGCACTTCGGTACGCGTGCCGAAGGCGTGCGACAGCGTGCCGCGATCCACGTATTCCAGTTCGCCACCCAGCGGCAGACCCTGCGCGAGGCGGCTGGGCCGCACCTTGCAGCTGCGCGCCATCTGCGCCAGGTAATGCGCGGTCGCTTCGCCTTCCACGGTGGCGCTGGTGGCGATGATCAACTCGTTGACCTCGCCCTGCTTCAGCCGCGCCTCCAGCTGATCCAGGCCCAGCTCGCGCGGGCCAATGCCATCCAGCGGCGACAGCCGCCCCTGCAGCACGAAGTACACCCCGCGGTAACCGGTGGCCGTTTCGATCGCCAGGCGATCGGCCGGTGATTCCACCGCACACAGCTGCTGGCGCTCGCGGCTGCCGTTGGCGCAGACCGCACAGATATCGGTCTCGCTGAAATCCCGGCACTGCTCGCAATGCCCGATCCGCTCGATCGCCTTGGCCAGCACCTCGGCCAGCTTCTGGCCGCCCTCGCGCTCGCGCTCCAGCACGTGGTAGGCCATGCGCTGGGCGGTCTTCTGGCCCACGCCCGGCAACACGCGGAAGGCCTCGATCAATTGTTCGAGCAGGGGCAGGCTCATGGCGGATCGCTCATCTCAGAAACAAGCGCGCGAAGCCCGGAGGCTTCGCGGCGCGGTCAACACGGTCGCGCCAGGCAGACACCCGGCGCAGGCGGTGGGTCAGAACGGCAGCTTCATGCCCGGGGGCAGCTGCATGCCGGCGGTCGCCGAACCCATGCGGTTCTTCGACTCGGCGTCGATCTTGTTGGAGGCATCGTTGAACGCGGCGGCCACCAGATCTTCGGTCATTTCCGCATCGGACAGCACCGACGGATCGATGCGCACCTTGCGGCATTCCTTGGTGCCGGTCAGGGTCACGCTGACCATGCCGCCGCCGGCGCTGCCGGTGACTTCCAGCTTGGCGAGGTCTTCCTGGGCCTTCTGCAGGTTTTCCTGCATCTTCTGGGCCTGCTGCATCAGTTGGGCGATATTGCCGCGCATGGGTCTTTACTCTTCAAAAGGACGAATGGAATCGGCGACGACCCGGGCACCGTGTTGCTGCACCAGCAACTGCACCGAAGGGTCGGCCATGAAAGCGGCTTCCGCCGCCGTCTGGCGTTCGCCACGCTGGCGGTCAGCGCGCTGATGCAGGGTCTCGGCACCGGCTGCACCGGTATCGATCACCAGGCGCGGGGCCTGCCCCAAGGGGCCGGTCAACGCCGCGATCAGCGCCGCCTGCGAGCGGTCCGAACTCAAGTACTCAAATCCGGGCGAAATCGCCAGTTTCAAGACGCCGTGCTGGTAGCTGATGAACGCCGAGTGCGCAGCCAGCTGTTTGGACGGGCCATTGAGCTGGCTGCCGGCCACCAGTTCCAGCCAGGCATCGGCGGTCAGGTCACCGCTTTCGCCGACGGGCGCGGTGTCCGGAGCAGATGGGGCGATGGCGATGCCCTGCGGGCGGGCCACCGGGGCGGGGGCATCACGTACAGGCGCGGGCGCAGCAGGTGCCACGGTCCGCTCGGCCGGCGCTTCCCACGGGGCGACCATGGCCGCATCCGGGGTGGCCATTTCAGCAGCCAGCGCTTCGTCGCGATCGGCGGCATCGCTCTCGTGGTGCCACGGCGGCAGATCGTCGTCGGCAGCGGGCGCTGTGACGCTGGGCTTGGCCGGTTTCACCGGCTCGGCGGCTGCCGGGGCCGGGGCCGGGTTCGGGGCCGGGGAAGGTTGCTTCGGTGCCGGCGGTGCGGGCTCAGGTGCCGCGGAGACAGGAGCAACCACTGGCTCCAGCGGGGCCGGCTGAGCGACGGGGGCGCTCGCCTTGACCGGCGCCACGACCGAAGCAGACGCCGCGCTCGCTGCCGCAGCGGCCATGCCGGTGCCGTGGCCGCTGGCCTGGCCACCACTGTTCACGCCGGTCCCGGTGCCCGGATCGCGGGGCACGGGCGGTACCGCGGCGGCGGGACGGAAGGCCAGCATGCGCAGTACGGCCATCTCGAACCCGGCGCGCGGGCTCGGGGCCAGGTGCAGGTCACGACGGCCGCCCAGGGCCATCTGATACCAGAGCTGGACCACTTCCGGGCGCAGGCGCTGGGCGAAGGCCTCGGCATCGATCCCCTCGCCCGCCGTCGCGGCGCCCGGCACCAGCTGCTGCACCTGGATCCGGTGCAGGGCCTCGGCCAGGGCATCGAGCACCCCGCTCCAGTCCGGCGAGAACTCGGCCAGCAGGGCCACGGTCTGCAGCAGGCGCGGGCCATCACCATCGGCCAGCGCATCCAGCATCGCGGCGACCTGGGTGCGGTCCACCGTGCCCAGCATCGCGCGCACCACATCCTCGCGCAGCGCACCGCCGGCATAGGCGATCGCCTGATCCAGCAGCGACAGGCCGTCACGCAGGCTGCCATCGGCGGCCTTGGCCAACTGCACGATCGCGGTCGGGTCGGACTCGATTTCCTCGGCCGCCAGGATCTTGGTCATCTGGCCCTGGATCTGGTCCTCGTCCAACCGCTTCAGGTTGAACTGCAGGCAGCGCGAAAGCACCGTCACCGGCAGCTTCTGCGGATCGGTGGTGGCCAGCAGGAACTTCACGTGCTCCGGCGGCTCTTCCAGCGTTTTGAGCAGCGCATTGAACGCCGCCTTGGACAGCATGTGCACTTCGTCGATCAGGTAGACCTTGTACTTGCCGCGGGAGGGCATGTACTGGGCGTTCTCGATCACCTCGCGGACATCATCCACACCGGTATTGGACGCAGCATCGATCTCGAGCAGATCGATGTAGCGGCCGGAGTCGATATCCAGGCAGGCCGGACACTGACCGCATGGATCGGCGCTGGTGCCCTGCTCGCAGTTCAGCGACTTGGCGAAAATACGGGCAATGGTGGTCTTGCCGACCCCGCGGGTGCCGGTAAACAGGAACGCATGGTGCACCCGGCCGCTGTCCAGCGCATTGCTGAGCGCACGGACCACGTGTTCCTGGCCCACCAGCTCGGCAAAACGCTTAGGACGCCACTTGCGGGCAAGGACGAGATAGGACATCAGGCCACCGTCTTCATCGGGACGACCATTGTGCCACGCCTGTCCAGCCCCCCTGCCCTTCGTGACGAACCGCTTGTGCGAATCCAATTCCCCCGCTAGAATCTGCGCCCCTGCAGCGGGTTATCGCAGCAGGTCCGGAGAGGTGTCCGAGCGGTTGAAGGAGCACGCCTGGAAAGTGTGTAAGCGTCTAAACCGCGCTTCGGGGGTTCGAATCCCCCTCTCTCCGCCACACAAATAAAAAGGCCGCCCTCAGGGGCGGCCTTTTTATTTGTGCGACGGACAGCATGGGGGACGAGAACCCCAACGGGTTCGACGGATTCGCCAGGAGCGAATCCGGACAGCCGAACGGCTGGCCCTGGAGCGCGTCAGCGCGGAAGGGCTGGGTGCATGGATGCACCCAGCAATCCCAATGAAGCGGCCACCCTGCATCCGAAGCCTCTGCGCCGCCAACGCTAGCGCCACGCAAACCGTCGCCACCGCTAACGGTAGAGCCGACCGCTGGTCGGCTGCTCTTTGCGCAGCCACCCCATGCCAAAGTCCCCCCATGCCCACCCTCCGCCCCTACACCCCAACTGACGCCCCCGCCTGCCTCGCACTGTTCGACACCAACGTGCCGCGTTACTTCGCCCCACACGAACGCCACGACTTCGCCACTTACCTGCTCCACCCACACCGCGCCCACGACTATCTGGTCATCGAACACAACGGCCACCTTGTCGCCTGCGGCGGCCTCGCCCTCGACAACGAACACACCGCGGCCTTCTGCTGGGGCATGGTCGACCGCACCCGGCATCGCCAGGGCCTGGGCACGCAGCTCTCCCACGCACGCCTGGCTCACGCAAGAACGCTCGGCGCCCAGCGCGTCACGCTCAGCACCAGCCAGTACACGCAGGCGTTCTACGCCGGCCTCGGCTTCGTCGTCACCCACATCACCCCCGATGGGCACGGCCCCGGACTGGATGCGGTGGAGATGGCACTCGAACTGGCGCCACGTTGAGCGGCGCCAGTGATTGGAGTACGTCAGGGTTACGTCAGCCGCGCATCGCGTGGCCCTACCCCCGAGCGCGCAGCGTGCGTTTTGAACGCCTCAGCTGCTGCTCAACTTCATCAACACCAACCCGCTCACGATCAACACCGCCGCGGCAATCCGCATCGCGCTGACCTGCTCGCCGAGGAAGGTAATGCCGATCACGAACGCGCCAACCGCGCCGATGCCGGTCCAGATCGTGTACGCGGTGCCCAACGGCAACGTGCGCATTGCCAACGACAGCAGCCAGAAGCTGGCAATCATGGTCACGAGGGTGATGATCGAGGGGGTGAGCTTGCTGAACCCCTCGGACTGCTTCATCGAGAACGCCCAGACAATTTCCAGTACACCGGCTGCCAACAGATAGATCCAGGCCATGCGGCCCTCCTTGATGGGGGCCAGGCCGTCCTGGTCAGTGATTCCCGAAATGGGGGAGGCCGTTCCTCCTGTGCAGCGCATTTTAGCAACCCGCCCGCGCATTGGCCGCTCCGTGTCACGACGGGCTACACGGGATTCAGCCTCCGCGTCTGGCACTGCGTGCCACGCATGCGCTAGAATGCGCGACTGCACTGCCGGGCCTGTTCCTGCGGTGCACCTTCCGCCTGCGGCCGGCTGATCCTTGATCGCCCTGCAGCCGGAACGTCTCTATGGTGGCCCCGTCGGCCCCTCGCGACGCTAGGTCGAAAATCCCGCCAGGGCCGGAAGGCAGCAACGGTATCGATCGACGCGGGCGCCGAGGTCAGCCGGCGGGGCCGCCACCTTTTTGGGCTCCCGGTTTTCCCCACGCGATGCTGCCGCTCAAGGCGCTGCGGGCGTGCCCTGGTGGAACACCATCCGCCATGCCTCGCCGTGCAGCCGCCACAGCGAGCTGCGCAGCACCTCGCGCTGGCGCACCCCGTCGATCACATACCAGCTGCGGTAGCGCACCTGCGCCAGCGTCGGGGCCAGCAGGCCGACCTCGTAATCGCTGGACACGATCTCCACCTGCGCGCGCTCGCGCGGAATCTCGGCCAGCGCAGCAGCACGGTCGAAACACGCGCCCGAGCTGCCTATCTCACGGAAGTCGTCATCCAACAGCGCCGCCAGCTGCGCGACATCACCGCGGACCGCCGGCCCATGCAACGCGCGTTCGAGCGCCTGCAGATGGGCGGCCAGCGCGTCATCCATGCTCAGGGCGGATCCTGGGCCAGCACGTGCACGGCGGTCGGGGTGGCCAGCGCCACACGTTCACCGGGCAGGGCCACGCGGTGGCCACGCTGGCGCAGCGCATCGCCGTCGCTCTCGCTGGCGTAGTGGTACAGCAACATCCGCGCCTGCAGCTCGGGCGTGTACTCACGCTCCAGGTCATCCACACCGGTGTGTGAGGGATTGCCGTGCAGGCCGCAGTCGTGGGCGATCAGTTCATTGTCGTCGGCATAGCGCGCCAACATTTCCGGAATCGGGCGGGTATCGCCGCTCCAGGTGACCGCGCCCTTCAGGCGCAGCCCATATGCGGTTTCCGGCCAGTGATGGCGGACCGGGAAGACTTCCAGGCGCACGCCGTCATGCCAGAATGCATCGCCGACCACGATCAGCTGGAAGGCATCCCAGAAGTTGGCGCCGCCCTCGGCCAGCACGTTCGGATAATCGGCCACGCGCTTGTGCAGCAGCGGCACGACCGTCGCCGGCACGTACACGCGGATGCGCCCACGACGCTGCGGCGAGAAATAGGCATCCACGAACAGGCGTTCGAAACCGGCGACATGGTCCAGGTGCACATGGGTGACGAACAGGGCCTGCGGCACATGCCCGTAGTGCGCCTGGAAGGCCGTCAGCCCTTCCCCGCCGCAATCGATGGTGAGCCACGGGCGGCCGTCGCGCTCGATCACCGCCATCGGCGAACCCAGCTGCACGGCCGACGCATTGCCGACCCCCATGAAGCGCAATGCCCAGTCCATCAGTAACCCCGGTTCCAGGCCAGGTCGTAGGCGCGGCGCAGCCGTGCGTAGTCCTTTTCGACGTCGTCATGACTGCGTTCACCGCGCAGCTTGATCAGCGAGCGCAGCAGCCGCTTGAGATTGCGTTCGCGCCAGCGGGTGGCCGGGATACGCAGCACGCCGCGATCGAAATCGATCAGCCAGCCGTGGCCGTTGGCGTCGAACAGAATGTTGTGGGCGTTGAGATCGGCATGGTCCAGCCCGGCGCGATGGAAGCGCGCGATCAGCCGGCCGGTCTCTTCCCATGGCGCGCCGCGCCCGGCGACCAGCGCGCGGTCGGCCAGCGAGCGCACGCCCTCCAGCCGCTCCATCAGGATCGCCGCTTTGTAGCGCAGGCCTTCGCGCATGTAGAACGCGGCGATCGGGCGCGGTACCGGCAGCTTCTGTGCGTGCAGGGCGCGCATCAGCCGGAATTCGGCAAAACTGCGGGTGCGGTTGGCGCCGCGCCAGAGGTAGTGGTCCCGGCTGAGCTTGGCCGCCAGGCCGCCGCGCAGGTACTGGCGCAGCACGGCATGACCGAAGGGCGCATCGACGAACCAGGCGCCGCCGCGTCCGCCATCGGCGACCGGTCGTGCCCGCTCGCCCCAGTGGGCCGGCGCGAACAGGCTCATCTCGGCTTGCCGCAAGGCTTCGCGGTCGAACAGAATGGCGCCGATACCGCGTCCATCGCGGCAGGGCGTCAGCGCTTCAGTGGCGTCGAATGCGACCATTCCTTCGAGTCTAACAACACCATGGCACCAACGTCCTCTTCCTTGTGTCTTTTGCGTTTGTCCGCGCTGGGGGACGTGACCCACGTGGTGCCGCTGGTGCGCACCCTGCAGCAGGCCGATCCCGGGGTGTCACTGCACTGGATCATCGACAAGGCCGGCCACAAGCTGCTCGACGGGCTGCCCGGCGTGACCTTCCACAGCTACGACAAGAAGACCGGCCTGGCCGGCATGCGGGCCCTGCGCGACAGCCTTCCCGCGGGGCGGTTCGATGCGCTGCTGCAGATGCAGGTCGCCTTCCGCGCCAATGTGCTGTCTGCCTTCGTACCCGCCAAACGCCGCATCGGCTACGACAGATCGCGCTCCAAGGATCTTCACGGGCTTTTCATCAATGAGCGCATTCCCGACCGCCCGGGCATCCACGTACTCGACGCGATCGGCAGCTTCTGCGAGCCGTTGGGCCTGAAACAGACCGAGGTCAGCTGGGACCTGGCCGTGCCGCCGGCGGCGTTCGAGTGGGCCAATGCCCAATGGGCCGACGATGGCCGCCCGGTGTTGATGATCTCGCCCTGCTCCAGCCACGTGCGCCGCAATTGGTATGCCGACCGCTATGCGGCCGTGGCCAACCACGCCACCTCACGCGGCTGGCGGGTGGTGCTGTGCGGTGGGCGCAGCGACCTGGAGCGCGGCATGGCCGATGCCATCCAGGCACAGCTCACCACCCCGGCGCTGGATCTGGTCGGCAAGGACACGCTGAAGCAGCTGCCCGCCCTGTTGGCGCGCGCCGCGCTGGTGATGACGCCCGATTCGGGCCCGATGCATATCGCCAACGCGATGGGCGCCAAGGTGCTGGGCCTGCATGCGGCCAGCAACCCGCACCGCAGCGGCCCCTACTCCGACCGCCGCTACTGCGTGGACCGCTACGACGCTGCCGCGCGCAGATTCCTGGGCAAGCCGGCCAGCGAACTGAAATGGGGTGCGAAGGTCGAATTCGACGACGTGATGCAGCTGATCACGGTCGAGGACGGCATTGCCGCCTTCGAACGTTATGTGGCCGATTACGCCCCGCGCGGCGCGTAATCCTTGTACGACTTCTCTTCCACGTAGAGCGAGCCCAGCGCCAGGTTGATGTCCTTCTTGATGCGGGCACGCTCATCGTTCTGCTGGTAGACGCTGCGGGCCAGTTCGACGAAGTGGTCATCGAAGGCCTGGGCCTTGTCCTGCAGGCGGATGTTGTCTTCGATGTCCCACAGGCGCTCGTTGACGGCCTTCAGCTCGGCACGCAGACGCGCGATGTCCTTGACCCCGGCCGGGTGCGCCATCCAGGTCTTTTCCAGCGCGCTCAGCTCGGTGCGGATGTTGGCCAGCTTGGCCTCGTCGCTGATGCGCTCGGACTTGATCTGCAGGATCGAGATCTTGTCGAGCAGTTCACCGAAGGACACGGGGACGAGGATTTCAGCGGTCATGGTGGGGATCCGTATACGTGAGGTGGGCAGTTTAGCGGAGCGCATGTTGGAGGGGTGTGGGGCAAGCGTGCGGCCGCTTCATTGGGACTGCTGGGTGCATCCATGCACCCAGCCCTTCCGCGCTGCGCGCTCCAGGGCCGCGCCTCCCAGAGCTGGAGACGCCGTTGGGGATGACCGCGTCGCCGCGCGCCCGGGAATGTCGGTGATGGCGCTGAGGGCTTCGGAAACAGGGTGGCCGCTTCATTGGGATTGCGGGGTGCATCCCTGCACCCCGCCCTTCCGCGCTTGCGCGCTCCAGGGCCAGACGTTCGTCTGTCCGGATCTGCTCCTGCAGATCCGTCGAACCCCCGTCGGGGGTTCTCGTCCCCCCGCAATTGGGCGCCGCTCATTTCGTAGCGGTCGGAAGACGCCCGATCTCGGACATGAAAAAGGCCACCCAATGGGCGGCCTTTTTCATGTATCTGGCGGAGAGGGGGGGATTCGAACCCCCGAGGCGCTATAAACGCCTGCCTGATTTCGAGTCAGGTACATTCAACCGCTCTGCCACCTCTCCAGATGGTCCCGGCGAACCGGGACGCGAATGATACGGGCAGGACGCGCTGGCGACAAGTCATTGCGGGCAAAGAAGTGAATTTCTTCTGTATGGATGCCTTGCCGGATGTCCGGCGGGCCGCGATCATGCCGTTATCCCTCGCAATCCTCACCGGCACGCGCCTTCATGATCGAATTCGGACACCTGACCCACCCCGGCCTGCGCCGTGACCTCAATGAGGATACGTATTACGGCGATGGCGAACTGGCGCTTTGGCTGGTCGCCGATGGCATGGGCGGGCACGCCTGCGGTGAGGTGGCCAGTGCGCTGGCGCGCGAGACCATCGTGCGCGAGATCCGCCGCGGGGCGACGCTGGCGCATGCGATCCGCATCGCCGATGAGGAGATCATCCGCACCTCGCGCCGCCGCAACGACAGCCTGCCGATGGGCACCACCGTGGTGGCGGCCCGTGTGCAGGGCAGTCGGTATGAGGTGGCGTGGGTCGGCGACAGCCGCGCGTACCTGTGGCGCGACGGCACGCTGGCCCAGCTCAGCCAGGATCACAGCGTGGTCCAGGAACTGGTCGCGCAGGGCAATCTGACCGCCGAGCAGGCGCGTGCGCATCCGCATCGCAATGTAGTGACCCAGGCGCTGGGCGTAACCGATCCGGCGCACCTGAATGTGGCGACCACCACCGGTGAGCTGCGCCCGGGCATGCAGTTGCTGCTGTGCAGCGACGGGCTGACCGAAGAGGTCGAGGACAAGGGCATCGCCCGTACCCTCGCCTTCGATGATGCCAGTGCGCAGGAATGCGTGGATACGCTGGTCGCCGCCGCGCTGGATGGCGGCGGTTCGGACAACATCACCGTGATCCTGGTGCGGTGTCATTGAGGCAGGCATCCCGACCAACGGCCGGGATCTACCGGGGGCGGGCCGTCAGGCGCTGACCGCTTCCACCGCTTCAGGCTCACCATCCCAGATCGCGCGGCCGGCCTTCTTGCGCAGCTTGGCCAACCGCGCTTCGTGCGCTTCCAGCTCGGAGGCGGTGGCAACCACGCGCGGGCGTGGCAGCAGGCGCGAGGTGTCAAAGGTCTGCGCGTGGGCGCTGCCGGTTTTCTGCTCATCGGCCGAGCCGAAGCCGATTTCTTCCTGGCCCGAGGTCAGGGCGATGTACACATCGCCCAGGATCTGGGCATCGAGCAGGCCGCCGTGCAGCTGGCGGTGGGCGTTGTCCACGCCCAGGCGACGGCACAGTGCATCCAGCGAATTGCGCTGGCCGGGGAAGCGCTCGCGCGCCATCTTCAGCGTATCGATCACCGTGCAGCGGTCGGTGATCTTGCCGTAGTGGTCGCCCAGCAGCGACAGCTCGTTATCCAGGAAGCCCAGATCGAACGCCGCGTTGTGGATGATCAGCTCGGCGCCGTCGATGTAGGCGAGGAAGTCGTCGACGACCTGGGCGAAGTCCGGCTTGTCAGCCAGGAACTCCAGGGTCAGGCCGGTGACTTCCTGCGCGCCCTGTTCGAACTCGCAGTCCGGCTTGAGGTACTGGTGGTAGTTGTTGCCACTGGGGCGGCGCTCGAGCAGTTCCACACAGCCGATTTCGACGATGCGGTTGCCCTTCCGCCATTCCAGGCCGGTGGTCTCGGTATCAAGGATGATCTGACGCATGGGCTCAGTGTACCGGGCCAGCGGCGCGGATCCGGATCGCGGCGTCGCGCGCCAGCTGATCCACGCGCTCGTTGTCCGGGTCGCCGGAATGACCCTTGACCCAGCGCCAGTCAATGGTGTGCTTGAGCGTGGCCGCGTGCAGGCGCTCCCACAACTCCCGGTTCTTGACCGGCGAGCCGCCGGCGGTCTTCCAGTTCTTGCGGATCCAGCCGGGCATCCACTCGGTCAGGCCCTGGCGCACGTACTGCGAATCGGTGAACAGCACGATGTTGCACGGCTCGGTGAGCGCTTCCAGCCCCGAGATGGCCGCCATCAGCTCCATGCGGTTGTTGGTGGTATGCGCTTCACCACCGCTCAGTTCGCGCTCGTGCGCGTTGTAGCGCAGCAACGCCGCCCAGCCGCCGGGACCGGGATTGCCGAGGCAGGAACCGTCGGTGTGGATTTCTATCGTCTTCATTCCATTCCAGATCAGGTGGCCACGGTGCCGTGCCAGCGTGGCGCAGCCACGGGCGTCGGTCCCGGCAAGGCCAGAGTGCGTTTTTCAGCGGTGAACAGACAGGCAGCCCGCAGCGGGGCCAGATCGCGCCGCGCCGGCGAGCGGTCACGCCACATCGGGCCGAGGTACTGCAGGTCTTCGCAGCTCAGGCCGGCCTGCGTGAGGGTGTGGCGCAGCCGCTGCGGGCTGCGCACGACCAGCCCGTGATGGCGCCACTGGCGGCGGTACGGGCTGAACGGGTTGAGCGTGGAAAGCCACAGGCGGCCGCCCGGCATCAGGACACGGGCGCAGTCGGCGATCAACGCCTCGGCATCCCGCGCGGTGACATGCTGCAGGACGATCGCATTGACGCTCTCATCCGGCAGCGGCAACGGCAGCCCGCAGTGCACATCCCCGGCGTAGGCCGCGCCGTCCCGGAACAGGCGCAGGCCACGGCCGGGCAGTTCCACACTCCCCAACCAGCCAGGCGTCGGTGCCAGCCATAGCCAGGGGTTCACCGGACGCTCGGCGAGGAGGGTGCGCAACCGCTCGGATTCCAGACGGCACAACGCTTGTGCCGGTTCAGTATCAAACCAGGATGCGACTGTCGCTTGACGGGGGCTCGGCACGAGGGGCATGGTCCAATTCTATGCGACTGACCGCCCTACCCGCGTTTGCGGACAATTACATCTGGGCGCTGGTCGCCGACGACGGCCGCGCCGTGGTCATCGACCCCGGCCACGCCGACCCCGTCCTGGCCGCCGCAGCGCAGCAGGGATGGGCCCCGCACAGCATTCTGCTGACCCATCACCACGACGACCACATCGGCGGCGTCGCCGAACTTCAGGCCCGTTTTCCGGCGGTGGAGGTCTATGCACCGGCGGAACCGCGCATTGAGGTCCCGGCCCATCGGGTCGCCGAAGGTGAATGCGTTCAGGCATTGGGGCTGGGGTTCCACGTAGTATCCGTGCCCGGGCACACCCGGAGCCATATCGCGTTTCACACCGCTGAACACCTTTTCAGTGGCGATGCGTTGTTCAGCCTGGGCTGTGGGCGCATGTTCGAAGGTACGCCTCCCCAGCTTCTGGCATCCCTGCGGAAGCTGGCGTCCCTGCCAGCGCAACTGATGGTCTGTTGCGCCCACGAGTACACCCTGTCCAATGCCGTCTTCGCGCGGCATGTAGACCCCACCAACGCTGCGCTGTCGCAGCGCCATGAGGAGGCCTTGGCCATGCGCCGCGATGACCTGCCAACGCTGCCGGTTTCACTGGCAAGCGAGCTGGAATGCAACCCGTTCCTGCGTACGAACACCCCCGCCATCCAGGCGGCCGTCAGCGCCCATCTCGGGCGTCCCGTTACCGATGAAGTCGATGTTGTCGCAGGGCTGCGACACTGGAAAGACGGATTTCGAACATGAGTCGGCGATTGTTGCCGCTCGCGCTTGGCCTGGCGATCGCCGTGGCCGGCAGCGCGGGCGCCCAGTCGTTGACCGCCGGCATGTCGCAGAACGTGGCCGGCCTTTCCTCCCTCCCCCTGACCGCTGCGGCGCTGCCGCCGGCCTCGGTGCGCAACGGGCAGGACATTTTCGCCAGCTTCCGCGATGGCCTGGCCGAACCCACCTGCGACGCCGAGGCGACCAGCCCGCGTTGGCAGAAGCAGTTCGCGCATGCCCCCTCGCGGTTGGCCAACCAGGATGATGATGCGCTGGTGCTGTTCGGCTATGTGGTCGAAGAGCTGCGCAAGTCCGACCTGCCCACCGAATTCGCGCTGATTCCCTTCGTGGAAAGCGGTTACCGGCCCAACGCCCGCAACGGCGGCGGCCCGGCCGGCCTGTGGCAGTTCATCGCCACCACCGCCAAGAACCACCGCGTGCAGATGACCCCGGGCTACGACGGTCGCCTCTCGGCAGTGGATTCCACCCAGGCCGCGGTGCGGTACCTCAAGACCCTGCACGGCATGTTCGGCGGCGACTGGCGTTTGGCGACGATGGCCTACAACGCCGGCGAGTACCGGGTGCTGCAGTCGCTGCGCAAGGCGGGCATGAACGCGCAGAACGCGCGGCCGGCCGAGTTGCCGGGGCTGTCGCCGGTCACCTATGCCTATGTCGAGAAGCTGCATGCGCTGGCCTGCGTGCTGGAAGATGCGGAAACCGAGCCTGCGGTGATGGCCTCGCTGGATCGCACCGTGCCCGTGCTCAAGGGCCACACCCTGCCGGCCGGCACCAGCGTCCAGCAGTGGGCCCAGCAGCGCGATCTGGACCCGGCGCGGATCGCCCGCCTCAACCCGGCCCTGGCCAGCGGCAAAGGCCGCCCGTCCGGCCAGGTGACGGTTCTGGCCCCAACCGCGCACGCGCCGGTGGATGCCAGCGCCAGCGTGGCCGCCATTGCGATGGCTCCCAGCGCACCGGCGGACACCACGGCGGCCCGCACGACCCCTGCGCCGGCAGCCACCCGTACCGTCGCCAGCGCGGATCGCCCGCGCAGCCGCCGGCATACCGTGCGCGACGGCGAGTCGCCCTGGACCATCGCCCGCCGTTACGGGATGCCGCTGAAGGCCCTGCTGTCGCTCAATGGGCTCAGCGGGAGCAGTGTGCTCAAGCCCGGTGCGGTGCTGCGCGTCGAAGACTGAGCGCGCGGATCGCATCGCGGGTGACGACACTGCCCGGTCCTGCCGGGCAGTGTCGTTTTCAACAAAAAGCCCGGCATTGCCGGGCTTTTTGCTGTGCAGCAGACGCCGACCCGGTTAGAGGTTGGCTTCTTCGGTCTGCACCTTGAAGTGCTTGCGCATGGCGTCGACGTAGGCCTTGGCGGCGGCCATGCCGTCGATCTGGCTCAGCTGCTCCTTGAGCTGCTGCTGCTGGGCGGGATCCACTTCGGCCACGTTGCCCGGGGTGACCTTGGTCACCGCGTAGATCACGTAGCGGCCCTGCACGGCAACCTTGCCGTAGCTCGGCTTGCCTTCGGCCGGCAGCGGCGCGCTGAACACGGCGCGGTTGATCTCCGGGGTCGGCACCGGCTGGGTACGCGGCAGGCCCGGCAGCGGGCTGATCTGCAGCTTGTCGCTGGTCGCCAGCGCCTGCAGGGTCTGCCCGGCCTTCAGCTTGGCCAGTACGGCGTCCACGGCCTTCTCCGAGGCCTGGCGGGTGCGGTCGGCATGGATCGCGGCGATCACCTGCTCACGGGCCTTGGCCAGCGGCAGCGCCTGCTCCGGGCTGTGCTCGGTCACGCGGATCATCACGTTGTGGTTCGGGCCCAGTTCGATCGGGTCGCTCACCGTGCCATCCTGGGTCAGGATGTCGGAGAACGCCGCGCGCAGCACGGCCGGATTGGCGGCGATGCCGCTGGCGGTGGCGTGCGTGAACGGACCGATCGTCTGCACCGGCAGGCTCATGTCCTTGGCCGGGCCTTCCAGCGAGGTCGGGTTCTTGTAGACCAGATCGACCAGACGGCCACTCAGCTCGGTGAACACGCGGTCGGTGTCGGCCTTGAGCTGCTCGGCCGCCAGCTGGTCACGAACCTCGTCGAACGAACGGCCTTCGCCGCCCTTGGTCTCACGCAGCTTGAGCACGTGGAAACCGAAGTCGGTCTTGACCGGCCCGGTGACCTCGCCCGCCTTCATGGCGAACAGGGCATCTTCGAACGGCTTCACCATCGCGCCGCGTTCCACCCAGCCCAGGTCGCCGCCGGTGTCCTTGGAACCCGGATCTTCGGAGTTGGCCTTGGCCAGTGCGGCGAAATCGGCGCCCGGTGCCTTGGCTTGCGCAGCCAGGCGCGTGGCCTTTTCTTCAGCGGCCTTGAGCTTGGCCGGATCGCTGCCGTCGGCGCTGATCAGGATGTGCGAGGCCAGACGCTGTTCCGGCGTCGCGAAGCGTGCCTTCTCATCCTCATAGCGCTTGCGCAGGGTGGCTTCGTCTGCCGCCGCCGGCGCCGGCAGGTTCGCGCCGTTGATCTCGACGTACTCCAGCGACACGGTTTCCGGCTGGCGGAAATCCTTGGCGTGGCTGTCGTACCACTGCTTGATCTGCGCGTCGGTCACTTCGGCGGTATCGGCCGGGGTTTCCGGCAGCGCGGCCAGTTCGACATCACGGGTTTCGCCCAGCAGCTTCATCAGGCGCTCGGCTTCGCTCTGGGTGGTGAACCCGGAACGCTGCAGGGCCGACGGAATGATCGACTGCTGGATGCTCTCGCGCACCAGCGCTTCGAACTGCGTCGGGGTGCGCGGGGGATTACCGCTGGCCAGCGCGATGCGGTAGTTGTCCTGGTTGAACTTGCCATCCGCATCCAGGAAGGCCGGGATCGAGGCGATGTACTCGCGCACGGCACCATCACCGATCACGATGCCGGACTGTTCGCCGGCCAGGCGCACGACCTGCTCATCGATCATCTGATCGAGCACGGCCAGTTTGCTTTCGGTGCTTTCGAACTGGCGCGGATCGAAATCCTCGCCCTGTTCCTGGCGTGCCTGCTGGCGCGCCTGTTCGAAGCGCACGCGGAAATCGTTGGAGCTGATCTCATGGTGCTGCCACAGGAACGAGACCGGCCACCACGACGGGGCGGACTTCCACCAGGTCGGCGGGGCGGCCACTTTGGCCACGTTCTGCGAGCCGACGCCACCGAGGTAGCTGGAGTCGATCACGAACAGGAACGGAATCATCAGCAGCCCCAGGATCACGGTAACGATCCAGCCCGAGGTCTTGTCGCGAAGTTTCTGCAGCATGGGAAAAATCAAGGCCTGATTGGCGAGCCCGGCAGTGTAACCCGCTTCGCGGCAGGCTCCAAAAGTGCCCGCGGCCGCCCCTGCGCGCGATCCGCCCGCTGCCACACCCGCTGACCGTGGCGGACGACGGGCGTGCGCCGCCTCGTCGATCGACATGCTGAATTGAAAACAAAAAAAAAGCCCTTGGTTTTCACCAAGGGCCTTTCAAAGATTGGCGGAGCGGACGGGACTTGAACCCGCGACCTCCGGCGTGACAGGCCAGCATTCTAACCAGCTGAACTACCGCTCCGCACTTGAACTTTGCAGGCGCTCATTCTATCCGAAGATATTCAGATTGCCCACCCCGAAATACTGCTTTTTTCGAGGTTTTTTTAAAACTGGCGGAGCGGACGGGACTTGAACCCGCGACCTCCGGCGTGACAGGCCAGCATTCTAACCAGCTGAACTACCGCTCCGCACTAAACCGCTTTTGTTTCCACCGCGACCTGCGTCGCTGGAGAAAACAAGGCCCCCGATCGCTCAGGGGCCCTATTGAAACTGGCGGAGCGGACGGGACTTGAACCCGCGACCTCCGGCGTGACAGGCCAGCATTCTAACCAGCTGAACTACCGCTCCACATTTCAAAACTTTTACTGGCAGTGCCTGGTGGGTGCTGAGGGTTTCGAACCCCCGACCCTCTCCGTGTAAAGGAGACGCTCTACCGCTGAGCTAAGCACCCCAGCAAGCCGCTTAGTTTACGGCATCCTTCAGGGCTTTGCCAGCCTTGAACGACGGATTCTTCGACGCAGCGATCTTGATGGTGTCGCCGGTCTTCGGGTTGCGGCCGGTACGGGCAGCGCGGTCGCGGACCTGGAACGTGCCGAAGCCCACCAGCGTCACCGCGTCACCGCCCTTCAGGGCCTTGGTGACGGAAGCGATGACGGCATCAACGGCGCGGCTGGACTCGGCCTTGGTCAGGTCGGCGGCTTCAGCAACGGCGTCGATCAATTCGGTCTTGTTCATTCTCTACAGCTCCTTTGGCGGGGATTCCGCGGATTCAACATTGAGACACCCGAGGACGATACGCCGCCGGATGCCAGTGAAGTTCTCAGTTCGCCGAATTCAGCATGACGCTGACTTGCGAGTGGTGCTTTTATACCAGTGCCCCCCTACCCGCGCAAGCTGAAAAGCCAATAACGACGCGGGTTTCGGGCATTTCCACAGCACGCGTCAGTGCTTGACGCGCGTCGTGGAAGCTGTCTTGGACTTGCCACGTACCGTGACACGCTGCCCATCTTTCTTCGGCTTCGGTGCAGTCAGTGGCGTCTCCAGGGCCAGGTCGAGCACCTCCTCGATCCACTTCACCGGCACGATCTTCAGATCGCGGGTGACATTGGCGGGGATATCGGCCAGATCCTTGCGGTTCTCCTCGGGGATGATGACCGTGGTGATCCCGCCACGCAGCGCCGCCAGCAGCTTCTCCTTCAGGCCGCCGATGGCCGTCACGCGGCCACGCAGGGTGATCTCGCCGGTCATCGCCACTTCGGCCCGGATCGGCACCTTGGTGAGCGTGGACACCAGCGAGGTCACCATCGCGATACCCGCGCTGGGGCCATCCTTGGGCGTGGCACCATCAGGCACATGGACGTGCACGTCGTGCTTCTGCAGGAACTCGTTGTCGATGCCCAGCCGCTCGGCGCGCGAACGCACCACCGACAGCGCCGCCGAGGCCGATTCCTTCATCACGTTGCCCAGCTGGCCGGTCAGGATCAGCTGGCCCTTGCCCGGCACCAGGGTGGATTCGATCTGCAGCAGATCGCCGCCCACTTCGGTCCAGGCCAGGCCGGTGACCAGGCCCACTTCGTTCTGCTCTTCGGCCCGGCCGAAATCGACCCGGCGCACGCCCAGGTACTTGTCCAGGTTCTTGCCGTTGACCACCACCAGCGCCTTCTTCTTTGCGCTGGCCTTCTTGCCGGCCTTGGCCGGCTTGACGGCCTTGGCCGGTGCCACCGGGCCGGCGAGCGCGATCTCCTTGACCACCTTGCGGCAGATCTTGGCGACTTCGCGCTCGAGGTTGCGCACGCCGGATTCGCGCGTGTAATAGCGCACGATGTCCTGGATCGCGTCCGCCTCGATCTCCAGCTCTTCCGGCTTCAGGCCGTTGGCCTTGATCTGCTTGGGCACCAGGTAGCGCATGGCGATGTTGAGCTTCTCATCCTCGGTGTAACCGGGGATGCGGATCACTTCCATGCGGTCCAGCAGCGGGCCGGGGATGTTGAGCGAGTTGGACGTCGCCACGAACATCACTTCGGACAGGTCCAGGTCCACTTCCAGGTAGTGATCGTTGAACGCGTTGTTCTGCTCGGGGTCGAGCACTTCCAGCAGCGCCGACGACGGATCGCCACGGAAGTCCATCGACATCTTGTCGATCTCATCCAGCACGAACAGCGGGTTCTTGCTGCCGACCTTGTTGAGGTTCTGCACGATGCGGCCCGGCATGGAGCCCACGTAGGTACGACGGTGCCCGCGGATCTCTGCCTCGTCGCGCACGCCGCCCAGGCTCATGCGCACGAACTTGCGGTTGGTCGCCTTGGCGATGGACTGGCCCAGCGAGGTCTTGCCCACGCCGGGCGGGCCGACCAGGCACAGGATCGGGCCCTTCATCTGCTTCACGCGCGACTGCACCGCCAGGTATTCCAGGATGCGGTCCTTGACCTTGTCCAGGCCGAAGTGATCGGCATCCAGCGTGTCCTGCGCGGCCTTGAGGTCCTTGCGGACCTTGCTGCGCTTCTTCCACGGCACGCCCAGCAGCCAATCCAGGTAGTTGCGCACCACCGCAGCTTCAGCCGACATCGGCGACATCTGCTTGAGCTTGTTGAGCTCGGCCTTGGCCTTGGTCTCCACCGGCTTGGGCATGCCCGCCTCGGCGATCTTGCGGGCCAGCTCGTCCATCTCGCCGGGCGCGTCGTCCAGGTCACCCAGTTCTTTCTGGATGGCCTTCATCTGCTCGTTGAGGTAGTACTCGCGCTGGCTCTTTTCCATCTGCGACTTCACGCGGCCACGGATGCGCTTTTCCATCTGCTGCACGTCGATCTCGCCATCGACCAGGCCGACCAGCATTTCCAGGCGGTCGCCGATCTGCAGCGTTTCCAGCAGGCGCTGCTTGTCGGCCAGGCGCACGCTGATGTGCGCGGCGATGGTATCGGCCAGGCGCGCGGGTTCATCGATGCCGGCCAGGGTCTGCAGCAGCTCCGGCGGCAGCTTGCGGTTGGTTTTGACGTACTGCTCGAACAGCGACATCAGCGAACGGGCGATCGCCTCGATCTCGCGCGGCTCGCGCGACTCGTCCGATTCGATTTCCATGCCCACGCCGTGCAGCGCGCCGTCGCGCTCGGTCACGTCGGTGACGTTGACGCGCGACAGGCCTTCGACCAGCACCTTGATCGTGCCATCGGGCAGCTTCAGCAGCTGCAGGACCTGGGCGAGCGTGCCGACCTGGTACAGATCGGCGGCGGACGGATCATCCGTCTCGGCGGACTTCTGCGCGAGCAGCAGGATGCGCTTGTCCGCTTCCATCGCCTGCTCCAGCGCATGCATGGACTTGTCACGGCCGACGAACAGCGGAATGACCATGTGCGGGAACACCACCACGTCACGCAGCGGCAGTACCGGCAGGTCGAGAGTCTCAGTTGGGGAACGGGCCATGTGGGCTCCAGTGGAACAGTGGGGATGGCCTCCGGGCGCCTCGCCCGGATACAAAAAAAGCCGATGGCCTCGTTATGGGGCCATCGGCTTCTAGATGCAAGCTGTTCTGAAAAAATTCTTTCAATTCAATTACTTGAACTGATTATTCAGCACCAGCCGCCTTCTGTTCAGGCGCCGGTGGCGTCTGGTAGATCAGGTACGGTTCGGACTTGTGTTCGATCACCGATTCGTCCACCACCACCTTGCTGACGTTCTCTGCCGAGGGCAGGTCATACATGGTGTCCAGCAGGACCGATTCGACGATCGTACGCAGGCCGCGGGCACCGGTCTTGCGCTTGAGCGCCTTGCGGGCAATGGCGGCCAGTGCGTCGGGACGGAACTCCAGCTCGACGTGCTCCATCTCGAACAGCTTCTTGAACTGCTTGGTGATGGCATTCTTCGGCTCGGTCAGGATGCGCACCAGGGCGGCCTCGTCCAGCTCTTCCAGGGTCGCCACGACCGGCAGGCGGCCGACGAACTCCGGAATCAGGCCGAACTTGATCAGATCTTCCGGCTCGACTTCGGCCAGGATCTTGCCCACTTCCTGCTTGCGCTCGGAACTCTTCACCTTGGCACCGAAGCCGATGCCGCCCGAATCGTTGGAACGCTGCTGGATCACCTTGTCCAGGCCGGCAAACGCGCCGCCACAGATGAACAGGATGTTCTTGGTGTCCACCTGCAGGAATTCCTGCTGCGGGTGCTTGCGACCGCCCTGCGGCGGTACGCTGGCCACGGTGCCTTCGATCAGCTTCAGCAGGGCCTGCTGGACGCCTTCGCCGGACACATCGCGGGTGATCGACGGGTTCTCGCTCTTGCGCGAGATCTTGTCGATTTCATCGATGTAGACGATGCCCTGCTGTGCCTTCTCGACGTCGTAGTCGCACTTCTGCAGCAGCTTCTGGATGATGTTCTCCACGTCCTCGCCCACGTAACCGGCTTCGGTCAGCGTGGTGGCGTCGGCCATGGTGAACGGCACGTTGAGCAGGCGGGCCAGGGTTTCGGCCAGCAGCGTCTTGCCCGAACCGGTCGGACCGACCAGCAGGATGTTCGACTTCGCCAGTTCGACCTCGTCGTTCTTCTGGCGGCTCTCGATGCGCTTGTAGTGGTTGTATACGGCCACGGCCAGGGTCCGCTTGGCGCGGTTCTGCCCGATCACGTACTGGTCCAGGACCTCGAGGATCTCGCGCGGCTTGGGCAGCGAACTGCGGGCCGACTGCGCCTTCTCCTCCAGCTCCTCACGGATGATGTCGTTGCACAGCTCGACGCATTCATCGCAGATGAACACGCTCGGACCCGCAATCAGCTTGCGCACCTCATGCTGGCTCTTTCCACAGAAAGAGCAGTAGAGGATCTTGCCGGTGTCCGTGGAACGACCTTGGCGGTCTTCGCTCATGCTTCGCTTACCCAGTTACCCCACCCGACTGAACGGGGGTTCGATTCGAGAATAGCACAGGGTCAGGAGGACGCCAGTCCTGCCCGACCCGGTGGAAACAAGCCGGTTTCCCGGCCTGGCACAACCTTACGCCGGCTGGATCGACTCTTCCGGACGACGCTCCAGGACCTGATCGACCAGGCCGTAGGCCACCGCATCGACCGCGCTCTTGAAGTTGTCACGCTCGGTATCCCGGGCGATGGTCTCCAGCGACTGGCCGGTGTGCTTGGCCAGCACTTCGTTCAGGCGCGAACGCAGGGTCAGGATTTCACGGGCATGGATGTCGATGTCCGTGGCCTGGCCCTGGAAGCCGCCCAGCGGCTGGTGGATCATCACGCGCGAATTCGGCAGCGCATAGCGCTTGCCGGCTGCGCCGGACGCCAACAGCAGGGCGCCCATCGAGGCGGCCTGGCCGACGCAGATGGTGCTCACGTCCGGCTTGATGTACTGCATGGTGTCGTAGATCGCCATGCCGGCGGTGACCACGCCACCGGGCGAGTTGATGTAGATGCTGATGTCCTTTTCCGGGTTGTCCGCTTCCAGGAACAGCAGCTGCGCCACCACCACGTTGGCCATGTGATCGTCGATCGGGCCCACGAGGAAGATCAGACGCTCTTTCAACAAGCGCGAATAGATGTCATAGGCGCGCTCGCCGCGGCTGGTCTGTTCGACCACCATCGGAACCATGTTCAGGGCTGTGGTTCGGTTGTCCATTAGTGAGGCACCTATTTTGGGGGGAACGACCCCGCGCCGGGGCGCGGGGCGTAAAACGCGGGCCGCTTACTGGCGGATCGCGTCCTGGAACGACAGCTTCTCTTCGGTGTGCTGGGCGCGCTCGGCGATCCAGTCGATCACCTGCTCTTCCATCACACGATTCTGCAGCCCACTCATCAGCTGGGGGTCGTTGCGGTACATCTCAATGACCTGCTCCGGCTCTTCATAGGTCGACGCGATCAGGCGCATGGTTTCATTCAGGCGCTTCGGGTCCAGGCGCAGGTCGTTCTTGCGGGCCACTTCACCAACCAGCAGGCCGACCAGCACGCGCTTGGCGGCCGCTTCCTTGAAGCCTTCATGGGCATCGGCCGGGACGTCGCCCGGGTTGCGGCCGCTGCGGCGGATCTGCTCGAGCTGCTGATCCAGCATGGCGCGGGCTTCGTTCTCGACCAGGCGCGGCGGCATTTCCACCGAGGCGTAGGCGGCGATCAGCTGCTCGCCGACTTCGCGGCGCAGGCGGTTCATCAGGGCACCCTTGAGCTCACGCTCCAGGTTGGCGCGGATGTCCTTGCGGAACTGCTCCACGTCGCCGCCCTTCACGCCGAAGCTCTTGATGAACTCGGCATCGACCTCCGGCAGCACCGGCGCGGACACGTCCACCGCCTTGACGGTGACCTTGACCTGCTTGCCGGCCAGCGCGGGCACGCGCCAATCGGCCGGGAACTCGACGTCCAGGGTCTTTTCTTCACCGGCGGTCAGACCGACCAGGCCCTGTTCGATCTGCTCGAACATCATGCCCTGGCCGACGATCACGCTGCCCTTTTCGGTGCCTTCGGCCGGCAGGCGCTCATCGCCGGCCTGCGACCAGGTTTCCAGGGCGACCAGATCGCCGTCCTGGGCGCCACGGGTGACCGGGCTCCAGCTGCGGCGCTGTTCGCGCAGGTTGGTGATCATCTGATCGATGTCGGCGTCGTTGATCTCGGCGGTGTGGCGGACCACGGTCAGCTTGCTGACGTCCACGTCGCCGAAGTCCGGCACCAGCTCGACGGTGGCCACGAAGGACAGCTCGCCCTCGCCCTTGTCGATGCGCGGGGTGCCGGCGATGCGCAGCTCGTGCTCGCGCAGGGCGGCATCGAAGGTCTCACGCAGCAGGCCGTCGACGGCTTCGCTGCGGACCTGCTGGCCGAAACGCTGCTCGATCACCTTGGCCGGCACCTTGCCCGGGCGGAAGCCCTTGATGCGCGTGGTGCGGGCGATTTCGCCCAGACGGCCGCTGATGTGCGTCTGCAGACGGTCTTCCGGCAGCGAGAAGGTCAGGCGGCGTTCCAGATTGCCAGTGGATTCGATCGAAGCTTGCATGTTGACTCCTGCCACCGGCGGCATGGGCCCCGGCACGATGTGATGGATGAAACGGGTTTTGGACGCGGGGTCGTGGACGCGCATGCCCGCCGCAGCCCTGTAGTTTCGCCGATAAACGCCAGCGCCGCCAGCGCGGGCCGAGAACGCCCGGGGCCGCCAGGGCCCAGCATGTGGCCGTCTCCCCGATCGGGGACGTGCCCATGGTCATGGTGCGGGCGAAAATGCCCTGCACTGGTGCGAAAGGGGGGACTCGAACCCCCACGCCTTGCGGCACTGGAACCTAAATCCAGGGCGTCTACCAATTCCGCCACTTTCGCGAGTCTGAACACTCAGGCGCGCATTGTTGCAGGCCCGCGCCCAAAGCTGAAGCGCTTTGACAAGAAAAAAGCCGCCTGGCGGACCAGGCGGCTTTCGTCTTGGTGGGCTGTCAAGGATTCGAACCTTGGACCTATTGATTAAGAGTCAACTGCTCTACCAACTGAGCTAACAGCCCGAAAATCGGGAGGCGAATTATGCAGGGTTTCCTGCGCGCGACGCAAGCGTTTTATTTAAATGGATGGCGAATGGCGTCCGTAGACGCTCAACTACTACACCGTTCAACGCGATGTCTCAAAACAAGAAAAAAGCCACCGGGCGGACCCGATGGCTTCTGTCTTGGTGGGCTGTCAAGGATTCGAACCTTGGACCTATTGATTAAGAGTCAACTGCTCTACCAACTGAGCTAACAGCCCTGAAAACTCAGGCGCACATTGTAGCGTGTGTGCTGCCTTTTGCAACCCTGATTCACTTTCGGTGAACCAGTCTGAATCAGTGGGGTGGCTGAGGGGACTCGAACCCCCGACCACCGGAATCACAATCCGGAACTCTAACCAACTGAGCTACAGCCACCACTGAAAACCTTGTTCCTACCGCTTGCACCGAATGGCGCGCCCGACAGGAATCGAACCTGTAACCGCCGACTTAGAAGGCCGGTGCTCTATCCAGTTGAGCTACGGGCGCTCGATCCGGATTGTCGCATTCCAATCCCGATTTGAGCAGCGGGCTTGGTCGGGGTAGAGGGATTCGAACCCCCGACATCCTGCTCCCAAAGCAGGCGCGCTACCAGACTGCGCTATACCCCGGCGGTTTGTTTCCCTCCGGGGTTCCCCCCGAAAGAGCCGCCTATTGTGGGAATCGACAGGGCATCTGTCAACGGTTTTCACACATCAATTCACATGTCGTCATGGCCGATGGCCGCTTCCGCTATGCTCGGGTCAGCGGCCGGATGGCCGAACCCCTACCCCATCAAGGAGATTGGCAATGCGCAGCGGCAATCCCGCACTTTCCGAGTCCACCTTCCTCGACCTGGCCAGCGGCTCGGTCGTGGCCCGCCCCGACCAGGCGATGACCATCAACGGCACCGTCAACAAGACCGGCGTCCTGCTGCTGCTCACTGTGCTGACGGCCGCGTTCGCGTGGAGCCAGTCAGTCGATGCGAACGGCCTGCCCACCTCCAGCGCCATGCTCTACACGCTCGTTGGCGCGATCGGCGGCCTGGTGCTGGCCCTGGTGACCGTGTTCAAGAAGGAATGGTCACCGGTCACCGCACCGATGTATGCGCTGGTCGAAGGCCTGTTCCTGGGTGCGATTTCGGCGATGTTCAACGCCAAGTTCCCCGGCATCGTGATGCAGGCCGTGATGCTGACCTTCGGCACGATGTTCGTGATGCTGGCGGTGTACCGCAGCGGCCTGATCAAGGTCACCGAGAACTTCAAGCTGGGTGTGGTGGCGGCAACCGGCGGCATCGCGCTGCTGTACCTGGCCTCGTTCGTGCTGAGCTTCTTCAACATCAACATCCCGATGATCCACGAGGGCGGCTGGATGGGGATCGCTTTCAGCCTGTTCGTGGTCGTGGTGGCGGCATTGAACCTGGTGCTGGATTTCGACTTCATCGAAACCGGTGCCGAGGCGCGCGCACCGAAGTTCATGGAGTGGTACGGCGCGTTCGGCTTGATGGTCACGCTGGTGTGGCTGTACGTGGAATTCCTGCGCCTGCTGTCCAAGATCCAGCAGCGCTGAGCCACACGCTCACTGCACGATGACGAAGGCGCCGCAAGGCGCCTTTTTCATGTCCCCACCCCCTGCCGAATGAGGCGCCAGGCAACAAAAAAGCGGGACGCCGAAGCGCCCCGCTTTCTGGACAACCGACCCGCGCGCTTACAGGCGGCTGGCGATGGCCTGGGCAAAGCCCATGGTGTTGCCGGTGCCGCCCAGATCGCCGGTCAGCGAATCCTTGGCTTCCAGCGTGGCCACGATGGCCTTGCGCAGGCGCTCGGCGTTCTCGACCTGGCCGACGTGGTCCAGCATCTGTGCAGCGGCCAGCAGCAGCGCGCACGGATTGGCCTTGCCCTGCCCGGCGATGTCCGGCGCGGTGCCGTGCACGGCTTCGAAGATCGCCGCGTTCTCACCGATGTTGGCACCCGGGGCCAGGCCCAGGCCGCCGACCAGACCGGCGCACAGGTCGGAGATGATGTCGCCGAACAGGTTGGTGGTCACGATCACGTCGAACTGTTCCGGACGCATCACCAGCTGCATGCAGCAGTTGTCGACGATCATTTCCTGGAACTCGATGTCCGGGTACTTGGCCGCCACTTCACGCGCCACGGCCAGGAACAGGCCCGAGGTCGATTTGATGATGTTGGCCTTGTGCACGGCGGTGACCTTCTTGCGGCCGGTGCTGCGGGCCAGCTCGAAGGCGTAGCGCACGATGCGCTCGGAGCCCTTGCGGGTGATGCGGGTGCCGGAGAAGGCGGTCTCGCCATCGGCCGACACTTCCTGGCCTTCGGCCAGGTAGGCGCCTTCGGTGTTCTCACGGACGGTGATCAGGTCCACGCCGTCGCCGAAACGCGACTTGGTGTTCGGGAAGGACACCGCCGGACGCACGTTGGCGTACAGGTCGAAGTGGCGACGCAGGCTGACGTTGATCGAGGTGAAGCCACCACCGACCGGCGTGGTCAGCGGGCTCTTCAGCGCGATCTTGTTGCGTGCGATCGACTCCAGCGTGGAGGCCGGCATCAGATCGCCGTGCTTTTCCAGCGCGACCAGGCCCGCGTCGGCGTCTTCGTATTCAAAGCCGGTGTCCAGCTTGCCGAGCACGAACAGGGTAGCGTCCATGATCTCCGGGCCGATGCCGTCACCGCGGATGACCGTGATTTTCTGCGTCATTGATGTGTATTCCGAACCGAGGGGGAGCGCCATCCGTGAGGTGCGCAAAGCGCGGGCGCAAGGGAAGTTTCATCGGCAATTATGCCTTACCCGCCCGATGGACCCCAAATAGGCCATTGGTCCAAGGTGGGTAAGGCAGAATTGCCCGCGCATGCCTCCTCTACCCCGCGCCGTTGGCGCGCCCCTGCAAACCGCGAAGCGGTTTGCCCGCGCATTCCTCCTCTACCCCGCGCCTGTCGGCGCGCCCCTTCAACAGAAGGGGCTTTCCTCCAGAGGCATTGCTATCCGGGTTGCTGAACGGGGTCTCGCACCTGAACGGTGCGCCACCGGGGGGCGACGCCATTGCCGGGGTGCCGGAGCAGCCGACCAACGGTCGGCTCTACCGCGGCGGGGCCATCAGGGCCCCGGTCTCAATGCTCGTGAACGGCCGGCGCATCGGCGCCGCCTTCGAGCTGGTCCAGGAAGTCCACCGCGCGGCGCAGGTGCGGGATCACGATCGAGCCGCCGACCACCAGGCCGACCGAGAAGGTCTCGAAGAACTCCTCGCGGGTCACGCCGGCGTCCTTGCACTGGGCCACGTGGTAGCTGATGCAGTCATCGCAGCGCAGTACCATCGAGGCGACCAGGCCCAGCAGTTCCTTGGTCTTCACATCCAGCGCACCGGCCTGGTAGGTCTGGGTGTCCAGCGCGAAGAAGCGACGCACGACCTGGTTGGGTTCACCCAGGATGCGCTGGTTCATGCGCTGGCGGAACTCGGTGAATTCGGCGATGCGGTCCTTGCTGCCGTCGTCGGCCGCGCTCATGCCGGGTCCTGCCCGGCCAGCAGCGGCTCCAGCTTGCCGGCACGGTGCAGCGCCATCATGTCGTCGTAGCCACCCACATGGACCTCGCCCACGAAGATCTGCGGCACGCTGGTGCGGCGGGTCTTGGCCATCATTTTATCGCGCTCGACCGGGTCCAGATCGATCCGGACCTCGGTCCAGTCGCGGCCCTTGCTCTTCAGGAAGTTCTTGGCGGCCACGCAGTACGGGCACACCGCGGTCGAGTAGATGGTGATGGCGGGTGCGCCACCGGAGGTGGAAACAGCATCTTGGCTCACGGGAAACTCCACAGCGGAACGTTGGTCTGTATATGGTAGCGGTCCGCTGGATTTTCCACGTCACCACCGCAACACTGTGGTTTAACTGCAGGTTGTACTGGCCCTGTCACGCTGTCGTCCGTCTTCCCCCCAGGAGCTCCGTTTGCGCCCCTTGCTGCTCTCTGCCGCGTTGACCCTGGCCTTGGCCGTGCCGCTGGCCGGGGCCCAGGAAAGCAAGCTGCCAGACATCGGCTCCTCGGCCGGCGAGCTGCTGACCCCGGCCCGGCAGGCCGAGTACGGCGGGATGATGCTGCGCGAACTGCGCAATTACGGCTATCTGCTCGATGACCCGCTGGTCGATGACTGGCTGCAGACCATGGGCGCCCGGCTGGGCTCCAACAGTGCCCAGCCGCGCCAGTCCTACACGTTCTTCATGCTCAAGGACCGGCAGATCAACGCCTTTGCCACCCTCGGCGGCTATATCGGGGTCAACGCGGGCCTGGTGCTGACCGCCGAGCGCGAGGACGAAGTGGCCGCGGTGCTGTCCCACGAAATCGCCCACGTCACCCAGCAGCACGTGCTGCGCGGTGTCGAACGTGCCCAGCGCGACCAGATCCCGATCCTGCTCGGCATGCTCGCCGCGATCGTGGCCGCGCAGCAGGCCGGCGGCAATTCCTCCGGTGATGCCACCATGGCCGCGATCACCTCGGGCATGGGCCTGATGCAGCAGCGCCAGATCAATTACACCCGCTCCAACGAATCCGAGGCCGACCGCCTGGGCATCCGCACCCTGGCCCGCAGCGGCTACGACGTGGATGCCATGGCCGGCTTCTTCGAGCGCATGTCGGCCTCGATGCGGGGCAACCAGGGCGGTTACAGCGTCCCGGATTTCCTGCAGACCCATCCGGTCACCACCACCCGCATCAGCGAGGCCAAGGCCCGCGCCGAGCAGATGAAGAAGGACACGGTGCTGCTCACCACCGAGGTGCCCGGCGGGGTTCGCCAGGAGCGGGTGAACCCGTCCGATCCGGCGTTGTCCGATCCGCTGGTGCGACGGAGCAACCCCTTGCTGCCGGCCTCGATGCAGATTTCGGTCAACGCGCTCAGCCGCGGCAGCACCGGCCAGTTCGAGTGGGCGCGTGAGCGCCTGCGCGTGCTCAGTGCCGATACCCCTGGCGATGTCATCCGGGAATACGAAAGCCTGCAACGCGCGCAGAAGAACGGGTTGACCGAGCCGCAACGCTACGGGCTGGCCCTGGGCCGGCTGCGCAACAGTGCGGCCGCGCAGGCCACCCGCGATCTGGCCGAGATGCTGCGCGACCACCCGGACAACGTCTGGGTGGCGCTGGCATTGGGCGAGGCGGAGTCGCGCAGCGGCCAGCCGGTGCAGGCCAATGCCCGGTTCGAAACCCTGATGCGCCAGCACCCCGGCAGCCGCCCGGTCGCGTTGACCTATGCGGCCATCCTCAATGAACAGGGCGGGCGCGAGGCCGGCCAGCGCGCGCAGGCGATGCTGCGCCCGATGCTGTCGCAAAGCGGCAATGATCCGGTCTTCCAGCAGCGCTTCGCCCGCGCCAGTGAACTGGCTGGCGACACCACCCGGGCCAGCGAGGCCTATGCCGAAGCCGCGTACCTCAGTGGCCGCCCGGAGCAGGCGCTGATCCAGCTGCAGGCCTTGAAGCGGCAGCCGAACCTGGATTATGTCGGCCGTGCCCGGGTCGATGCCCGGATCGAGAGCATCACCCCCACGGTGCTGGAAATGCGCCGGCAGGGAATCGACGACCCCGAGCTGGACCGCCGCTGAGGGGCGCCCGGATGACGGTGGGATGGCGGCCCACGACGGTAACGGCCACCTCGTCACAAACCTGTCATGAAACCGTAGTCTACTGAGCTCAATCCCGATCTGATGAGCAATACGGTGGGCACGTGCAGAAACGCATCCTGATCGTCGATGACGAACCCGCGATCCGCGAGATGGTCGCCTTTGCCCTGCGCAAGGGCGACTACGATCCGATCCATGCCGGCGACGCGCGCGAGGCGCAGACCGCCATCGCCGATCGCGTCCCGGACCTGATCCTGCTGGACTGGATGCTCCCGGGCACCAGCGGCCTGGAGCTGGCCCGGCGCTGGCGCAAAGAAGCCCTCACCCGCGAGGTGCCGATCATCATGCTGACTGCACGCGGGGAAGAGAACGACCGTGTCGGTGGCCTGGAAGCCGGTGTCGACGACTACGTGGTCAAGCCGTTCTCGGCACGCGAACTGTTGGCCCGCATCCGTGCGGTCATGCGCCGCGCCCGCGACGATGACGAAGATGGCAGCGTCGCGGTCGGTACGATCCGCATCGATGGCGCCGCACACCGCGTCTTCGCCGGCGACCAGCCGGTGCCGATCGGCCCGACCGAGTACCGCCTGCTGCATTTCTTCATGACCCACCCTGAGCGCGTGTACACCCGTGCCCAGTTGCTGGATCACGTGTGGGGCGGCAGCGTGTATGTGGAGGAGCGCACCATCGATGTGCACATCCGCCGCCTGCGCAAGACGCTGGAGCCGTTCGCCGCGGAGAACATGGTGCAGACCGTGCGCGGCGCCGGTTACCGGTTCTCCACCTCCACCTGAGTCTCGTCGGGCCGGTCCCGGGCGCGCATGCCTGGTTCCGGCCACTCCTGCTATAACCTTGGATCGAGTCCGAGGACCGCACTTTCTGCGAGACCGCAATGCCCCGCCACATCCGTTCTGCCTGGTTGAAAACGCTGGCCACCCTCGCCGCCCTGCTGCTCGCGGCCGGCTTGCTGGGCCTGGCAGCCGGCCATGTGTGGATGTGCATCGCACTGGCCTCGATCGGTGCACTGGCCTGGCATTACTGGCGGCTGCGCCGGGTGCTGCGTGGCCTCACCGCGCGCCATCGCTGGGACATGGGTGACGGCACCGGTGTATGGAACGAGCTGGACCGCCTGCTCTACCGCAACCAGTGGGAAATGCGCACGCGCAAGCGGCGCCTGCTGGACATGCTGCGCAGTTATCGCGCTGCTGCGGCCGCGCTGCCGGATGCGGTGGTGGTGGTCGACCGCAACAGCCAGCGCGTGCAGTGGTTCAACGAAGCGGCGACCTCGCTGCTCGGGCTGCACCACCCGGGCGACCTGGGCGAAGCGCTGGTTGAACGCCTGCAGCCGATGCCGCTGGCGCACTGGCTGGCCGGGGGCCGCAATGCCGAACCGATCCTGGATGTACCCTCCCCGGTCGATCCGGCGATCCGCCTCAACCTGCGCCTGATTCCCTACTCGCCGGACTACTGGCTGCTGATCGCGCGTGACGTCAGCAAGCTGCTGCGACTGGAACAGGTGCGCCGCGACTTCGTCGCCAACGTCTCGCATGAACTGCGCACGCCGCTGACCGTGGTGCACGGCTACCTGGACATGATGGATCCGGAGGATTTCCCCGGCACCGGCCCGATGCTGGAGGAGATGCGCAAGCAATCCCAGCGCATGGCGCAGCTGGTCGAAGACCTGCTCACCCTGTCGCGGCTGGAATCGCAGGAGCACACCGAAGCCGAAGCCGTGGCGATGACGCCGATGCTGGCCACGCTGCGCCGCGAGGCCGAAGCGCACAGCCAGGGCCGTCACCAGATCAGCATCATCGATACCGCCGGTGTGGATCTGCAGGGCTCCAACAAGGAACTGCACAGTGCGTTCTCCAACCTGGTCACCAACGCGGTGCGCTACACCCCGGCCGGTGGCCGCGTGGAAGTGGCGTTCGCGCGCGAAGGCGATGGCGTGGTGCTGTCGGTGCGCGACACCGGTTACGGCATTCCGGCCAACCATCTGCCGCGCCTGACCGAACGGTTCTACCGCGTCTCCAGCAGCCGCTCGCGCGAAAGCGGCGGCACCGGGCTGGGGCTGTCGATCGTCAAACACATTCTCGGCCTGCACCATGCCCGTCTGGAGATCCAGAGCGAGGTCGGCAAAGGCAGCACGTTCTCCTGCCATTTCGATACCGACCAGGTGCGTGCGCGCAACGAGGTCGTCTCCCTTCCTTCTTCTGAAGACTTTTCCGCATGAGCACTCCTGTTCCCGTCGCCGTGCCTGTGGACGGCGATCCGCTGCGCGATCCGGCGCTGTACATCAACCGCGAGCTGTCGCAGCTGGATTTCAACTTCCGCGTACTGGCCCAGGCCATGGACCCGCAGGTGCCGCTGCTGGAGCGCCTGCGCTTCATGTGCATCTCCTGCACCAACCTGGATGAATTCTTCGAGATCCGCGCGGCTGCGGTGCGCCATGCGCAGGAATTCGGCCTGCCGCCCGCGCCGGACGGCATGACCCCGCAGGCGATCCTCAATGCCATCCATGACCGTGCCGCGCAGTTGGTCGACCAGCAGTACCGCTGCTGGAACGAGACCCTGCGCCCGGCACTGCATGACGCCGGCATCGACGTGCTCGGCCGGCACTCCTGGAACCATCGCCAGAAGCGCTGGCTGCGGGCGTATTTCCGCAACGAGATCATGCCGGTGCTGTCCCCGCTTGGCCTGGATCCGTCGCACCCGTTCCCGAAGATCCTCAACAAATCGCTGAACATCGTGGTGGTGCTCAAGGGCACCGATGCGTTCGGTCGCGCGGGGCATCTGGCGATCGTGCGTGCACCGCGTTCACTGCCGCGCATCATCCAGCTGCCGGAAAAACTCGGCGGCCCGCAGACCTTCGTGTTCCTGTCCTCGGTGCTGTCCACCTTCGTCGATGAGATGTTCCCGGGCATGGAAGTCCAGGGCGCGTATCAGTTCCGCGTGACCCGCAATTCCGAGCTGGTGGTGGACGAGGAAGAAGTCGAGAACCTTGCGCTTGCCCTGCGCGATGAGCTGGTCGACCGTGGCTACCGCCCAGCCGTACGGCTGGAGATCGCGCAGGATTGCCCGCGCGACATCGTCCGCACCCTGCTGCAGAACTTCGGGCTGACCGAGAACGCGGTCTACCGCATCGACGGCCCGGTCAACCTCAACCGCGTGGTCCAGCTGTATGACGTGATCCAGCGGCCGGACCTGAAGTACCCATCGCTGAGCCCGCGCGTCCTGCGCGACAGCGATGGCATCTTCGAGATCGTCGCGCGCCGGGACGTGCTGCTGCACCATCCCTTCGATGCGTTCACCGCCGTGCTGGATGTGATCAAGCAGGCGGCGGTCGACCCGAATGTGCTGGCGATCAAACAGACCCTGTACCGCACCGGCAAGGATTCGCTGATCGTCGATGCGCTGATCCAGGCCGCACGCAACGGCAAGGACGTGACCGTCGTGGTCGAGCTGCGCGCGCGCTTCGATGAGGAAGCCAACCTCGGCCTGGCCGACCGCCTGCAGGAAGCCGGCGTGCAGGTCGTCTACGGTGTGGTCGGTTTCAAGACCCACGCCAAGATGCTGCTGATCGTGCGCCGCGAGGGCCGCAAGCTGCGCCGCTACGTGCACCTGGGCACCGGCAACTATCACAGCGGTACCGCGCGGGCCTACACCGACCTGAGCCTGATCACCGCCGATGCGGACATCGGCAACGATGTGCACCTGCTGTTCCAGCAGCTGTCCGGGCTGGCCCCGCGGATGAAGCTCAAGCGCCTGCTGCAGTCGCCCTTCACCCTGCACCCGGGCCTGCTGCAACGGATCGAGCGCGAAACGCGCCTGGCCGCCAGTGGCCGCCCCGGGCGGATCATCGCCAAGATGAACGCCCTCAACGAACCCCAGATGATCCGGGCCCTGTACGCGGCCTCACAGGCGGGCGTACAGATCGACCTGATCGTGCGCGGCGCCTGCACGCTGCGACCCGGCGTGCCCGGCGTGTCGGACACCATCCGGGTGCGCTCGATCGTGGGCCGCTTCCTGGAACACAGCCGGGTCTACTGGTTCGGCAATGACGGGGCCTCGGAGCTGTTCTGCGCCAGCGCGGACTGGCTGGAGCGCAACCTGCTGCGCCGGGTCGAGACCTGTTTCCCGATCCTGGACCCGGAACTGGCGCGCAAGGTCTACCGCGACGTGCTGCAGAACTACCTGGACGACAACCTCAACGCCTGGGAACTGCAGGCCGACGGCAGCTACATCAAGTGCACGCCCGGCCACGACGAGCCGCCGCACGCGGCGCAGATGGCCCTGCTGCAGGGTCTGTAGCCTGCGACCCCGCGTCGCATCCCCTGTGAAGGCGGTGCGGTGACGCGGGGCCCCTGCCTTCGGCTAACATTCGCCCATGCCGCATACCTCCACGACTCCGCCCGCTTTGCAGGATGGCGACCTGCTCGCCGCCATCGACCTGGGATCCAACAGTTTCCATATGGTCATCGCGCGATACACCCTCGGGCAGTTGCGGGTGGTCGACCGCCTGCGCGAAACCGTGCGCATGGCCGATGGCCTGGATGGCAAGGGCGGCCTGTCCGCCGAGGCCCGCCAGCGCGCGCTGGAGTGCCTGGCCCGGTTCGGCCAGCGCATCCGTGCGATCCCCTCGGTGCGCGTCCGCGCGCTGGCCACCAACACGGTGCGCCAGCTGCGCTCGCCGCAGGCCTTCCTGATGCCGGCCGAAACCGCGCTCGGGCATGCGATCGAAGTGGTCAGCGGCCGCGAAGAAGCGCGCCTGATCTACCTCGGCGTGGCCCATGCGCAGCCCCCCAAGGCGGACCAGCGCCGGCTGGTGATCGACATCGGCGGTGGCTCCACGGAATTCATCATCGGCCAGGGCATGCAGACCCTGGAGCGCGAAAGCCTGCAGGCCGGCTGCATCGCCAGCACGCGCCGCTTCTTCCCCGGCGGCAAGCTGAGCAAGAAGCGCTGGAAGGACGCACTGACCGAAATCGGCGCGGAGTTCCAGCAGTTCGCCAACAAGTACCGCGCACTGGGCTGGCACGAAGCACTGGGGTCCTCCGGCACGCACAAGGCGATCAGCGAAATCTGCGCCACCATGAAACTGAGCAAGGGCGCGATCACCGCCGAAGCATTGCCGCAGCTGCGCGATGAACTGCTCAAGGCCAAGCGCATCGAGGACATCGATCTGCCGGGCCTGTCCGCGGATCGTCGCCCGATCATCGCCGGTGGCATCCTGGTGCTCGAAGCCGCCTTCCAGGCACTCGGGCTGCAGAAGCTGCTGGTCAGCAAGGCCGCGATGCGCGAGGGCATTCTCTACGACATCCTCGGCCGCGCCAGCGAGAACGACCTGCGCGACGAATCGGTCGCGGCACTGACCCAGCGTTACGGCATCGATACCGTGCAGGCCGATCGTGTGGAACGCACGGCCATGAACCTGCTGGCCCAGGTCGAAGAAAGCTGGCAGCTGGATCCGGACGATGCGCGCATGCTCGGCTGGTCCGCGCGCCTGCATGAGCTCGGCCTGATGATCGCGCACAGCGGCTACCACGTGCATGGCAGCTACGTGCTGGAGAACTCGGACATCGCCGGTTTCTCGCGGCAGGAACAGCAGCTGCTGGCCGCGCTGGTGCGCAGCCATCGCCGCAACATTTCCAAGTCCGCCTTCGAGGCGCTGCCCGAACGTCTGCTGCAGCCGGCACGGCGCATGACCGCGCTGCTGCGCCTGGCGGTCCTGCTCAACCGCGCGCACGAAGACACCCCGATGCCGGCGCTGGAACTGACCGCCGATGACGCGCGACTGTCACTGATCCTGCCACAGGCGTATATCGATGCGCGTCCGCTGCTGCGCGCGGATCTGATCGGGGAAACCGAGGGTATGGCCGGGCTGGGTGTGCAGTTCCGACCCTTCGTTGCATGACGCTTTTCAACCGTTTCTAAACGTGCATCTGCAGCAATTCATGGGCTGAATTCGCAGATCGCTGCACCCATGAACTCATAGTGAGAACGGCCTCACATGTGCTTCATGGCTTCTTAACCAATCGATCTACTCTCGGGACACCGGTCTTCACACGGCCGGACTTTTGAAGCAGGCGGCACTTGGGTCCGCCGACTTCTTGGACGTCGTTCCGATAAGAGAGAGAGAGTCGATCATGTCTTCATCCACCACCCCGTTGTGGCAGGCGATCCGCCTTGCCCTCGTGGCCGGCACCGCTGGCCTGGCCTCCACCGCCGTCCTCGCCCAGGACGCCACCCCGACCACCCTGGACCGCATCGAGATCACCGGATCGCGCATCCGCCAGGTTGATGTCGAATCCGCGCAGCCGGTGCTCGCGATCAGCCGCGCCGACATCGAACGCCAGGGCTTCAGCTCGGTCGCCGACATCCTGCAGAACCTGACCGCGGTAGGCAGCCCGTCCATCAGCCGCTCCAACGTCCTGGCCGCTGGCGAGAACGCCGGTGGCACCTACATCGACATGCGCAACCTGGGCGCACAGCGCACCTTGGTGCTGATCAACGGCAAGCGCCTGGGCATCAACACCGGCGGCTACCAGGACATCTCCAGTGTGCCGGTCTCGGCGATCGAACGCATGGAAGTGCTGAAGGACGGCGCCTCGGCGATCTATGGTTCGGACGCCATGGCCGGCGTGATCAACATCATCACCCGCCACAACGTCAATGGCGTCACTGCCAACGTCTACCACGGCCAGTACAGCCAGGGCGATGGCGCGCGCAACAGCGTCGACGTGGTGGCCGGCTGGTCCAACGACCGCGCTTCGCTGACCTTCTCGGCCGAGCACACCGAAGAGAAGGGGGTGTGGGCACGCGATCGCTGGTTCAGCCAATTCCCGAACACCACGCGCCACCCCGGCGACAACTGGACCCAGGTCAGTCAGTGGGGTCAGATCAACGGCCTGAAGGGCCCGGGCTGTACCGCCGCGGCAGGCTGCAACTACTCACTGGACCGCGGCGCCGACCCGACCAACCCGGGCAACTACCATCTCAGTGACTTGACCCCCGTCACCGGCGACGTCAGCAACGCGCAGGAACAGATGCACCTGATCTCGCCGCTCAAGCGCGATTCGCTGTTCCTGGATGGCCGGTTGGAGTTGACCGATGACATCCGCCTGACCACTCAGCTGGGCTACAACAAGCGCACGTCCACCCGCCAGATCGCCGGCTATCCGCTGCAGTCCTCCACCGCCGGCATCGGGCGGATGTCGGCCGACAGCTGGTTCAATCCGTTCGGCAATCACCATGGGTACGAGAACCCCACCGACATCGCCTGGAATCGCCGCACCTGGGAGGTCCCGCGGGTCAGCACCAGCGACCTCACCACCTGGCGTGCGGTGGCGGCACTGGAAGGCAGCTTCGAGGTGGGCGAGCGCTACTTCGATTGGGAAGTGGGCTACCAGTACAACCGCAGCGAACTGCTGCAGCGCGCCACCGGCAACCTCAACAAGGAACGCGTCAAGAACGCGGTCGGCCCGTCGTACTACAACGAGGTTACCGGCAAGGTGGAATGCGGCGTTCCTGGCGCGCCGATTGCCGGCTGCATGCCCTGGAATCCACTGGTGCCTTACGGCAGCAATGACCCCAATGGCCTGACCGGCAACCAGGCGCTGATCGACTATCTGTTCCCGCCGGAAGTCTCCCGCGGCAAGACCACCACCCGCAACGGGTTCGCCAGCATCGCCGGTACGGTCATGACGCTGCCAGCCGGCGGTCTTGGCTTCGCCTTCGGCGTGGAAACCCGCAAGGAGGCCGGTGAGTTCATTCCCGATCCGCTGGCCCAGAGCGGCGCCACCACCAATCTGGCCGCCGGCCCGACCGGCGGCGACTACAAGGTCAACGAGGCCTACCTGGAGCTGAGCGTGCCGATCCTGGCCGACCTGCCGGGTGCGCGCGAGCTGAGCCTGAACGCCGCCACCCGTCACTCGGACTACAGCACCTTCGGCACCACCCTCAACAGCAAATTCGGCTTCAAGTGGAAGCCGATCGAGCAGCTGCTGGTGCGTGGCACGTGGGCGCAAGGCTTCCGTGCACCCACCATCTCCGATCTGTACGGCGGTGGCTCGGAGACCTTCACCACCGGCTACCGCGACCCCTGCGATACCGTCTACGGCGCCTCGGCCAGCAGTGCCGAGGTCCGCGCGCGCTGTGCCGCTGACATCGCCAATGCGGACAGCTACCGTCAGCTGCGCCAGGGCGGCGTGCCGATCACCAGCAGCAGCGACCAGACCCCGGTGCCGTTCACCAATGGCTCCAATCCGGACCTGCAGCCGGAAACCTCGACCAGCCGCACGCTGGGCCTGGTCTGGAGCCCGACCTTCGTGCCCAACCTCAACGTCGCACTGGACTGGTGGAAGATCCGCATCGACAACACCATCGTCAACGATCACCCCAACGACATGCTGCGTGACTGCTATGAACTTGGCATCGCATCGCGCTGCAGCGGCTTCACCCGCGATCCGGTCACCGGCATCGTCGACCAGTTGAAATACGGCAAGCGCAATTCCGGCTTCGTGGAAACCGAAGGCTACGACCTGGAGCTCAGCCACCATCTGGATACCGCTTACGGCAAGCTGAGCACGGGATGGTCGACCACCTATGTCAGCTCGTACCTGTCACGTTCGACCAACGACACCGACGTCGTGCCGACCCCAAGCAACGGCATCGGCAGCGGCTTCCGCGTGCGCTCCAACCTGACCCTGGGCTGGGACGTGGGCGACTTCGGGGTGAGCTGGACCGCGCGCTACTACTCCGGGGTGAAGGAACGCTGCATCGACGTCAAGACCCGGCCGGACGAGTGCTCCGACCCGGGCATGCAGGCGCCCTGGTTTGCCGGCTCGCGCGACTACAACCGGCGCGGCTCTGTCACCTTCCACGACGTGCAGTTCCGTTACAACCTGCCCTGGGATGCCACTGTCTCGGTCGGCGCCAACAACGTGTTCCAGAAGTATGGCCCCATCATGTACAGCCAGCCGAACTCGGCGTTCTCCTATTACGGCGGCTACGACATCGGCCGTTTCATGTACATGAAGTACCAGCAGCGTTTCTGATCGCCGCCGGATAGCACCAAGTCACTGCCACGGCCCTTCGGGGCCGTGGCTTTTTGTGGCGGCGCGTGCGTCATCCAAGCGTCATACAGCGGTCATGTCGGCTACATCGCCCGGCCCCAGCATGCGTGGCATACCGGAGGCCCGCCATGCGCTATGCCATCGTCACCGAAACCTACCCCCCTGAAGTCAACGGCGTTGCCTTGACCGTGCAGGGCCTGGAACTGGGTTTGCGTGCCGCGGGCCATCAGGTCGATCTGGTCCGGCCGCGGCAACCGTCCGACAGCGAGGCGGTGGACAGCACCGTGCTGGTCACCGGTGCCGGCCTGCCACGCTATCCCGGCCTGCGCTTCGGCCTGCCCGCCCCCACCCGCCTGGCCCGCCAGTGGCAACACCAGCGGCCGGACGCGATCTACATCGCCACCGAAGGCCCGCTGGGCTGGTCGGCACTGCGCACCGCGCGGCGCCTCGGGATCCCGGTCGCGACCGGCTTCCATACCCGCTTCGATGAGTACCTGCCCGACTACGGCGTGGCCTGGCTGCAGGCGGCCGCCCTGCGCTGGATGCGGCGCTTCCACAACCAGGCCGATGCGACGCTGGTGCCGACCCAGGAGCTGCAGCACTTCCTCGGCGAACAGGGCTTTGATCGGGTGCGTCTGCTGGCGCGCGCGGTGGACAGCAGCCAGTTCGAGCCCGAGCGGCGCGATCCGGCACTGCGCGAGGAATGGGGCATCGATGGCAACGGCTTCGCGGCGATCTATGTCGGCCGCATCGCACCGGAAAAAAACCTCGGTCTGGCGGTCAAAGCATTCCGCCGCCTGCAGCAGGTGCGACCGAAGGCGCGGTTCGTGTTTGTCGGTGATGGACCGTCACGCGCCAAGCTGTCGCATGACAACCCGGACTTCATCTTCTGCGGCGTGCAGCGCGGCGATGCGCTGGCGCGGCACTTCGCCAGCGGCGATCTGTTCCTCTTCCCCAGCCGCAGCGAGACCTTCGGCAACGTGACCCTTGAAGCGATGGCCAGCGGTCTGGCCACGGTCGCCTTCGATTACGGCGCTGCCCGCGAGTACCTGCGCACCGATGAAAACGGCATTGCCGTGAATGACGACAGCGAGTTTGTGACCGCCGCCGTGCAGTTGGCCGGCGACGACGCCCTGCGCCACCGGCTCGGCCGCACGGCCGCCGTTGCGATGAAGCGGCTGCATCCGCAGCACGTGGTGGCCGAGTTCGATGCGCTGCTGGCCGAACTGGCCCAGGCCCGGAGGCCGCATGCCGACCACGCCGCTTGATGCCCTGCGCGGGCGCGAAACCCGTTGGTGCCGCCGCGCCAACCACTACTGCCGGCACCGCCGGATCCGCCATGCCTTCGCGGTGATCAGCCGCTTGGGCGATGGCGCGTTCTGGTACGCGCTGATGGGCGCGCTGGTGCTGCTGGACGGCTTCGATGGCCTGCGTGCTTCGTTGCACATGGCTGCCACCGGCTTGATGGCACTGCTGCTGTACAAGGGCCTCAAGCGCTGGACGCGCCGCCCGCGGCCATTTGCCGCCGACCTGCGCATCCGTGCCTGGGTGGCGCCGCTGGACGAGTTCAGTTTCCCGTCCGGGCACACCCTGCACGCGGTGTCCTTCACGATCGTGGCACTGGCCTACTACCCGTGGCTGGCCCCGCTGCTGGTGCCCTTCACCGTACTGATCGGGCTGTCGCGGGTGGTGCTGGGCCTGCACTACCCGAGCGATGTGCTGGCCGCGACCGGCATCGCCGCACTGCTCGCTGCCGCCAGCCTGCAATGGCTGCCGTTGCCGGTGTGAGCAACAGGCACGCGCGCATCGCGCACCTGCGTTTTACAATGGGTCCATGACCACGCTGTTCATCTCCGATCTGCACCTGGACCCGAGTCGTCCAGCCATCACCGACCTGTTCCTGGCCTTCCTGCGCGATGAAGCGATGCAGGCCGAGGCGCTGTACATCCTGGGCGACCTGTTCGAAGCCTGGATCGGCGATGACACGCCCTCCCCGGCCGCCGATGCGGTGGCGATCGCGCTGCATGCCGTGGCCGATGCCGGAGTGCCGGTGTACTTCATCCGCGGCAACCGCGATTTCCTGGTCGGCGAGGACTACGCGCGCCGCGCAGGGTTCACGATTCTCCCCGACCCGAGCGTCATCGACCTGTATGGCCGTCCGGTACTGCTGCAGCACGGCGATCTGCTGTGCACGGATGATGTCGCCTACCAGCAGTTCCGCACGCAGACCCGCGACCCGGTCTTCCAGGCGCAGTTCCTGTCGCAGCCGCTGGCCGCACGCATCGCGTTCGCGCAGAAGGCGCGCGATGCGAGCCAAGCGCGTCAGTCGGAAATGAAACAGGGCGATCGCGCCCAGTTCGAAACCGTCACCGATGTCGCGCCGACAGAGGTCGACGCCACGTTCGGCCGCTATGGCGTGGACACGATGATCCATGGCCATACCCACCGCCCCGCCATCCACGCGCTGCAGGCCGGCGGGCGAGACTGCACCCGCATCGTGCTGGGTGACTGGTACGAACAGGGTTCGGTGCTGCGCGTCACGCCCGATGGCTGGACGCTGGACGCCCTGGCGAACTGAACCGCCCCCGCGACGGCCCAGTGGCCGCCGCGGGAAATCCAGATCAGCGGAATGCGGCCACAGCCGCCTTGGTGTTGACCAGCACGCGCTGGTTGTCGGCACTGCTGGCGATGCCCATCGGGATCCCGTTGTAGCTGACGTTCGGGTTGGACCAGTAGTTCAACCGCGGGCAGCTGCGTGTGCAGTTGTAGGCCATGATCGTGCGCCAGCCGGTGCCGCTCGCCGGCTCGTAACGGTAGCCATGGCCGTAGGCATACGGCGAAGCGCTCCCGTCGGTGGCGATGTCGTGCCGTGCGCTCTGCAGGTGGCCGATTTCGTGCGCGAAGGAGTAGTACCCGGCCGCGCAGTCCCAATGCACCGCTGCAAACGCCGTCGCCGCCGTGGAGCCGATCCCCGAGGCCAAGCCACAGGAACTGGCGTTGTTGATCACCAGCACCGCTACATCGGCCCGGGTGGTGTTGCGGCTGGTATGGATGCTGTCCATCACCCCATCGCTGGTGTTGCGGAAGCGCGACAGATCCGTGGAAAAACTGCTCGACTCGGCGTAGCTGGTGGTCTCGTACCCGGCCAGCTCCAGGGTGATGCCGACATTGCTGTTGCTGTAGCCCTGGTTGGATTCGGCCACCGCCAGCTGCACCAGCGATTGCATGTTGCCGCCATAGGCCGCCACCGCACCATTGGTGGCTACCACCAGCACGCGGATGGTGGCCGGCGTACCCGACGAGGCGGCCGCGATCCCGAGCCGGTCATTGGCCGGCATCGCCACGGTGGGCAGGGTGTTGTACTCGGCGGGATGATCGGTCGGCATGCGCGCCTCATCCACTTCCACCAGCACATGGCGACCATCGCTCAGCGGACGCAGCCGGTACAGCTGGCCGTCCTTCCGGATCGAGCCGGTGATCGTGTCGCCCGAACGCACCAGGATCACCGCGTTCATCGGGTCCGGCGCGCCGGCCTTGATCAGGCGAGCGCCGGCACGCGTGCCGATCTGGCCGTACCAGATGCTGCCGCCGTCGGCGAGCGTCTCGACCTTGCTCTGCAGGGCCTGCACCGGCTGTCCCAGCAGTTCGAACTCCAGGTGTTTCTGTGCCGGCGCGACCGCCCTCGCATCCACCCGTACCTCCTGCACCGCGCTGGTCGACGGCGAGCCCATCAGGGCCTGCAGGGCAGGTTGATGAGCGTTGCCGGCCCGGCTCAACACAGTGACCGGCTCGAACAACGGCGCCGCGGCAGCGCCACCGGCCCCCAACAGACACAACGCGATCACACCTGCGGCCTTGCTCATCGAACTGGACATCATGTCGCCTCTCTTTGAGTGAAAAACGGGAGCGGAGTCGGTGCTGCGGTCAGCCGATAGGGCCGGCATGCCCATCTGGCGCGACATGACCGCGTGAATTCAATAGAAATTGAGGACGAAACTTCCGAACTGTGATCGACCGCATCTTGGTTCAGGCTGGCCCACTGTCCCGGAGCGCCGGCTGCAGCCCGGCTGGCCACACGCGCTGCAACCGGACCGCCGCCAGGGCTTTGAGGGTCAGGGCGCGGAAAGCGCCCCACCACCAGTCCGCATCGAACGTGGCGGTAAGCGCTCCGTCCAGATGCTGTGCCAGAGCGTGCCGGGGGAGGCTGAGCGCGGTGCTTCCCAGCGCCGCCAGACCGAGAAAACGACGCCGGTTCAGGACCGGTGGGTGAAGCGTCATGGGAAGGCCCGTTGTGCGGAAACGGCCTGCAGAATAGGCACCGCTCGACACGGCCACGTAAACCTTGCGTTATATCGGCCTTGGTATCAAAACAAAATGCCGATAGCGACATCTCGATCATCGCCGCGTATTGAATTATCGTCCTACCGTGCGTCCCCATTGCTGCTCAACCCCGCGGGTCGATCATGGCCGGACACAGGCGGATATGCATGCAGACCCGAACCAGGCGCTGGATATGAGCCCACCCGATCGCACCCGCCTCGACAGTACGCTGCACATCGGTCTGTTCTTCGATGGCACCCGCAACAACGCTGACAATCTGCAGCGCGCCTCACGCCCGGCAGGCGCCACGACGCCAACACCGCGCCCACCCGCCGTGGTCGCCGATGATGCCTCCCCGTACCAGAGCCGCTTGACCAGCAGCTACAGCAACGGCCTGACCAACATTGCGCGGCTGCATGCGCTGTATCCGGACCATCGGCAGATGCCGCCCGCAGGTAGCATGCTCGCGTTGTCGATCTATATCGAGGGTGTGGGCACGCGCACCGGTGAAGAGGACGACCTGCTGGGGCTGGCGTTCGGCATCGGCCGCACCGGTGTCCGCGCAAAGCGACGCCGGGCCCTGGAGCAGCTGCTACCCGACGCGCTGCGCCAGCTCGCCCGCGCACACCCTGGCCGCGTACTCGGCAGCGCGCGGGTGGATCTGTTTGGCTATTCGCGTGGCGCGGCCAGCGCGCGCGACGCGGTGAACGTGCTCAACACACCCGGTGCCGCCGCGTGGCTGCGCGAGCAACTGGTGCGCTCGGGCTGGTCATTGGCGCCGGGATTTCCAGCCGCGGTGCGGCCGGTGCGCTTCGTCGGGCTGCTCGATACGGTGGTGGCGATCGGCCGCCAGCACCCCGGTGAGATGCCGGCGGTCGCACTGCCCGCCGGCTGTGCGGACAAGGTGGTGCAGCTGGTCGCGCGCGATGAGCACCGCGAACATTTCGCGCTGACCAGCGTGGCGCCCGAACATGAAGAGATCGCGTTGCCAGGCGTGCACGCCAACATCGGCGGCGGCTACGACCAGCGCATCGAAGGACCCAAGCTGCTGAGCCGCCCACAGGGACAGCTGCTGCGTGGCACCGGACTGGCGGCAGGCGATGTACCGCCGCTGGCGCTGCTGCGCGCGAGCACTGTCTACCGCGCCGCACAGGCGACGTGTCGGCGCTGGCAGCGCGCACTGGGGCTGGGAGATGACGCGATCTGGGTGGACGTCTGGCACCACTGGCAACAGCAGCGTGTCGCCGGCAGCCGCAGCGTCCTGCCGCAATTTACCCTGCGTGCCTACGCGGCGGTGGTGCTGCGCCGCGAGATCGACGCGCGTTACCAGTTCATCGCCTTGCGGTTGCTGCACCAGCATGCCGCAGCGGCGGGCGTGGCCTGGACAACCTCGCCTGACCAGCTGCCGGCATTGGCGTTGCCCGCTGAACTGCAGCCCATCGCGGCCCGGTTGCTGGCCGGCCATCCGCTCGATGCCGCGCAGGAGCGCACGCTTGGCCAGCATTACCTGATGCAGTCCGCGCACTGGAACTTCGATGCACTGGGTGACACTGCGCTGCTCTATGCCGCCGATGAAGGCACGCGGGAACTGCCGTACCGGCCGGGGCCGGGCCTGTTCTATGTCAACCGGCCGACCGAAAACGGTCAGCGCGTGGTGCTGGCCAACACCTGACCGCGCAGTTCGGTCTGTTCGATCAGCTCGGCCAGTTCTTCTTCGTCGAATCCGGCAAGCAGCCTGGCTTCCAGGTTGAACGGGCCATAGAGGAAGCCGCCGGCGTACTCGCGCAGCAGTGCCATGAACCGCGGGCGCGGCTCGACGTTCTCGCGCGTGCAGTACCAGCGGTACCACCGCGAACCCGCGGCCACATGCGCGACCTCTTCGCGCAGGATGATCTCCAGCACATCGGCGGTGGCATGGTCGCCACCGGCACGCAGCTTCACGATCATGCCCGGCGTGACATCCAGCCCGCGCGCTTCGAGAACACGCGGCACCAGTGCCATGCGCGCGAGCCCGTCATGCGCGGTTTTCTCGCACATTTCCCATAGCCCGTTATGCGCGTCGAAATCGCCGTAGGCATAGCCGTTGGCCTGCAGCCGATCGTGCAGCAGCATGAAGTGGCGCGATTCGTCATCAGCCACGCTGACCCAGTCGGCATGGAAGGAGCTCGGCAGGCCGCGGAAGCGGTACACCGCATCCCACGCCAGATCGATCGCATTGAGTTCGATATGCGCGATGGCGTGCACGAACGCGGCGCGCCCCTCCACGCTGCCCAGGCCACGCCGCGGCAGATCGCGCGGGTGGACCAGGGTCGGCCTGGCCGGGCGCCCCGGCATCCGGATCGGCTCCGGCGCCGGCGCATCGGCCGGTGCCTTCAGGCGACCGGCGCGGAACTGCACGGCGTAGTGCTGGGTCAGCGCGACCTTGCGCAGCGGATCCGGCTCGCCCAGGCACTGCTGCGCGGCCTGCAGCAGATCGCCGGCCGCGCTGTCCAACACGTCACTCATGCCCTGCCCTCAGGCGCGACGCTTGTGCTTGGCATCGTCCGAACGCAGCTGCTGGATGCGCTCGAAATACCCCGGCTCGATGCCGGTCGGGTAGACGCCGTTGAAGCACGAGGAATCGAACGACGTCAGCTCCGGATTGCCTTCGCTCACCGCCGCTTCCATGTCCTCGATGTCCTGGTAGATCAGCCAGTCGCAGCCCAGGTGCTTTTCGATTTCTTCGATGCTGCGGTTGTGCGCGACCAGTTCTTCGGCGGCCGGCATGTCGATGCCGTAGATGTTCGGGTAGCGCACCGGCGGCGCGGCACTGGCCAGGTAGACCTTGCGCGCGCCGGCGTCACGCGCCATCTGCACGATCTGCTGGCTGGTGGTGCCGCGCACGATCGAATCATCGACCAGCAGCACCACGCGGTTGCGGAACTCCAGGTGGATCGGGTTGAGCTTGCGGCGCACCGACTTCACCCGCTCACCCTGGCCCGGCATGATGAAGGTGCGGCCGATGTAGCGGTTCTTGATGAAGCCTTCGCGGTACTTCACCCCGAGCGTGTTGGAAATCTCCAGCGCGGCATCGCGCGAGGTATCCGGGATCGGGATGATGGTGTCGATGTCGTGATCCGGGCGCAGGCGCAGGATCTTCTCGCCCAGCTTGATGCCCATGCGCATGCGCGCCTTGTGCACCGAGACGTTGTCGATCATCGAATCCGGGCGTGCGAAGTACACGTATTCGAAGATGCACGGGCTGTGCTCGACCGGCTCGGCGCAGACTTCGGAGAACAGCTCACCACGCGCGGTGATCACCAGGGCTTCGCCCGGGCGCACATCACGCACGCGCTGGAAGCCGAGCACGTCCAGTGCGGCCGATTCGGAGGCCACGATGTATTCGTCGCCTTCGGCGTGCGCGCGCTTGCCCAGCACCAGCGGGCGGATGCCGTGCGGATCGCGGAAGGCCACCAAGCCCAGGCCCAGCACCACGCTGATCACCGCATAGCCACCCTTGACGCGGCGGTGCACGGCGGCCACGGCGCGGATCGCCGCTTCCGGGGTCAGCTGGCGCTGCGCATCCAGTTCGAAGGCGAACACGTTCAACAGCACTTCGCTGTCCGAATCGGTGTTGACGTTGCGGCGGTCCTGCTCGAACACCTGCTGGCGCAGCGCTTCGGTATTGATCAGGTTGCCGTTGTGGGCCAGCGCGATGCCGTACGGCGAGTTCACGTAGAACGGCTGCGCCTCGTCCATGCCTTCCGAACCGGCGGTGGGATAGCGCACGTGCGCGATGCCGACGCGGCCTTCCAGCGTGGACATCCGCTTGGCATCGAACACATCGCGGACCAGGCCATTGGCCTTCTGCACGCGCAGGCGGGTGCCGTCGGCGGTGGCGATGCCGGCCGCGTCCTGGCCACGATGCTGGAGGACGGTCAGGCCGTCATACAACTGCCCGGCGACGTTCTGGTTGCCGACGATTCCGACGATGCCACACATGGTGCGAATTCTCCGCTGGGCTGCGCCCATCTACAGTGAAGGTGGCCGTGCCTGGCCGGGGGTACCGTTCCGTGCCGGAGCGGTGTCGTCCGGACGCGGGTGCGCCGGCTCGATATTGACTGGCAGTGTGGAAGCCGGCCCGCGCGCCGCAGCGTCGGCAGGTGCCGTCTCCCTCCCCTCGTCAACGGGACGCGGCCATCCGCGCCCTGCCACTACTTCGCCAAGGACGCCATTATCGCCTGTCGCGAGCGGCTTGCCCAAATCCATTGTCGGCAGTTGCGGCAGATTCACCTCCGGCAACGCCATCTCGGGCAGCTGCGCCTGCATCCAGCGCACGCCAGGCTGCAGCAGCGGCCGCACCTGCGAGGTCTGCCAGGCCGGCTCCTGCGGCAGCGGCGTGAAGGCGGCCAGCATCAGCAGCACGCAGCCCAGGAAGGCGCCGCGGACCAGACCCAGTGCCCCGCCCAGCAGGCGGTCGGCGCCGGTCAGGCAGGTGACCTTCACGGCCGCCTTGATCAGCATGCCGATCAGGCCAACGGCGATCATGACGATCAGGAACACCCCCAGGTAGCCGGCAACGTAATGGCCGGTGCCCGGTTCCAGCGGCGCCGCCCACCAGTGGGCCGCGTCATTGCCGAACAGGAACGCGGCCCAGCCGGCCAGCAGCCAGGACAGCGTGCTGACCACGATGCCGACAAAGCCACGCATCAGGCCAAGCAGGACGGAGGCCCCGATCAGGACCAGCAGGACGATGTCGATCATGCCGGCAGGCCGCGCGGTAGGCGCCGTCCAGCGGGTGCGGGGCGGCGCAGAACAGGCATCAGGGGTGCGGGCGGACCATGCCGGCCACGCCGACCTTGGCGGCCACCTGGGCCTTGAGGTTCTCGGCATCGGCGCGGTTGGCGACCGGCCCGACGCGGACCCGGCTGAGGGTGCCCTTGTCGGTCCGGACCTGCTCAACGAAGGCGCTGAAGCCGGCGGCGCGGACTTTGTCGCGCAGCGCATTGGCCTCGGCCGCCTGGCCGAAGGCACCGAGCTGCACGGCGAAACCAACGCTGCTGGCGGCCGGGGCAGCCGGTGCCGCCGGTGCCGCGACGGCAGTCTCGGGCTTCGGCGCCGGGGCCGGCTTGGGCTCGGGCTTGGGCGCGGCCGGCTTCGGTTCCGGCTTGGCGGCCGCGACCGGCTCGGCCGGCAGGGATTCGGTTTTCACGGTAGTGCCCGCCGGCGCGGCGGCAACGCTGGAGGCAGGCGGAGCCGCCGCCGGGGCCGGTGTGGTGGCGGCCGGCGTGGCGGCAACCGCGGTATCGGCGCGGGCATCCAGGGTGATGACCTCGGCCTTGACGTCGTTGCGCACCTTCACCGCCTGCAGGCGGCCGGCTTCAGCCAGCGCGCGATCGGCGTAGGGGCCCACGCGCACGCGCCAGGCCTGGCGGCCATTGATCGTGGCCGGCTCGCGGAAGCCGGCCAGCTGGGCGCTCTTCAGCGAGGCGATGACGCGGTCGGCATCGGCTTCGGTGGCGTAGGCGCCAAAGCTCACCGCGTAGTTGCCGGCGGCCACGGCCGGCGAGGTGTCCGCCGGCGCCGGATCGGCGGCGACCGCAGGGCTGTCGGCCAGCGGCTGGGTGGTGGATGCCCCGCTCTGCAGGCCGGTGGCGCCACCGGTGGGTGCGACCAGCGGCAGCTCGCGGGTTTCGAACTGGCCATCCGACGGCGCGGCCGGTGCACTGATCGGCACGTTGGCGACACCACTGTCAGGTGCGGGACCCTTGACCAGCATGGGCAGGAAAATCACGGCCAACGCCACCAGGACGATGGCACCAATCAGTCGCTGTTTCAGAGGAGTATCCACGTGAAGGCAGGCAGGCGGCGCGGCGGAATGCCACGGCGATTATACGGGTGCGCGCGTGTGCGGCGGCTGATGCGGCTGAACGGCGCTGCAAAGCAGCCTCAGGCGCCGGGATCGAGGGTCTGCAGCGCCTGCGCGGCGGTGTGGAAGGAACCGAACACCAGCACGCGATCGCCGGCCTTGGCCTGCGTCACGGCATGCTGCAGGGCGTCCACGACGGTGGCGTGCGGCGTAGCACCGGCCGCAGCCGTGCCGGCCAGGCGCTCCCGCAGTTCCTCGGCGCTCTGCGCACGTGCCCCCTCCAGCCCGGCCAGATGCCACTGCTGGACCTGATCGGCCAAGGCCTCGACCACCCCGGCGGCATCTTTGTCCTGCAGGGCGGCAAACACCGCGATGGTGTCGCCGGTGACGCGACTGGCCTTCAGTGCGGTGGCCAGTTCGCGTGCGGCCTGCGGGTTGTGGCCGACATCGACCAGCACCTCCACGCCGTCACGATCGAAGGCCTGCAGACGGCCACGGATACGCGCGGCGGCGACGCCTTCGATGAAGGCGGTGCGCGGCAGCGGACGATCCAGCGCACGCAGCGCGGCGATCGCCGTCGCGGCATTGGCCCGCTGGATGGGCCCGCGCAGCGTCGGGTGCGGCAGTTCGATACGGAAGCCGACATCGCGCCAGCGCCAGCGCTCGCCATCGATGGCATCGGCGAAGAAATCGCTGCCGCCACGGATGGCGTTGGCACCCACCAGATAGGCACGCGCGAGCACACTCGAGGGCGGATCGATTTCACCGAGGATGACCGGCTTCCACCCACGGATGATGCCGGCCTTCTCGGTCCCGATCGCTTCGCGGTCCTCGCCCAGCCAGTCGCTGTGGTCGATATCGACGGTGGTGATCACCGCCACGTCGCCATCGACGATGTTGACCGCATCCAGACGGCCACCAAGGCCGACCTCAAGCACGGCCAGATCCAGGCCCGCCTGCGCGAACAGCTGCAGGGCGGCCAACGTGCCGTATTCGAAGTAGGTCAGCGTGGTGTCTCCACGCGCGTCCTCGATCGCGTTGAAGGCCGCCATCAGGGCGTCATCGGTGGCGTCCCGGCCATCGATGCGCACGCGCTCGTTGTAGCGCAGCAGGTGCGGCGAGGTGTATGCACCGACCTTCCAGCCGGCGGCACGTGCGATGGCCTCGATGAAGGCGACGGTGGAGCCTTTGCCATTGGTGCCACCGACCACGATGCTGCGCTCGGCCGGCGCCCCCAGCCCCATCGCCTGCGCCACGGTACGCACCCGGTCCAGCCCCATGTCGATGGTGGCGGGGTGCTGCTGCTCGATGTAGCTGAGCCAATCGGAGAGGGTCTGCGGGCGGACGATGGTGGTCATGGTCGTTGGATCGGAATCGTTGGGGCGGACGGCAGGATGGGACGCAGTACGTTACAGCGCGCGGTGTTTGGCTTCGCCGAAGAACGGGGTGTGGTGCGCACAGTCGTTGAGGCGGACCACTTCCAGCTGATCGAGGTCGGGGCCTTCGAGCAGGTTGAGGGTGGTCGGTGCCTGGCGGAAGGTCCACAGGCGCGAGATCGGCAGGCCGAGGATGCGGCACAGGATCACGCGATTGACGGCGTCATGGGCGACCACCAGCAGGGTGTCGTGCTCGCCCAGGCCTTCCGCGGCACGGGCCAGGCCACGCCAGCTGCGCTCGAGCACCAGGCGCAGCGATTCGCCGCCGGGCATCAGCACGGTGTCCGGTTCTTCGCGCCAGGCGCGCAGGCGGGAGGGATCCTTGTCGTGGATCTCGCTGGCCAGCAGGCCTTCCCATTCGCCGTGGGCGATTTCCTGCAGGTCCGGCTCGGTCTGCAGCATCGGGGCGCGTTCGGCACCGAGGGCGAGCTGGGCGGTGAGCTGGGCGCGCGCGAGCGGTGAGGCAACGGCGCGGGTGATGTCGACGGACTTCAGACGTTCCCCCAGTGCCTTGGCCTGGGCTTCGCCGATCGGCGACAACGGGATATCGATCTGGCCTTGGTAGCGGCCTTCGGCATTCCACGGCGTTTCGCCGTGACGGGCAAGCAGGATGCGCATGCGGACAAGGGGTCCTTGGGGGATGAGGTTCCGGCGCTTCGTTCACATCCTGTGAAAGCACGCGGAACAGGGATGATACCCGGTCGCGGCGGTGAAGCTGTGTGGCTGTTTGGTGTACGTGATCTGCTTGCTCGGCGGCTTGCTGGCGGATGGCTCGTAGAGCGTGGCGCCTGACTGGCCCGCGCAGGCTGAGGCCGGGTAGCCTCTGGCAGGACGCGCCGTGTCTCGCCCAGCCCTGCCCGGCGCGCTCCCGCAGGAGAAAGCAAGACGCCACGCGTTTGACTGTCATTCGCACATGAAAAAACCCCGCAGATGTCGCTGCGGGGTTCTGGAAACCGACGGGTCGGCTTACTTGCTGAGGTTCAGTTCTTTGAGCAGCTGCGGCGCCGGCGCCACTTCCTGCATGATCCACTGCATGTAACGGCTGTCGACCGCGATCATGCGGGTCATCACCGGATCGAACACCCAGTTCGAGCTGACCGACTCCCAGTTGCCATCGAACGCCAGGCCGACCAGCTTGCCGTTGGCATCCAGCACCGGCGAACCGGAATTGCCGCCGGTGATGTCCAGGTTGGACAGGAAGTTCACCGGCACCGAGCCGATGCGCTTGTCTTCCAGGCCGCCGTAACGCTTGGCCTTGACCGCCTCCAGCAGCGCCTTGGGCGAATCGAACGGGTCTTCGCCGGTTTCCTTCGCGGCCACGCCTTCCAGGGTGGTGAACGGGGTGTAGTTCACGCCGTCCTTGCCGTAGCCCATGACGTTGCCAAAGGTGATGCGCAGCGACAGGTTGGCGTCCGGATAGACGAACTCGCCCTTGCTCTTCTTGTAGTCGGCCACGGCCTGCAGATACAGCGGGCGCGACACCAGCGACTCGCCTTCGCGGGTCTTCTTCTGCTCTTCCTGCTTCAGCAGCGCCGGCATCACCGCCACCGCGTACTGGATCGCCGGATCGGTGCTGGCCTCGAAGGCGGCGCGGTCGGCCTTGAACCACGTCAGGCGCTCATCCAGGCTGCCCAGCTTGGTGCCCGAGAGCTTGCCGACCAGGCCCTGCACGGCCGCCGCATCGCTGCCCGCCAGCCACTGGTTGAGCACCTCGTTGCTGCGCTGCGCGGCCGGCAGGGCCACGTACTGGCTCAGCCAGTAGGTCTGCAGCTGCTGGTCCATGCGCGGCACGTAGCGGCGGTCCATCTGCTTCAGGCCGCCTTCGATCGAGGGCAGATCGCGTTCCTGGTAGCCGACTTCGCGCTCGGCATCGGCCTTGCTGCGTTCGATCGACAGGCGATACAGGGTGATCGCCGAGCCCACTGCGGACGTACTGTTGAACTGGCTGACGAACAGGTCGCGCTCACGCGTGGTCTTGCTGGTGTCCAGGTGCTGGACCAGCTGCGCATGCGCCGCCAGGGCCGGCTTGCCGGCGGCACCGCGCTTCTTCAGCCAGGCCAGCACGGCGGCTTCTTCGGCCTGCTTCTGGCCGGCTGCGTCGATACGCTTGAAACCTTCCAGCTGGCCGGCATAGTTCTTGGCCACGTTGTTCATGCTGGCCGCAGTGGCGGCGTACTTCACCTTGACGTCCGGGTCGGCCTTGCCGGCCTCGTCGATCATCTTCAGCACCGCGTTGTAGTGGCGCGCGATGGTCGGGTAGGTCCAGCTGGCGGTTTCATTGAACTCGCCGGCCAAGGCGTAGCGGTTGGTGCGGCCCGGGTAGCCGGCCACCATCACGAAGTCGTCGGCGCCCAGCGGCTGGTCGGCGAACTTCAGGAAGTGCTTGGGCTGGTAAGGCACGTTGTCGGCCGAGAAGGCGGCCGGCTTGCCGTCCTTGCCCACATAGGCGCGGTAGAACGAGAAATCGCCGGTGTGGCGCGGCCACATCCAGTTGTCGATGTCGCCGCCGAACTTGCCGACGCTGCCCGGGGGCGCGTAGACCAGGCGGACGTCCTTGATTTCCATGTTGCGGAACAGGCGGTAGGTGTTGCCACCGGAGAAGCTGTACAGGCGGCAGCGGAAGCCGGCATCGGCTTCACAGGCGGCCGTCTGGGCCTTGTCGAAGGCGTCCAGCGCGCGGGTCCGGGCCAGCGGGTTCTTGCCGGCGGCGGCGATGGCGGCCTTGGCCTGGTCGGTGACGTCGGTGATCTGGTCCAGCACGAACACGCGGGCGTTCGGGCCGGCGCTCAGTTCGTCCTTCAGGGTCGGGGCGTTGAAGCCATCCTTGATCAGGTTCTTCTCGGCGGTCGAGTTCAGCTGGATCGCGCCGTAGGCGCAGTGGTGGTTGGTGACCACCAGGCCTTGCGGGGAGACGAAGCTGGCGGTGCAGCCGCCCAATGCCACGACCGCACCCATCGGGTCGCCGGTCAGGTTGGAGATCTGCTCCGGGGACAGCTTCAGGCCGGCCTGCTTGAGCGGGCCGGCGATTTCCGGCAGCTGCTGCGGCACCCACATGCCTTCAGCGGCATGGGCGACCTGGACCAGCCCAAGGCTGGCGACGACGGAGAAGGCAAGCAGGTTCGAGCGCATTGAGCAGCCCCTGGTGAAAGAACCGCCGAGTGTAGCCCAGCCCCTGCCACGGCCCGATCCCCGGAAGTCATGGGCCAGGCCAGGCCGCCGTCCGCCGGGCATGGCCCGGCGAGCGCAGCGGCGCCGTTCGAAACGCCCATGCACCCCCGCCTTTCGTTCCGCCAACGCACCCGCAGCGCAACATGGGAATTCCGCGCAGCCCTCTATAATCCGCGTTTTCCCCCAGACGAGTTCCACCCCGATGGCGCAGCAAACAATGAAGGCCCTGGTCAAACGCGAAGCCGCCAAGGGCATCTGGCTGGAAGAAGTTCCGGTCCCCACCCCCGGCCCGAACCAGGTCCTGATCAAGCTGGAAAAAACCGCCATCTGCGGTACCGACCTGCACATCTACCTGTGGGACGAGTGGAGCCAGCGTACGATCAAGCCGGGCCTGACCATCGGCCACGAGTTCGTCGGCCGCATCGCCGAGATCGGCCCGGGCGTGACCGGCTATGAGATCGGCCAGCGCGTCTCGGCCGAAGGCCATATCGTCTGCGGCCATTGCCGCAATTGCCGCGGTGGCCGCCAGCACCTGTGCCCGAACACCGTGGGCATCGGCGTCAACGTCAACGGCGCCTTCGCCGAATACATGGTGATGCCGGCCAGCAACCTGTGGCCCATCCCAGATCAGATCCCGTCCGAGCTGGCCGCCTTCTTCGATCCGTACGGCAACGCCGCGCACTGCGCGCTGGAGTTCAACGTGATCGGCGAGGACGTGCTGATCACCGGTGCCGGCCCGATCGGCATCATCGCCGCCGGCATCTGCAAGCACATCGGTGCGCGCAACGTGGTGGTCACCGACGTCAATGATTTCCGCCTGAAGCTGGCCGCCGACATGGGCGCCACCCGCGTGGTGAACGTCTCCAACACCTCGCTCAAGGACGTGATGAAGGAGCTGCACATGGAGGGCTTCGACGTGGGCCTGGAAATGAGCGGCAACCCGCGCGCGTTCAACGACATGCTCGACTGCATGTACCACGGCGGCAAGATCGCCATGCTGGGCATCATGCCCAAGGGTGCCGGCTGCGACTGGGACAAGATCATCTTCAAGGGCCTGACCGTGCAGGGCATCTACGGCCGCAAGATGTACGAGACCTGGTACAAGATGACCCAGCTGGTGCTGTCCGGCTTCCCGCTCGGCAAGGTGATGACCCACCAGCTGCCGATCGATGAGTTCCAGAAGGGCTTCGACCTGATGGAACAGGGCAAGGCTGGCAAGGTGGTCTTGAGCTGGAATTGATCACCTGTGCCTTCGGCACAGATGATCCATTGTCCATTCCACCTTGATTCCCGCGCCGTTGGCGCGCCCCCTTGAACAACATGGGGGCTGTTCTCCAGCAAGGGTTCCGGTGTGAGGCCAACATTGAAAAGGCGCCCATCCGGGCGCCTTTTCTGGTTCGCGAGGTGGCCGGCGGTGTCGGCGCCGGCCAGTGGCCGGCTACTTGCCAACGGCGACCGTGAACACCACGCGGTTGTCAGCCAGCTTGCCGTTGTTGTCGCGACCGGCGCCATCGGTGCCGTGGTACCCCAGGCCCAGGTTGAACAGGCCGAACTGGCGGCTCACGCCGACGTTGAAGTCGGTGTAGTCCTTGCCAAAATCGGTCTCGAGCGAGGTGCGGCCCACGTTCGCGCTCAGGGTGAAATCATTGGGCAGACCCCACTCGCCGCCCACCGCGTAATACCAGCTCTTGGTATCGGACCCGGACAGGTCATCGGTGTAGGCCACCGTCAGCTTGTACTGCTCGGCGAAGGTGGTGGTGGTGATCAGCTCGTTGTAGTTCAGCTCGCTGGCGCCCGGATAGGTGTAGCGGTTGAGCAGCACATCGAAATTGACGCCGTCGGTGACATCCACCCCGTAGCCGATCAGGTAGTCGATCTCGGTGCTTGGGTCGCCCGGCCCGAAGTCCACGCCCGAGCCCCACACGCCCGCATACAGGCCTACCGGCGAGGTATAGGTGAAGCCGGCCTGCAGTGTCGGATCCTCATCGGTCTGGGACACACCACGGAACACGTAGTCCGACACCGCGGTGACGTTCCAGCTGAACGGCGATTCGGCCTCGTCCTGGGCGCTGGCGGCAAACGGGGCAAGCAGGGCGGCGCAGAGCACAACGGCGGTGGTACAGCGCGTGGCGTGGTTCATGCGGGGTCTCTCCAGACGTGGGTGGGGTGGGCGGAACGGCGCGGTTTACAGTTTTTTAACCTGATTGATATTGCGATGCAACAATCACGTCTGCAACCGTCCCCCGGCCTGCCCCGCCCTTCCACCGCCGGCGGCAACCCCGCCGTCGCCCCCGACGGGTAAAATCCCGGGTTTCCCGTGCCGAAGACTGCCTGCCATGACCGACGCCACCACCGCCTCGCTGACCCAGCACTACGTTGAAGAACTGGAGGCGATCCGCGCCCAGGGCCTGTTCAAGTCCGAACGCATCATCACCAGCCCGCAGTCGGCCGAGATCACCTTGGACGACGGCCGTACGGTGCTGAACTTCTGCGCCAACAACTACCTGGGCCTGGCCGACCATCCGGACCTGATCCAGGCCGCCAAGGACGCGCTGGATACCCATGGCTTCGGCATGGCCTCGGTGCGCTTCATCTGCGGCACCCAGGACCTGCACAAGCAGCTGGAAACGCAGATCGCCGATTTCTTCGGCAAGCAGGACACCATCCTGTACGCGGCCTGCTTCGATGCCAACGGTGGCCTGTTCGAGCCGCTGCTGGGCGAGCACGACGCGATCATTTCCGACGCGCTCAACCATGCCTCGATCATCGATGGCGTGCGCCTGTGCAAGGCCAAGCGGTTCCGCTACGCCAACTGCGACATGGCCGATCTGGAAGCCCAGCTGCAGGCCGCCGATGCGGCCGGCTGCAAGACCAAGCTGATCACCACCGATGGCGTGTTCTCGATGGACGGCTTCATCGCCCCGCTGGATGAGATCACCGCACTGGCCAAGAAGTACAACGCACTGGTGCACATCGACGAATGCCATGCCACCGGCTTCCTCGGCGCGACCGGCCGCGGCTCGGCCGAGGTCAAGGGCGTGCTGGAAAAGATCGACATCATCACCGGCACCCTGGGCAAGGCCATGGGCGGTGCGCTGGGCGGCTTCACCTGCGCCAGCGCCGAAGTGATCGAACTGCTGCGCCAGCGCTCGCGCCCGTACCTGTTCTCCAACTCGCTGCCGCCGCACGTGGTCGCCGCCGGCATCAAGGCCTTCCAGATGCTGGCCGCCGCCGATGACCTGCGCGATACCCTGGCGCAGAACACTGCCTACTTCCGCGAGAAGATGACCACTGCTGGTTTCGATGTGAAGCCGGGCGTGCACCCGATCAGCCCGGTGATGCTGTACGACGCGCCGCTGGCGCAGAAGTTCGCCGAGCGCCTGCTCGAAGAAGGGATCTACGCGATCGGCTTCTTCTTCCCGGTGGTGCCCAAGGGGCAGGCCCGCATCCGCACCCAGATCAGCGCCGCGCACACGCGTGCGCACCTGGACCGTGCCATCGATGCCTTCACCCGGATCGGCCTGGAACTGGGCGTGATCAAGGGGTGACCGGACGACGGCGCCCTGCGCGCCGTCCCCACAGAACGCCGGGCAGTGCCCGGCGTTTTTTTATTTTTTCTTTTTCTTCTTGTCCTGGGCCTGTTCCTTGCTGGCCACCACCACCGGTGCGGCGACCGGCCCATCCTGGCCGTTGCCCTTGGCGACGCGGATGCCGTTGGCCTTCATCCACGCATCGAACTCGTCGGCGCTCATGCGCTTGTCGCCATCGCTCATCAGGAAGCGGTAGCTGCCGCGGCCATCCAGCTCGGGGATCTTGATCTCCACCACCTTGTCGGTCACCGGCGGATCCTGTTTGGCGATCTGCTTGTGGCCGCCACAGGCGGTCAGCAGCGCGGCCGGCAACAACAGGCAGGCGCCGCGGAACAGGGAACGGTTGAGGGTACTGACGTGCATGGTCTTACTCCCGGTATTGAACGGAACATCCCTTCGAAGGCCATCCATTGCCCGGGTCGAATGGCCTGCCACATGCCGGCAGGCCACGAGGTCACGGTGTGGCCGCGGCGCTGTCGGCCACGGCGTAAAGCAGCTCCAGATCGTGTGGGCTGAGCTCGCGCCAGGCGCCCTTGCCCAGCTCGCCCAGCGGCAGCTGGCCGATCGCCACGCGCACCAGGCGCAGCACGTTGATGTCGAACGCGGCGAGCAGGCGGCGGATGTGCCGGTTGCGGCCTTCCTCCAGCACCACTTCCAGCCAGGCGGTCTTGTCGCCACTGCGCAGCAGCGTGGCGCGTCGCGCGCGCAGCAGTTCGCCCTCATCCTCGATGCCCGTACACAACGCCTGCAGCTGCGCGGCATCGGGGAGGGCATCGATCTGGACGTGATAGGTCTTGTCCGGGCCGGTGGCCGGATCGGTCAGGCGCGCGGCCCACTGCGGATCATTGCTGAAGAGCAGCAGGCCTTCGCTGGCCTTGTCCAGGCGCCCGACCGGCGCGATCCACGGCAGGCTGGCAGCATCGAAGCAGCGATAAACGGTGTCGCGGCCGCGCTCGTCCTGCGCGGTGGTGACCAGGCCGCGCGGCTTGTTGAGCATCAGGTGCACGCGCTTGGGCGCATCCAGCGGCTGACCATCGACGCGCACGTGATGGCGCCCGTCGATGATCGGAAATTCGGGGTTGTTGATGACACGGCCGTCGACCGTCACCCGGCCATCGGCGATCCAGCGTGCGGCTTCGGTCCGCGAGCACAGCCCGGCCTTGGACAGCACGCGCGCCAGGCCATGGCGCGGTGCGCCCGCAGGGGTGCTGGAGGCGGCGTTGCGGGCAGCTGTTGCAGGGCTCGCACGCCGCTCGGGGCGGCGTGGTCGGGACGCGTTCGCGGCGGGTGGCCGGCGTGTCGTCATCGTGCTCCGCTCAGGCGGCTTACTTCTTGTCCGCCGGCTTGGTCTCAGCCGGTGCTTCGCTGGTGGCGGCCGGCACGGAAGCCGGTACCGGGCGCGCCTTGACCACGCGCACACCGCGCGCTTTCATCCAGGCGTCGAATTCTTCGGCGGTCATGCGCTTGCCGTTCTGGCTCATGTCAAAGCGCCACGGCGTGTTGTCGAACTCGGTCTGCGGCTTGTAGGCCGCCGGATCGTTCGGGTTGATCACCGGTGCGCTGGGAATCGCCTTGGCGATGTTCTGGCAGCCGTCGATGCGCAGGCGCTGCAGCACGCTGTCCAGCGACTGCTCGCGGTCGTAGCTGGAGGTCAGCACGCCGGCGGGCATGCCCAACTGGACGTTGCGGATGTACAGCTCTTCGGCAACCGGTGCGATCGCGGTGGCCGGCAGCGGCAGCGGCGATGCGCTGGCAGGTGCCGAACAGTCCACGGCAGCGTGGGCGGTGGGAACCAGGGCCAGGCCAAGCGCGGCGGCCAGTGCAAAACGCTGCATGGGATGCATCCAGGAAGGGGTCGACGCGGCGAGTTTAACAGCGCCACAACGTCTTTCAAGCGCCACTTTCAATGAATACGGCAACTTATTGGATTTATTGTCGATTTCCAGGATTCGACCCGACTGGATGCGTGACAAGGCGCTTCTCCATCGGCGAGGGCACTTCTTGAAGCGAACGGCGAACTTTTTGACTCTCGGCGGCCAGTGCGTCGAGCGCTGGGCAAAGCCCGTTGGCGCCGCAACGAAAGGCTGGGTTTTAGTGGACTTACAGCACGCCGAGCCTCGTAGCGGCCGGTAGGCCCTTGGGCAAAATCAAGGAGGAGGCCGTCGCCGTCAGGCGGCGGCCGGGGGACATTTGCCAAGGGGCCTACCGGTCGCTACGGGGCGTGACGCGCGCGGAAGGGCCCAACTGTCGAGTTGAGAGAAGACAAAAAAAAACAGGGCCCGGCAATGCCGGGCCCTGCTTAGTGAGACTGTACTACCAGAAGGATTAGTTCTGGACGTTCAGCTCGGTACGGCGGTTCTTGGCGCGGCCTTCCGGGTTATCCGAACCATCCGGGTTGGTGTTCGGCGCAATCGGGCGGCTCTCGCCGTAACCGATCGGACCGACCAGACGCGAAGCGTCAACGCCGTTCTGGGTCAGGTAGTTGTACACCGAGGTAGCACGACGCTCGGACAGCTTCTGGTTGTAAGCGTCGGTACCCTTGGAATCGGTGTGACCGGCCACTTCAACGCGCAGATCCGGGTAACGCTTCAGGATTTCCGAAGCCTCGCTCAGGATCGCAACCGCGTCCGGACGCAGGTTCGACTTATCGAAGTCGAAGTTCACGCCCTTCAGATCGATCGACACCGGGACCGGGCAACCGTCCGGACCGATGGTCTGACCCGGCTGCGAGTTCGGGCACTTGTCGTCGCAGTTGTTGACGCCGTCACCGTCGTCATCCAGATCGGCGCAGCTCGGCGCAACCGGAGCCGGAGCCGGCACGGCAGCAACCGGGGCCGGGCCCAGCGGGATCACGACGCCGACCGAAGCCAGCACGTCGCCGAACCAGTCTTCGCTCGGAGCAGCAATGCTCTGGTCGTCGAAGTCAGCGCGGTAGGCCACTTCGGCACGCACGGCGACGCGCTTTTCGAAGGTGGTCTGCAGGCCGACGCCGACCTTGGCGGCGAAGTTGCCGTCCTTGCGCTCACGCGGACCATTGGTGTTCAGTGCCGGATACTCTTCTTCCGACTTCTGGTAGCCCAGACCCATCAGCAGGTAGGGGTTCCAGCCGCGGCCTTCCTGGATGAAGTGGCGACGCAGGTCGAGCGAGGCGCCGTACTGGCTCCAGTTCAGATCCTGGTTGGCGTCGAAGTTCGGATTCTGGTAGTTCAGCTCGCCATCCAGCGACCAGTTGGGGCTGATGAACTTACCGAGGCCCAGGGTAACGAACGGAGCGTCGTTGGTCAGACGGTCGCTATCCTGGAAGTTGAAGCCGGCCGAACCGGTCAGGTACCAGCGGTCGTCAAAATCCTGCGCCGATGCAGCCTGGGCGAAAGCCAGACCGCCCAGCAGCGCGGCAGTGAGGATCTTCTTGTTCATTGAGTACAGCTCCTATTTCGGGGGTATGAAACCGGTAGAGGCATGGGCCAGCACTACTGCGTCGTTTTCAGACTGCCGATTCAGCACGCCACCGCCGCGAACATTATGCTCAGGCGAGTGAAGGTGATGTTAACAGTCCCGTAACATGTGAAGACGACCGCCAGACCTCTACCGGGTCCAGCTGGTGGCACCCTATACAGGTTGATGAAATTCCGCAAGACCCAGCAATGACAAGGGTTTTGCCTAATTCAGGCGACGTCGCGACACATTTTTCACGTGAGGGTTCAAATGCCGATTGCGCCTTGATTCAGCGCAAAAACAGCGACGTCGTGATCCGTATGATGAGGGTGCCCCCCTCGTTTCCGGAGCCGATATGAAAGCCGTGGGACTGACCCGATATCTGCCGATTGACGACCCCGCCGCACTTCAGGACCTGAGCATTGCGCCACCGGGCGCGCCGCAGGGACGCGACCTGCTGGTGCGAATACAGGCTGTTTCCATCAATCCGGTCGACACCAAACAGCGCGCGCCGCGCCCGCAGCAGGAGAATCCTGCGCGGATCCTGGGGTATGACGCGGCCGGCGTGGTCGAGGCGGTAGGCCCGGAGGTCACCGCGTTCGCCCCCGGCGATGAGGTGTATTACGCGGGCGATGTCACCCGCTCGGGTTGCAATGCGCAGTATCAGTGGGTGGACGAACGCCTGGTCGGGCGCAAACCCACCACGTTGGATTTCGCCGAGGCCGCCGCGTTGCCGTTGACCACGCTGACCGCGTGGGAACTGCTGTTCCAGCGCATGCCGCTGCACCTTGAAGACCGCCGCCATCGCGGGCAGCACCTGTTGATCATCGGCGGTGCCGGCGGCGTCGGTTCGATGGCGACCCAGCTCGCGCGCCATGCCGGCTTCAGCGTGATCGCCACCGCCTCGCGCGAGGAAACCCGTGCGTGGTGCATGCAGATGGGCGCCGACCACGTGATCGATCATCGCCAGCCGCTGGCTGCGCAATTGCAGGCACTGGGCATCGCGCAGGTGCAGGTGGCGCTGAACCTGGCCGACACCGACCAGTACTGGGAGGCGCTGGGCGAGCTGCTGGCCCCGCAGGGACATGTGGGGCTGATCGTTGAACCGCGCGGACCGTTGCGCATCGGCGATCCGTACAAAGCCAAATGCATCGGCATCCATTGGGAGTTCATGTTTGCCCGGTCGCGCTTCCAGACCGAGGACATGATCGAACAGCACCGCATTCTGAGCCGAGCCGCCAGCCTGATCGACGCGGGCGAACTGCGCACGACCGCGCATACGCATCTGGGCTCGATCACCGCAGCGAACCTGCGTGAGGCACATCGCCAGCTGGAAGGCGGCGGCGTGATCGGCAAACTGGTGCTGTCCGGCTGGGACTGACGCGCGCGGCAATGTGTCTGCGCAGATTCGCGCGTATCTGTATCTGTCGGCGGTGCGAAGGGCCCCCTACAGTCAGTGGCCCTTCCGGTGAAACCGACATGCCCACGTCCCTGCCCCTGCGCCTGCTGCAACTCCTGCTTGGTCTGTTCCTGTATGGCTTCGGCGCGGCGGTGATGATCCGCGCGGCGATCGGCGTGGCGCCCTGGGATGTGCTGTCACAGGGCATCGCGCTGCAGACGCCGCTGTCCTTCGGCGTGGCCACCAACGTGATCGGCGCGCTGGTGTTGCTGCTGTGGTGGCCGATACGGCAGAAACCCGGCCTGGGCACCGTGCTCAACGTGCTGCTGATCGGCCCAAGCGCGCAGTTCGGGCTGTGGCTGCTGCCGCAGGTGCAGGGACTGGCCTGGCAGATCCCGATGTTCATCTGCGGCCTGCTGCTGGTCGCGCTGGCTACCGGCCTGTACATCGGCGCACGCTTCGGGCCCGGCCCGCGCGATGGCCTGATGACTGGCCTGCACGCCCGCACCGGCTGGCCGATCTGGATCGTGCGCAGCGCGATCGAAGGCACCGTGCTGCTGATCGGCTGGTGGCTCGGCGGCAATGTCGGCGTGGGCACGCTCGCCTTCGCGCTGCTGATCGGCCCGCTGTGCGGGGTTACCCTGCCGCTGTTCGGCATCCGCAAGCCCGCCCCGGCCGCCGTCGCGCCATAACAGCGCCGGTGCCGGACCGGCGATCGGCACCGGCCGGGGCGCCTGCGCTTGCTCTTCAGAGGCATTCGCGGCACCCTGCGGGCTTCCGTACGCAAGCGTATCCACATGTCGCCAGCCGCCGAATCCACCGCCTACCCGCATCTGTTCACCCCGCTCGACCTGGGCTTCACCCAGCTGCGCAACCGGGTCCTGATGGGGTCCATGCACACCGGCCTGGAAGATCGTGCGCGCGATTTCCCGCGCTTGGCGGCCTATTTCGCCGAGCGTGCCGCCGGCGGCGTCGGGCTGATCGTCACCGGCGGCTTCGCGCCCAACGTGGTCGGCTGGCTCAAGCCGTTCGGTGGCAAGCTGTCCTGGCCGTGGGAAGTGCGACCGCATCGCCAGGTCACCCGGGCCGTGCACGACAACGGCAGCAAGATCTGCCTGCAGCTGCTGCATGCCGGCCGCTACGCCTACCACCCCCTCTCGGTGGCCCCCTCCAAGCTGAAGGCCCCGATCAACCCGTTCACTCCGCGGGCGCTGTCCGCGCGCGGGGTGGAGCGCCACATCGCTGATTACGCGCGCAGCGCGCGGCTGGCCCGCGAGGCCGGCTACGACGGCGTCGAGGTGATGGGTTCGGAAGGCTATCTGATCAATGAGTTCATCGCCCCGCGTACCAACCAGCGCACCGACCGCTGGGGCGGCGACGCGGCACAGCGCATGCGCTTCGCCGTCGAGATCGTGCGCCGCATCCGCGAGGCCTGCGGGCCGGACTTCATCATCATCTACCGGCTCTCGCTGGTGGATCTGGTGCCCGACGGCAGCAACTGGGCCGAGATCGTGCAGCAGGCGCAGGCGATCGAGGCGGCGGGCGCCACGCTGATCAATTCGGGCATCGGCTGGCACGAGGCGCGCATCCCGACCATCGCGACCTCGGTACCACGCGGCGCCTTTGCCGGGGTCACCGCCAAGCTCAAGCCGCATGTCCGCGTGCCGGTGATCGCGACCAACCGCATCAACATGCCCGACGTGGCCGAACGCATCCTTGCTGCGGGCGGGGCCGATATGGTGTCGCTGGCGCGGCCGCTGCTGGCCGACCCGCAGTGGGCCAACAAGTCACGCGCCGGGCGTCCGGAGGCGATCAACACCTGCATCGCCTGCAACCAGGCCTGTCTGGACCACGTGTTCGAGAACAAGACCGCCAGCTGCCTGGTCAACCCGCGCGCCGTGCACGAGACCGAGCTGGTCTACCACCCGACCACCGCCCCGCGCCGGATCGCCGTGGTCGGTGCCGGGCCGGCCGGGCTGGCCTGCGCGACCGTGGCTGCCGAGCGTGGCCACGCGGTGACGCTGTTCGACGCCGGCAGCGAGATCGGCGGGCAGTTCAATGTCGCCAAGCGCATCCCGGGCAAGGAAGAATTCCACGAGACGCTGCGCTATTTCCGCCACAAGCTGGGCGAGACCGGTGTCGAGGTGAAGCTGGATACCGTGGCCGACGTGGCCGCGCTGGCCGGTTTCGACGCGGTGGTGATCGCCACCGGCATCACCCCGCGCCGAGTGGATTTCCCCGGCGCCGACCACCCCAAGGTGGTCACCTACCTGGATGTGCTGCTCGGCAGGGTCCAGGTGGGCGAGCAGGTCGCGATCATCGGCGCCGGCGGGATCGGCTTCGATGTCGGCGAGTTCCTGGTCCACCAGGGGCCCTCCTCCGCGCTGGACCCGGCACGCTGGATGGCCGAGTGGGGCGTGGACCCCAGCTTCGAGGGCCGGGGCGCGCTGGCCAAACCGGCACCTGAAGCACCCGCGCGCAAGGTCTGGCTGCTGCAGCGCAGCCCGGGCAAGCCCGGCGCCCGGCTGGGCAAGACCACCGGCTGGATCCACCGCGCCACGCTCAAGGCCAAGGGCGTGAGCATGCTGGGTGGCGTGACGTACCTGGGCGTGGATGACAGCGGCCTGCGTATCGGCGTGGACGGCCAGGAACAGCTGCTGCCGGTGAGCCATGTGGTGGTCTGCGCCGGCCAGGAACCGCGCCGTGATCTGCACGCCGCGCTGCAGGCCGCCGGCATCCATGCGCAGCTGATCGGCGGTGCGGACGTGGCCGCCGAACTCGACGCCAAGCGCGCGATCGATCAGGGCAGCCGGGTCGCGGCCGCGCTCTGATCCGGGTCGAAACCGACCTGAATACGGGGCTGAACGGCCGATTCAGCCCCACCTCCTAACCTGAATGTCAAGCGTTCGGGTTCAGGATGTATTGGGAAATCCCCCCCTATCGTGCGCCAACTTTCCCGCTCACCACCCAGTTCGAGTGAGCGCGCGGACCCCACGTCTATTCGGGTCCGCCCCCGGGCGGCCCCGATGGCCGCCTCCCCATGACGCCAAGTCGTACCCACGCCCCGTCCGCATGATCGGATGGAACAGCCAGGTGCGGCCTACACGGAGCAAGGAGATTTATGAAACTGGCCTGGATTCTCTGGCTGTCACAGTTGTTGCCGCAGCCTGCCGCCGATTCGTTGTGCCTGAGCACGACCGTCTACCTCGAAGCGCGTGACCAGACCCTGCGCGGCCAGCAAGCCGTCGCGGAAGTGGCCCTGCGCCGCCTGGACAGCGGCCTGTGGGGCGACTCGATGTGCCAGGTGGTGACCGCCCGCAAGCAGTTCGCCCCAACCATCGTGGCGCCCGGCACCCAGCTCGGCAACGCCGATGCCTGGCAGGAAGCGATGACCGTGGCCTTCGATGCCGAGCGCAACTGGGCCCTGCCGGCCGGTGAGCGCAAGGAGATCGTCCCGGGTGCGAGCCACTTCGCCGCCCTGGCAATCGCCAACCCGAGCTGGCGCAACGCCTACCAGGTGGCCACCATTGGCGATCACACCTTCTACCGCGTGCAGAAACTCAAGCCGCGCGCGTCGTAACGATCTGTTACGGCCATACCGTTGAGGATGCGAGGCCGGCTCTGGAATAGTGGGCGGCTCACCTTCCACCCATCCGCAACGGAGTTCCCATGAAGCTGTACAGCAAGCCCGGAGCCTGCTCCACCGCCGATCACATCGCACTGCAGTGGACCGGCCAGCCGTTCGAGGTGGAACTGCTCGACAAGGACACCCTGAAGGCCCCCGCCTTCCTGGCCATCAATCCGGCCGGTTCGGTCCCGGTGGTGGTCGACGGCGATTTCGTGCTGACCCAGAACGCGGCCATCCTGGGCTACATCGCCGATACCTATCCGCAGGCCGGCCTGACCGGTGACGGCAGCCCCAAGCAGCGCGCCGAAGCCACCCGTTGGCTGTCCTTCGTCAATTCGGACCTGCACCCGGCATTCAAGCCGCTGTTCGGGCCGGCCACCTTCATCGAAGACGACACCCAGTACGACGCGCTCCGCGCCACCGCCCGCAAGCGCCTGCGTGGCCTGTTCGAGCGCGCCGATGCGCAGCTGGCCGACCGCCCCTGGCTGGCCGGGTTCCGCAGCTTCGCCGACCCGTACTTCTACATCACCCTGCGCTGGGCCGCGGGCGCGAAGATCGACCTGAGCGGCCTGGACAACATCGCTGCCTTCAAGCAGCGGATGGACGCCGATGCCGGCGTGCAGGCGGTACTGAAGGCCGAAGGCCTGAGCTGACCGGTGCGGCTGACGTAGACGGATAAGAAGAAGCCCGGCAGTGCCGGGCTTTTTCGTTTCCAGCGCGTGCGAGGTCATCAGCCAACGACCTCGACCACAGTGCCCTCGGCATCGCGCAGTTCGCTCGGCTCCACCACCACCTGCAGCGCCGGCCAACCCGGGATCGCATAGGTGCCACGGCGGGGCATGACCGTGGCGACCAGCGCCTGCACCGTGGCCGGTGCCAGCTGGCAGTCCAGCGCATCACCCTCGACCACCAGCGCATTGGCGGCCGCCGGCGACAGCGTGATCTGCCGATCGTTGCCGACCAGCGTCAATGGCTGGCCGAACAGCAACCGCGCCGGCAACAACGCGAGCAGCGATTCCACCTGGCGCGCGCCCAGCGTCACGGTCAACTGCTGCCCTGCGCCCTCGCCCTGCACCGACCCGCCCAGCTTTTCCAGGAACAGATAGGCCGTCTGCGAGCCCTCGCGTGCCGCACCCTCGGCCACGGCGGCCGCCAGTGCGGGATCGTCCAGCAGCGAGCCACGCGCGATATCGGTGATCCACAGCGGCATCTTCGGCAGCAGCGCCTCGAGCACGCCGGTGGTCGACCAGCGCTTCACCGCCTCCATCTCGTCATCGGTCAGCCCGATCACCTGCAGGAACGCCAGCGAACCGTTGGGCGTCTCGCGCGGCGGCAGCTGCGGGTCGCGCATGAAGGCGACGTGCCGCAGTGGCGTATCGGTGTCGGCGGCGATCGGCCCGCCCGCATTGAGGTAGTGGCCCTGCTGGAACACCTTGCCGTTGGCGAACACGTAGCGCGCCAGGTTCTGCAGGAAATTCATCGCCCACGGCGGTGGCTCGCTGCCTGCCGCAGCGGCAACCCGGACGCTCAGCTCGAAGCCGTAGCCACTGGTGGCCGGATCATCGCTCTCTTTTTCATACAGCTCGGAGAAGCCATAGCTGACGAAGTGCCAGTGCGGCAGCGGCGCATCGTTCCAATATGCGCTGATGCCGTCCAGCGGGTCCTCGCCACCCAGCAGCGAACGCAGCACCGGGCCGTAATGCTGCGGCGCCTGCGTGGGATACACCGCCTTCAACGCGGCATCGATGGCATCCCACCCGGGGCGCCGTCGTCCTCGATCTCATCCACCATCGCCATCCTCCCGCACACGAAACAGCACGCATTCTAAACAGCGTGCTGCCTGGCTGCCGTCGACGTATCGCCTCAGGCGATCACGACCTCGGTGTGCAGCAGCGCGTGCGTTTCTTCCAGCCAGCGGTTGGCCAGTGCCGGGCTTTTCGCCTTGCTGATCGCAGCGGCCAGGTCCGGCCACAGCTTTTCCAGGCCGCCGGCATCGGTGCAGCGCTCGACTTTCAACTGCATGAAATACCCCTTCAGACCGAGATGCCTGCGCACCGATTCGCTCATCCAGTCATACAGCCGCTTGTACAGCTCCGGATCCTGCTCGCGCCCGGCGGTCAGCGCTGCAGCAATGACCGGTGCGGCACTCCCGCCGACGATCTCGATCAACCCCAATGCCGACAGCTGCGCCAGCGCATCGTCCGGTGCGCGCAGGCCCGGCAACAACGCGGTCAACGCGGCGTCATCGCGCTGACCATCGACCATCAGCAGCATGGACCGCAGCGCAGGCGGCAAGCGCCGCGCACGGTCCTCGATTTCCTGACGGCCAGCGGCCGTCTTGGCCTGGATATACGCCATGTGTTCCCCCTTCACGTGGTGCCCTATCACACGCGTCGGCCGGCCGTTCGCCGCTACCTGCGCGCCCCCTGTGATCTTCCAGGCCATCAATGTCCGGCGGCCGCCCCAGGCGCGCCGTATCCCCAGCGCGCGCGTGCCGCCGGCAAGACCCGCAACGATCACGTCCGCAGCTTACCCGAGCGTTCGTGTCGCCGGTAATGCGCTGCAGCATCGTGCGGGGGGCCTACCGGGTCAGCTCCCCAGCGCGCGCCGGATCTCGTCCAAGGCCGCCGGGTCGTCCAGGGTCGACAGATCCCCTGGATCACGCTCCTCCGCCAGCGCCTGCAGCGAGCGTCGCAGCAGCTTGCCCGAACGCGTCTTGGGCAGCGCGTTGACGATATGGATGTGCGCCGGCCGTGCGACCGCGCCCAGGGTGTTGGTCACCCGCTGCATCATCTCGGCCGCGACGGCACTGCCATCGCCCTGCATGGCCTGCTTGAGGGTGACGAACACCAGCGGCACCTGGCCCTTGAGTTCATCCTTGACCCCGATCACGGCGGCCTCGGCCACCAGCGGATGGCCGGCGATGCATTCTTCGATCTCGCGCGTGCCCAGGCGGTGCCCGGCCACGTTGATGACATCGTCGGTGCGGCCGAGGATGAAGGTGTAGCCGTCTTCGTCCTGGATCGCCCAGTCCAGCGAGCTGTACAGCAGTTCCTTGAAGTGGCTGAAGTAGCTCTGGATGAAGCGCGCGTCGTCCTTCCAGACCGTGGTCATGCAGCCCGGCGGCAGCGGCGGGATCATCACCAGCACGCCCTTCTGCCCCGGCGCGACGGTCTCGCCGGTGTTCTCGTCGATCACCTTCATCCGGTAGCCGAGGTTCGGAAAACCGGGCGAGCCGAAGCGCACCGGTTTCATGTCCACGCCCGGCAGCAGGGTCAGTGCCGGCCAGCCGGTTTCGGTCTGCCAGTAGTTGTCGATGATCGGCTTGCCGAGTGCGTCGTTGATCCAGTGCGCGGTCGGCTCGTCGAGCGGTTCGCCGGCGAGGAAGACGTACTTCAATGCTTCCAGATCGTGGCGGCGGATGAAATCGGCGTCGTGTTTCTTGAGCACGCGGATCGCGGTCGGCGAGGAGAACAGCGTGCGCACGCCGTACTGTTCGCACAGCGCCCACCAGATGCCCGGGTCCGGGTGGGTCGGCAGCCCTTCATAGAGCAACGAGGTGCAGCCGCCGATCAGCGGGCCGTACACGTTGTAGGAATGCCCGACCGCCCAGCCCACATCCGAGGTGGAGAACATCACCTGGCCGGGCTTGCAGTCGAACACCGTCTCCATCGACTGCGCCATCGCGACTGCGTAGCCGCCGACATCACGCTGCACGCCCTTCGGCTTGCCGGTGGTGCCGGAGGTGTAGAGCAGATAGCTCGGCTCGCTGGATTCCAGCCACACCACCGGTACATCCTGGTCACCTACCTCGGCACGCAGCGTGGCGTAATCGACGTCACGACCGGGCACCTTCGGCTCGGCCGGGTCCAGCCCGCGTGAGACGATCAATACATGCGGTGGCGGCGAGGCGGCTTCGGCGCAGGCGGCATCGACCATCGCCTTGTACGGAATCACTTTGCCACCGCGCTTGCCGGCGTCGGCGGCGATCAACAGCTTCGGTTCGGCGTCATCGATGCGCAGTGCCAGGTTGTGCGCGGCGAAACCGCCGAACACCACCGAGTGGATCGCCCCGATGCGTGCACACGCCAGCATCGCGAACACCGCTTCGGCCATGTTCGGCATGTAGATCACCACGCGGTCGCCACGCTGTACGTCCAGCCGCTGCAGCACGGCGGCGAAGGCATTCACTTCGCGGTGCAGTTCGCGGTAGGTGATCTCGCGGGTAACGCCGGTTTCGCTGGAGATGGCGACGAGGGCGAGCTGATCGGGACGGTCGACCAGATGACGGTCCACCGCGTTGTAGCAGAGGTTGGTTTCCCCGCCGACGAACCAGCGCCGGAACGGCGGATTGCTGTAGTCGAGGATCTGCTGCGGCGGGGTATGCCAATAGATGCGATGGGCCTCTTCGCCCCAGAACGCCTCGGGTTCATCGACCGAACGTCGATAGACATCTTCGTAACGCATGACGGCCCTCCCAGACAAAGTCATGGGATCGAGCATAGTCCGATGGTGAGGCGCGGGCCGTCCGACCTTGGTCGTAGGGCCGATCGGTGGGTCGGGCGCTGGGCCCCCCGTACCCTTGTAGGCGAAATAAAGGAGGAGGGGGCGGCCGAAGGCCGACGCCGGGGGACATTCGCCGGAAAGGGTATGGGGGCCCAGCGCCCGACCCACCGACCGCCGCGCGGAAAAGACTCAGTACGCGCCTTTGCACCGCCTATGGGCGAAGAACAAAAAAAAACGCCGGGCAATGCCCGGCGTTTTTTCAATTCGTACCGACCAACGATATTCGCGCCGTCCTGGCGCTCACCCTTCGGGCCGGCGCTTTGCACCGTTGAGAACGGCTCCTGCCGTTCTCTTCGGCACCTGTCGTGGCGTGCGATCAGCCCAGCAGGTGGGCGACGCCCGAACGCTCTTCTTCCAGCTCGGCCAGGGTCTTGTCGATGTACTTCTGGCTGAAGTCGTCGACCGGCAGATCCTTGACCAGGGTGTACTCGCCGTTCTCGGTGGTGACCGCGAAGCCGAAGATCACGCCTTCCGGAATGCCGTAGGAGCCGTCGGATGGCACGCCCATGGTGACCCACTTACCGTTGCTGCCCAGCACCCAGTCACGGATGTGGTCGACGGCGGCATTGGCGGCCGAGGCGGCCGAGGACGAGCCACGGGCTTCGATGATCGCCGCGCCGCGCTTGCCCACGGTCGGGATGAAGGTGGAGGCGTTCCATTCCTGGTCGTTGATCGCCTCGGCGATGGAGGCACCCTCGGCGGTGGCGAAACGGTAATCCGGGTACATGGTCGGGCTGTGGTTGCCCCACACGATCAGCTTCTCCATGCCACCGACCGGCTTGCCGAGCTTGGTCGACAGCTGGCTCAGTGCACGGTTGTGGTCCAGGCGCAGCATGGCGGTGAAGTTGCGCGGGTTCAGATCCGGTGCCGACTTCATGGCGATGTAGGCATTGGTGTTGGCCGGGTTGCCGACCACCAGCACCTTGACGTCACGCTTGGCGACCTTGTTCAGCGCCGCGCCCTGGGCGGTGAAGATCTTGGCGTTTTCCAGCAGCAGATCCTTGCGCTCCATGCCCGGGCCGCGCGGACGCGCGCCGACCAGCAGGGCGATATCGGCATCCTTGAAGGCCACTTCGGCGTCATCGGTACCGACCATGCCGGCCAGCAGCGGGAAGGCGCAGTCTTCCAGTTCCATCATCACGCCGCGCAGGGCGGCCTGGGCCTTGTCGACCGGCAGCTCCAGCAGCTGCAGGATGACCGGCTGGTCCTTGCCCAGCATGTCGCCGGAGGCGATGCGGAACAGCAGGGCGTAGCCGATCTGGCCGGCGGCGCCGGTCACGGCAACACGAACAGGTGCTTTCATGGGGATTTCCTCTGCTAAGAATCGTAAAAACGGCCCCCTTCACAGGGGGCCGTCGGGATCGGATCAGGCGCTGGGGATGAGCTTGTTCCACTCCGCCACGCGCTCGGCCTGGGCGGCCAGCACGGCGTCGGTGTCGCCTTCCAGGGTGATCGAATGGATCACGTCGCCCTGCTTGACCGAGTCCACGATGGCCTGGCCGTCGAGCACCTGGCCGAACACGGTGTGCTTGCCGTCCAGCCAATCGGTCTTGATGTGGGTGATGAAGAACTGGCTGCCGTTCGTGTTCGGGCCGGCATTGGCCATCGACAGCGAACCGACCTGGTGCTTCACGCCATTCTTTTCATCTTCGAACTTGTAGCCCGGGCCGCCGGTGCCCTGGCCCTTGGGGCAGCCGCCCTGGATCATGAAGTCCGGGATCACGCGGTGGAAGACCAGGCCGTCATAGAAGCCGTGCTTGACCAGGTTGACGAAGTTGGCGACCGTCAGCGGGGCCTTGTCGGCGAACAGCTCGACCTTGATCGGGCCCTGGGTGGTGTCGAAAGTGGCGATGAGGGACATGCAAATCCTTGGGGTACGGGGGTTTGTCGTTAGCCCCATAGGATACACCCGTGGTATGCACCACCGCATGCGCGCTGCCGCCCCACGCTTCGCTGCGCGAACCGCGGGCCCCTCTTACCAGCACCCACACCCCCGCCGCTTCGCGGCAGCCCCCTGACTCAGGGGGCGATGGTGCTTCCTGCATCATCGCGGCCACCCGGACAGGCGCCCCTCACACAGCTGAATGCCCGTCCGGCAAGGCTTGCGACGTACTTTTCGCGATTGGTCATCTTGGCCGTATAATGTTGGACTTCTTTTTCCAAATCCGGCGCCGACTGGCCCCCTTTCGCATGTCTATCGAAAATCTTCGCAACATCGCCATCGTCGCCCACGTCGACCACGGTAAGACCACCCTCGTCGACCAGCTGCTCAAGCAGTCCGGCACCCTCTCCGAGCGCACCGTGCTCGCTGAGCGCGTGATGGACAGCAATGACCAGGAAAAGGAACGCGGCATCACCATCCTGGCCAAGAACACGGCCATCACCTGGGAAGACAAGAAGACCGGTATCAAGAACCGGATCAACATCGTCGACACCCCGGGACACGCCGACTTCGGCGGCGAAGTGGAGCGCGTGCTGTCGATGGTCGACACCGTGCTGATCCTCGTCGATGCGATGGACGGCCCGATGCCGCAGACCCGCTTCGTGACCCAGAAGGCCTTCGCGATGGGCTTCAAGCCGATCGTCGTGGTCAACAAGGTCGACCGTCCGGGCTCGCGTCCGGATTGGGTGATCGACCAGGTCTTCGACCTGTTCGACAAGCTCGGCGCCACCAATGAGCAGCTCGACTTCCCGATCGTCTACGCCTCGGCCCTGAACGGCTACGCGGGCCTGGAAGACACCGTGCGCGACGGCGACATGACCCCGCTGTACGAAGCGATCATGCAGCACGCGCCGATGCCGGAAGTGGACCCGGAAGGTCCGTTCCAGATGCGCATCAGCCAGTTGGACTACAACAACTTCGTGGGCGTGATCGGCATCGGCCGCGTGCAGCGCGGCACCCTGAAGAAGAACATGCAGGTCGCGGTCATCGATCGTGAAGGCAAGAAGCGCAACGGCAAGGTCGCGCAGGTGCTGGGCTTCCTGGGCCTGGAGCGCATCGAGCAGGACACCGCCGAGGCCGGCGACATCGTCGCCATCTCCGGTATTCCGGAACTGACCATCTCCGACACCCTGTGCCACCCGGATACCCCGGAAGCCCTGCCGGCGCTGACCGTCGATGAACCGACGATCTCGATGACCTTCCAGGTCAACAACTCGCCGTTCGCCGGCAACAAGGACCTGTCCGGTGGCAAGTTCCTGACCAGCCGCCAGATCAAGGACCGCCTGGATCGCGAGCAGGTCCACAACGTGGCCCTGAAGGTGGAACAGCTGGAAGACGCCGACAAGTTCCTGGTCTCCGGCCGTGGCGAACTGCACCTGTCGGTGCTGATCGAGAACATGCGTCGTGAAGGCTACGAGCTGGCCGTGTCGCGTCCGGAAGTGATCATCAAGCAGATCGACGGCCAGGCCATGGAGCCGATCGAGCAGCTGGTGGTGGACATCGAAGAGCAGCACCAGGGCGGCGTGATGGAAAAGCTGGGCACCCGCAAGGGCCAGCTGAAGAACATGGAGCCGGACGGCAAGGGCCGTGTGCGCCTGGAATACCAGATCCCGGCCCGTGGCCTGATCGGTTTCCAGAACGAGTTCAAGACCCTGACCCAGGGTTCGGGCCTGCTGTTCCACGTGTTCGACCATTACGGCCCGAAGGAACAGGGTTCGATCGCCAAGCGCCAGAACGGCGTGATGATCGCCAATGCCCCGGGTGCCACCCCGGCGTACTCCCTGGGCCCGCTGCAGGAACGCGGCAAGCTGTTCGCTGCTGAAGGCGACAACGTGTATGAAGGCCAGCTGGTCGGCATCCACTCCAAGGACAACGACCTGACCGTCAACGCGATCAAGACCAAGCCGCTGACCAACATGCGCGCCTCCGGCAAGGACGATGCGATCCAGCTGACCCCGGCGATCAAGTACTCGCTGGAGCAGGCCCTGGACTTCATCGAAGACGACGAGCTGGTCGAGATCACCCCGAAGGAAATCCGCCTTCGCAAGAAGGGCCTGACCGAAAGCGACCGCAAGAAGGCCTCGCGCGGCGGCTGATCGGACCCATTGTCGTGATCGACAAGCCCTATAACCCGGATCCTCACAAGCATCCGGGGCTTCACCTGATCGCCTTGCTGGAAGCCAGCAAGGCGGTTCTGGCGCTATTGGCTGCGACCGGGCTGGAAATGCTCGGTCCGCAGCCCCTGCGCGATGCGGTCAATGCCCTGATCCGCCGGTTCAGCCTGGACCCGGATCACGGCACCCTGCCCTCGCTGCTCAACATGATCAGCCCCGATGCAGTGCATCTGGCGGCTGCTGCGATGGTCGCCTACGGCGTCCTGCACTTATTCGAGGCCTGGGGCCTCTGGCGCGCCAAAGCCTGGGCTTCCTGGCTGGGCTGCGTCACCGCCGGCATCTACCTGCCGTTCGATATCTACGCCATTCTCCGCCATCCGGGCTGGGCCTCGTGGTCGGTGCTGGTGATCAATCTGATCGTGGTCGGCGTACTTGCCCGCGATATCCGCAAACGCCACGGCACGATCGCCAACGCGGCTTGAGTTGCCAAGCGCCGCCTGTGCTGGTTAGCCTGTCGGCCGGTTCGGGGGAACAGGCATGCGCCTGACACTGACGTCATTGATGCTCATCGCACTGGCCGGCTGCAGCCCGGGCCCGGCGCCTCTGCATGCCCGCGAATCGCCCACGCCCTCACCGACCGCAGCGCTGCCCTTCGCCTATGCCGAGGCCGACATCAGCGCGCTGCAAGCGCGGATGGCCAGCGGCGAGCTGGACAGCGTCACTCTGGCCCGCGCCTACCTGGACCGCATCGCCCGCCTCGACCGGGCCGGCCCGCGCCTGCGCGCGGTGATCGAGCTCAATCCCGATGCGCTGCGCGAAGCTGCCCAGCTGGACGCCGAGCGCCGCCAAGGGCAGCTGCGCGGCCCGCTGCACGGCATCCCGCTGCTGCTCAAGGACAACATCGGCGCCAGCCCCATGAGCACCACGGCCGGTTCGCTCGCGCTGGAAGGCTTCCGCCCCGACGATGCGTTCCTGGTCAAGCGGCTGCGCGCGGCGGGTGCGCTGATCCTGGGCAAGACCAACCTCAGTGAGTGGGCCAACTTCCGCTCCAGCCAGTCGATCTCCGGCTGGAGCGCGCGCGGCGGCCAGACCCGCAATCCCTACCGGCTCAGCCATAACCCGTGCGGCTCCAGCAGTGGCAGCGCGGTGGCGGTCTCGGCCAATCTGGCGGTGGCCGCGATCGGCACCGAGACCGACGGCAGCATCGTCTGCCCGGCCGCGGTCAACGGCGTGGTCGGCTTGAAGCCGACCGTGGGACTGGTCAGCCGCGAAGGCATCATCCCGATCTCTTTCAGCCAGGACACCGCCGGCCCGATGACGCGCAGCGTGGCCGATGCGGCCGCCCTGCTGACCGCCATGGCCGGCCGGGACGAGGCTGACCCGGCTACCGCCACCATGCCGGGGCGCGCCGTGTACGACTACACCTCGCGCTTGAACGCCGATGGCCTGCGCGGTGCGCGGATCGGCGTGCTGTATGGCGACCTGCTGCAGAAGCCGGGCATCGCCCCGGCCCTGCAGCATGCCGTGGCCGTGCTGCGCGACGCGGGCGCGACCGTGGTGCCGGTGCAGTTGCCGACCCAGGGCCAGTGGCAGGAGGCTGAGCAGATCGTGCTGATGCATGAGTTCAAGGCTGGGCTGCAGCGCTACTTCACCACCTACCAGGCGCCGGTGCGCACGCTGGACGACGTCATCGCGTGGAACCGGCAGCATGCGGGCAAGGAACTGGCGCTGTTCGATCAGGACCTGATGGACACCGCCACCACCATGGGCGGCCTGGGCACCCCGGCGTACATCCGCGCACGCAGCGATGCGCGCCGGCTGGCCGGCCCGGACGGCATCGATGCAGTGCTGCGCGAGCAGAACCTCGATGCGCTGGTGGCACCGACCACCGGGGTGGCCTGGCCGATCCGGCCCGGCCGCGGCGATGACTTCCCCGGTGAAAGCTACAGCGCGGCCGCGGTAGCGGGGTACCCCAGCCTGACCGTGCCGATGGCGCACGTGAACGGGCTGCCGCTGGGGCTGCTGTTCATGGGCACCGCCTGGAGCGAGCCGCGGCTGATCGAGCTGGGCTACGCCTACGAGCAGCGCACCCGCGCACGTCGCCCGCCGCGATTCCAGACCGACACCCTGCTGACGAACGGCGTCGCGCCCTGAGGGGCGTGTACCGGCCAACGGCCGGCATTACCGGGATGCGTCACCCGGGTCCGGCAGGACCGCCGGCTCCCCATCTTCGGCACCGGGCGAACGCACGTCCTCGGCCGGCTGCGAACGCGCGCGGCGCGTCGGCGTGGCCTCCTGATTGAGCTCGGCGCGGGTGCGCGGCAACGACTGAGGATGTTCGCGGGCGAGGAAATCGAGCATGCGTTCGCGCACGATGCAGCGTAGATCGAAGGCATCGCCGGAGTTGCGTGCGCTCACCAGCAGACGCACCTGCAGGGTGTGTTCGCTGGTCTCGGTCACCTGGGTCACGCAGACCTGGCCATCCCACAGCGCCTCGCCGTTGCAGATGCGCTCCAGTTCGGCGCGGATCGCCGGGATCGGCGCGGTGTAATCCAGCCACAGGAAGGCGGTGCCGAGCAGATCGGCGCTGCGCCGCGTCCAGTTCTGGAACGGGTGTTCGATGAACCAGGTCAGCGGCACCACCATGCGTCGCGCATCCCAGATCCGCACCACCACGTAGCTGCTGTTGATCTCTTCCACACGGCCCCACTCGCCCTCGACGATCACCACATCGTCCAGCCGGATCGGCTGGGTCAAGGCGATCTGCAGGCCGGCGATCAGGTTGCCGAACACCGGCTTGGCCGCGATACCGGCGACCAGGCCGATGATGCCGGCCGAGGCCAGCAGCGCGGTGCCGATCTGGCGCACCATCGGGAAGGTGAGCAGGATCAGCGAGACGCCGACCAGGATGATCGCGCCCATCAACACGCGGCTCAGCACCCGGGTCTGGGTCTGGATGCGGCGCGCTTCGAGGTTGTCGGACACCTCCATCGGATGGTCGCGCAGGATCGCCTGCTCGCCCGCGGCCACGGCCCGCACCAGCAGCCAGATGACGCAGCCGGTCACACCGATGTGCAGCAGCCGCAGTGCCTGTTCGAGCCGGTGCTCGTGCAGCGGCGTCGCTTCCAGCGCGGGAATCAACAGCAACAGCGGCAGGGCAAATGCCAGCGGCCGGCTGATCACGCGCGCGATGCGGGCGCGGCGGTAGTCGCGGTCTTTCAGCCGCCGCGTCAACGCCATCAACAACCACCAGCCGCTGATCCCGATCGCCAGTGCGATCGAGATCGGCCATAGATACAGCGCTGCCTGCTGCCAGTCCACGGTCACTGCACGCTCCTGTGTTCTTCGCAAGGAAGTGCACAGCATGCCGGTGCCACCATGACCATCGTGTCAGGCGAATGTAAGGTGCGTGTCGAGGACACGCACCGGTATCAGTCGGCGTAGTGCGCCTGTTTGCGCACGATCGCCATCGCGATTTCCAGCGACTGCTCGTAGTTCAGGCGCGGATCCACCGAGGAACGGTACGCGCGTTCCAGGTCGCGCTCGGTCAGCTCACGCGCACCGCCAGTGCATTCGGTCACGTCCTCACCGGTCAGCTCCAGATGCACGCCGCCCAGCCGCGTGCCGGCCGCGGCGTGCAGGTCGAAGGACATCTCGACCTCGCCACGCACGTTGTCGAAACGCCGCGTCTTGTAGCCGTTGCTGGTGCTCTCGGTGTTGCCATGCATCGCATCGCACACCCACAGCACGCGCCGGCCATCGCGCTTGACCGCATTCAACAGCGGCGGCAGTTTTTCGGCGATCTGTGCCGCCCCCATGCGGTGGATGAAGCTCAGGCGGCCCGGCTCGTCCTCGGGGTTGAGCACGTCGATCAGGCGCAGCAGCTGGTCCGGCTGCACCGACGGGCCCACCTTGATCGCGATCGGGTTGCGCACGCCACGCAGATACTCCACGTGTGCGCCATCGAGAGCGGCGGTGCGCATGCCGATCCACGGGTAATGCGTGCTCAGGTTCAACCAGCCCTGCTGGCGCGGCACCTGGCGGGTCAACGCCTGTTCGTAGGGCAGCAGCAGCGCTTCGTGCGAGGTGTAGAAATCGATCCGGTTGAGGTTGTACACCTGCGTGCCGGACAGGGTTTCCATGAAACGCACCGCATCGCCGATCGAGGACACCATCTTCTGGTAATCGGTAGCCAGCGGCGAGTGCCGCACCCACTCCAGGTTCCAGTATTCGGGGTGGTGCAGATCGGCGAAGCCGCCATCGATCAGCGCCCGCACGAAGTTCATCGTCATCGCCGAGTGCGCATGCGCCTGCAGCATCCGGCGCGGGTCCGGCAGACGGGCGGCCTCGGTGAACTCCGGCGCATTGATCACGTCACCCCGATAGCTGGGCAGGGTCAGGCCGTCGCGGGTTTCGGTATCGGCCGAGCGCGGCTTGGCGTACTGCCCGGCGAAACGCCCGACCCGGATCACCGGCTTGCGCATGCCGTGCACCAGCACCAGGCTCATCTGCAGCAGCACCTTGAGCCGGTTGGAGATGGTGGTGGATTCGCAGTCGCTGAAATTCTCCGCGCAGTCACCGCCCTGCAGCAGGAAGCGCTTGCCTTCCTGGGCATCGGCCAGCTGCTGCTTGAGCGCCAGGATTTCCCAGGAGGTCACCAGCGGCGGCAGCCGCTTCAGTTCGTGCAGGGCGGCATCCAGTGCCAGCGGGTCCGGGTAGGTTGGCATCTGCAGCGCCGGCTTGCCACGCCAGCTCTCCGGCGACCAGGCAGCGTCGACAGCGGTCGCGGCGGGATCGGCTACAGGCGGGGCGGACAGGCTCATCACGGACTTCCGGGGTGTGGGGCCGGTCATGGTCGCAGAGCGCGCCCCCGGCGCAAAGGGGCGGGCACGTGCCCGGAGGCTGAACGCTGAAGAAAGGTCACGGCGATCGGCCAGATCGCGCATGGTCCAGCGGCGTCGGACAGGCGCATGATTTGTTACGGAGTAACACTTGCCAGGCCGGCCCCTCCTCCCATCGCCCAGCCAAGCCATCCTCATGAAGCCCTCCCTGCTTGCTACCGGTATCGCTGTTTCCCTGGCCCTGACCGGCCTGCCCGCCCTCGCCGCCACCCCATCCAGCGCCGCCCCTGCGGTGACCGAGCTGGATGCGGTCACGGTCAGCGCCAAACTCGACCAGGCGCGCAATGCGCTGTCGCCGGATATCGGCAGCAGCCAGTACCAGATCACCGCCGAAGATATCCAGAACCTGCCGCGGGGTGCCTCCACCCCGTTGAACCAGGTGCTGCTGCAGGCCCCGGGCGTGGTCCAGGACTCCTACGGCGGCGTCCATGTGCGCGGCGACCATGCCAACCTCCAGTACCGCCTCAACGGCGTGCTGCTGCCCGAATCGATCTCCGGCTTCGGCCAGACCCTGGATGCCCGCGCGATCAAGAGCATCCGCCTGATGGACGGTGCGCTGCCGGCGCAGTTCGGCGAGCGCACGGCCGCTGTGGTGGACATCACCACCCGCAGCGGCGCCGAGTTGGGCGATGGCGGCAGCGCCGGCCTCACTGCCGGCTCCTACGGCAAGGTCAACCCCAACGCCTCGTGGTGGGGCAGCCAGGGCCGCTGGAGCTGGTATCTGACCGGCAACTACGACCAGAACCAGGTCGGCATGGAAAACCCCACCGCCTCGCGCAGGCCGGACCACGATGACACCCACCAGGGCAAGGCATTCGCCGACCTGACCTATCTGGTCAACGACGACACCCGCCTGAGCCTGTTCGCCGGGTTCTCCAACAACCGCTTCCAGATCCCGGTCAACCCTGGCCAGACCCCGCAGTTCGGCTACCTGGATACGGTCACTGCGGACTCCGCCGCGCTGGACGAAACCCAGCGCGAGACCACCCGCTTCGGCATGCTGGTGCTGCAGGGTGCGCTGGGCAGCACCGCCTACCAGGTTTCGGCCGGGCAGCGGTACAGCGACCTGTCCTTCAACCCGGACCTCGCCGGCGATCTGATCTTCAACGGCGTCGCCTCACAGGTGGAACGCAGCAACCGCGCCAACACCGTGCAGGCCGATTTCTCCACCCCGCTGGGCGAAAACCACACCTTGCGCTACGGCCTGTACGTCAACGCCGAACGCGCCCGCCGGCAGCGACACCTGGGTGTTCCCGGTCGACGCCGACGGCCAGCAGGCCAGCACCACGCCCCTGCGCATTCCGGAGGCGAGCGCCTTCAACGCCACCACCACCGCGGTCTATCTGCAGGACGAATGGCGCCTCGGCGAGGACTGGACGGTCAATTACGGCCTGCGCGGTGACCGCTACAAAGCGTTCGGCGGCACCGAAGGCCAGCTCAGCCCGCGGGTGGGCGTGGTCTGGAACGCCACCGACAGCACTACCGTGCACGCCGGGTACTCGCGCTACTTCACCCCGCCGGCCAGCGAACTGGTGGCCAGCAGCGACATCGCACTCTACGACGGCACCACCAACCAGCAACCGACCGGGGGGAGCACCACGCCGCTGTCCGAGCGCAGCGACTACTACGACATCGGCGTCTCCCAGCAGGTGGGCGAACACCTCACCCTGGGCCTGGACGCTTACGACCGCAAGGTCGACCGCCTGCAGGACGAAGGCCAGTTCGGCGCCGCCTACATCTACTCCACCTTCAACTATCGCCTCGGCCACATCCACGGCGTGGAGTTCAGCGCCGACTACAGCAACGGCCCGCTCAGCGCCTACGTCAACGCCGCCTACAACAAGGCCATGGGCAAGCAGGTCATCACCGGCCAATACAACCTCGCTCCCGAGGCACTGGCCTACGTCCAGAACAACTGGATCCATCTGGACCACGACCAGAAACTGACCTCGTCCGGCGGCATCAGCTACGCCTTCGCCGGGCACAACCGTCTTGGCGCGGACTACGTCTTCGGCAGCGGCCTGCGCTCGGATGCCGATGGCGTTCCCAATGGCGGCGAACTCCCTGCCTACCTGCAGCTCAACCTCAGCGCCGGCCACGACTTCAACGCCGACAGCGGCCACCCACTGCATGCACAGCTCGCCCTGGTCAACGCACTGGACCGCAGCTACCAACTGCGCGACGGCGGCGGCATCGGCGTCTTCGCCCCGCAATGGGGTCCCCGCCGCGGCGCCTACCTCAGCCTGCAGCAGGACTTCTGAGCTTCGCGAGAAAGCCCTGCCATTCAATCAGATCAGCAGCATCCAGACCTGATCGCAGCACCCGGCCTGGCACGCGTTGCGTGGCCAGGCCGAGGTCACTGAGTTGAGAAACGCCTCAGTGGCGGCGACGGGCACGGAACGCCGTCACCAGCGCCCACACCGCCAATGCCGCAAACCACACCAGGCTCCACATCGGCATCGTCAGGCCCAGGAACTGCCAATCGATGTTGCCGCAGTTGCCGGTACCGGTCAGCACGGTGCGGAACACCTCGAACGGCCCCATCGTCTCACTGAGGAAACTCAGCGGCGGCCCACAGCTCGAGCCCATGTCCTGCGGCAGCAACTGCACATACACATGGCGCCCGGCAATACCGATACCGACCGCGGCCGCGATGAAGGCCAGCACCCCATACGTCTTCCGCCCGGCCGGATCACGCGGACCATGCAGCGCTCCGATCAGGAACAGCAGCCCCAATGCCGCGAATGCAATCCGCTGGAAAATGCACAACGGACACGGCTCCAGCCCCATCTTCAACTGCAGGAAGATCGCATACCCCAACAGCGCCGCGCAGACCAGAAACCCCAACAGGAACTGGGCGCGGAAACTCCAACGCAATGGATTCATTGCCAACACTCGTGAAAGTCCAGGCCCCAAGATTAACAGGGCCGTGACCGCCCACGTCCATGCGCACCTGCCGACCATCGGCGCAGCGGACCGGACAGCATGTTCCGTACATCAGGCGGAACCACCCCAACGCAGCGACGGTACTGAGGAGCCGGCCAGCGGCCGGCACTACCCACGCACCGCGACCGCCACATGCTTTGCTTTACCCCCTGCGCACCGACCATGTGTGCAGGCGTTGGCGCGGGTGGGTTGGCGGGACCATGAGCGCCATGGATGGCGCGACATGAGCCTCCATGGACGGATTCACGGCGTGTCCCGCCAACCCGCCCGCGCCGAAGCCCCACCCTCACCCGCAGCGCGATGCTCCTGCCGTTGCCGTTGCCGTTGCCGTTGCCGCCATCAAACCCCAGAAACGGAAAAACCCGGCACAAGGCCGGGTTCTTCACCGAATAACAGGTACAGCTCGAAGATTACTCTTCGACGGCTTCAGCCACAGCAGCCGGACGATCGACCAGCTCCACGTAGGCCATCGGCGCATTGTCGCCAGCGCGGAAACCGCACTTCAGCAGACGCAGGTAACCGCCCGGACGGCTCGCGTAACGCGGGCCCAGGGTGGTGAACAGATTGCCGACGGCTTCGTTGTCGCGCAGGCGAGCGAACGCCAGACGACGGTTGGCAACCGAATCAACCTTGGCCAGGGTGATCAGCGGCTCGGCAACGCGGCGCAGTTCCTTGGCCTTCGGCAGGGTGGTCTTGATCAGCTCGTGCTTGAACAGCGACGCGGCCATGTTCTTGAACATTGCTTCGCGATGGGCGCTGGTGCGGTTGAACTTACGACCGGACTTCATATGACGCATGACGGTGATTCCTGAAGTGAATGTTGGATCGGTTGGGTATCGCTGTCGCCATCCTGGCGTTGCTGCTTGGACTGCGGATGGTCCGGTGCCAGCCGTCCTGGCTGGCCGTCACCGCAGGCTATCGACCTGTCGGTGCGGGGTGTTGCGGGTGAAGCCCCCGCACCCGAAGGTGCGGGGTCAAGCATCTTGCGTAGCGCTGGATCAGCCGAGCATGCCGTGCTGGGCGACACCGGCCGGCGGCCAGTTCTCCAGCTTCATGCCGAGCGAAAGACCGCGCTGTGCGAGGACTTCCTTGATCTCGGTCAGCGACTTCTTGCCGAGGTTCGGGGTCTTGAGCAGCTCCACTTCGGTCTTCTGGATCAGATCGCCGATGTAATAGATGCTCTCTGCCTTCAGGCAGTTGGCCGAACGCACGGTCAGCTCCAGATCGTCGATCGGGCGCAGCAGCACCGGATCCACGCCGTTGTTGGCCGGCTTCGCCGCACCGCGGTCGCGGTGGGTGAAGTCACCGAAGACCGACAGCTGATCGCTGAGGATGTCGGCGGCAGTGCGCACGGCTTCCTCGGCATCGATCGTCGCGTTGGTCTCGATGTCCAGCACCAGCTTGTCCAGATCGGTACGCTGTTCCACGCGGGCCGCTTCCACCGAATAGGCGACGCGACGGACCGGCGAGAACGACGCATCCAGGACCAGGCGGCCGATGGCACGGGTTTCTTCATCCGGGCGACGACGAGCAGCAGCAGGCTGGTAGCCGAAACCGCGCTCGACCTTCAGACGCATGTTGATCGCCACATCCTTGGTGAGATGGCAGATCACATGAGCCGGATTGAGGATCTCGGTGTTATGGTCAATCTTGATATCAGCAGCGGTAACGACACCCGGACCCTGCTTGGACAGCGACAGCGTAGCGTTGTCGCCGGTATGCATGCGGATGGCCACATCCTTCAGGTTGAGCAGGACTTCCAGCACGTCCTCCTGCAAGCCTTCAAGCGTGGTGTACTCGTGCAGTACGCCATCGATTTCGACTTCCGTGATGGCGAAGCCCGGGATGGACGACAGCAGCACGCGACGCAGGGCGTTGCCCAGCGTATGCCCGTAACCACGCTCCAAGGGTTCGATGACGACCTTGGCGCGGGTATCGGTAAGGCGTTCGATCTGCGGACCGCGAGGACGCAGAACCTGGTTGGCGGTAACCGTCATGTTGCGGGTTCTCCTGCGAACCTCCGGTGTGACCCGGAGGTTCTCCAATGTGAATTACTTCGAATACAACTCGACGATCAGCGCTTCGTTGATATCCGCAGGCAGGTCCGAACGATCCGGCACGGCCTTGAAGATGCCGGCGAACTTGCCGGAATCAACTTCAACCCACGACGGACGCAGGTCATGCGTAGCAGACACGGTCAGGGCTTCCTGGACGCGCAGCTGCTTGGCAGCCTTCTCGGACAGAGCGACGGCGTCGCCAGCCTTGACCTGGTACGAAGCCAGATTGACCGACTTGCCGTTCACGGTGACACCGCGGTGCGAGACCAGCTGACGGGCAGCCGGACGGGTCACTGCGAAGCCCATGCGGTAAACGACGTTGTCAAGACGGGTTTCCAGCAACTGCAGCAGGTTCTCGCCGGTGTTGCCCTTCTTGGTCGAGGCCTTCTTGTAGTAGTTGCGGAACTGACGCTCCAGCAGACCGTAGATACGCTTGACCTTCTGCTTTTCACGCAGCTGGGTAGCGTAGTCGGACAGCTTGCCCTTACGGGCAGTGGCGCCGTGCTGGCCGGGCTTCTGCTCCAGCTTGCACTTGGAGTCCAGCGCACGGGCCGGGCTCTTGAGGGAAAGGTCGGCGCCTTCGCGGCGGGCGAGCTTACAGGTAGGACCGATATAACGAGCCATTTCTTATCGCTCCTTTAGACGCGACGCTTCTTCGGCGGACGGCACCCGTTGTGCGGGATTGGCGTCACGTCGATGATGTTGGTGATCTTGTAGCCCACGTTGTTCAGCGAGCGCACGGCCGACTCACGACCCGGACCCGGGCCCTTGATGCGGACTTCCAGGGACTTGACGCCGTAGTCGAGCGCGGCACGGCCGGCCTTCTCGGCAGCCACCTGGGCAGCGAACGGGGTGGACTTACGCGAACCGCGGAAGCCAGCGCCACCGGAGGTCGCCCACGACAGAGCGTTGCCCTGACGGTCGGTGATGGTCACGATGGTGTTGTTGAAAGAAGCGTGGACGTGGGCGACGCCGTCAGTGACGACGCGCTTGATCTTCTTCTTGGTCTTAGCGACGGGCTTAGCCATTTCTTAGGTCCCTTACTTCCTGATCGCCTTGCGCGGGCCCTTGCGGGTGCGGGCGTTGGTACGGGTGCGCTGGCCACGAAGCGGCAGACCGCGACGGTGACGCAGACCGCGGTAGCAGCCCAGATCCATCAGGCGCTTGATCGCGATACCGATTTCACGGCGCAGATCGCCTTCCACGATGTACTTGCCGACTTCGAGACGCAGACGCTCGATTTCCGGCTCCGACAGATCGCGGATCTTGGTGGTCGAGGTCACGCCTGCGGCGTCGCAGACCTTCTTCGAACGGGTACGGCCGATGCCGTAAATGCTTTGCAACCCGACCCAGACGTGCTTCTGGGCTGGCAGGTTGACGCCTGCAATACGCGCCATGACGCGGTTCTCCAGCTGAGTGATGGCCGACAGCGCACCATGGGCGCGCCAATCCGGCAGGATGGATCAAAAAAGTGAACTAGCGATTCTATCAAGGTCTCGGTTTACTGGGAAGCCCGTGGAACCAGAAGGTTCCATGGACCCGGCGTGGGGAGTGTGCCCATGCTCCGGCGCCGGATGTCGTTGACTGCAGAGGTTGCCCCCGCCGCCGCCCGCGCTACTCCCGCGCAGGACCACCACATCACACCCCCACCCGAAACCGCTGCAGGGGCCGCCCTTCGATTTGGAAGGCCAGTCCGGGAACCGGAGGGCCTTCGCAACAAGAAGACTAGTGTAACAGGTCAATCAGCCGCGGGCAAAACCGCCGCGGTTGCCGCCCTTCAGGTTGGCCTTCTTCAACAGGCTCTCATACTGGTGCGACATCAGGTGCGCCTGGATCTGGGCAATGAAGTCCATCACCACCACCACCACGATCAGCAGCGAGGTGCCGCCGAAGTAGAACGAGGCGCCGAGCTGGGTGCGCAGGATTTCCGGCAGCAGACAGACGATCACCAGGTACAGCGAACCGGCGGCCGTCAGGCGGGTCAGCACGGCATCCACGTAGTCGGCGGTGGCCTTGCCCGGACGGATGCCCGGAATCAGCGCGCCCGACTTCTTCAGGTTGTCGGCGGTTTCCTGCGAGTTGAACACCAGCGCGGTGTAGAAGAACGCGAACCCACTGATCAGCGCGGCGAACACGATCATGTGCAGCGGCTCGCCCGGCCCGAGGGCGTTGGCGACCTTCTGCAGCCACGTGGCCGAACTGGCCTGGCCGGACCACATGGCCAGCGTCGTCGGGAATGCCAGGATGCTCGAGGCGAAAATGGCCGGGATCACGCCCGCCATGTTCAGCTTCAGCGGCAGGAACGAGGTCTGGTTCATGTACGCGTTGCGGCCACCCTGGCGACGTGCGTAGTTCACCGTGATGCGGCGTTGGCCGCGCTCGACGAACACCACGAAGTAGGTGAAGGCCAGCACCACCAGCACGATCAGCAGCAGGGCGATGAAGCTCATGTTGCCGTCGCGGTAGGCTTCCACGGTGTGGATGACCGCGCCCGGCAGGCCGGCCACGATGCCGGCGAAGATGATCAGCGACACACCGTTGCCGATGCCGCGCTCGGTGACCTGCTCACCGACCCACATCAGGAAGATGGTACCGGCGGTCAGCGCGACGATGGCGGTGAGCACGAAGCCCATGCCCGGTGCGTAGACGACCGGGGCACCGCCCGGGGAGACCTGGTTCTGCAGCGCCAGCGCGATGCTGCCGCCCTGCACCACCGCCAGCAACACGGCGCCGATGCGGGAATATTGGGTGATCTTGCGACGACCCGATTCACCTTCCTTCTGCATCGACTTCAATGCCGGGAAGATGTGGACCGCCAGCTGCATCACGATGGATGCCGAGATGTACGGCATCACGTTCAGCGCGAAAATGCTGAAACGGTGCAGGGCGCCGCCCGAGAACATGTTGAACATGTCCACGATGCCGCCGCCCTGCGCCTGCATGAGCGCAAGCATGGCATCGGGATTGACGCCAGGCACCGGCACATAACAGCCGATGCGGTAGACGATCAATGCCCCGATGACGAACAGCAGTCGCTGGCGGAGTTCCGTGAACTTGCCGAGCCCGCCGCCGAGGTTACCAATGCCAGCTTGCGCCATGTCTTACTCCTGTACGCTGCCGCCGGCAGCTTCGATCGCGGCCTTGGCACTGGCCGTTGCAGCGACGCCCTTCAGGGTGAATGCCTTGGTCAGGCCACCCTTCATGACGATCTTGGCACGCTTAGCGGTGCTCGGGACCAGCTTGGCAGCGCGCAGCGCGGCAAAGTCGATCTCGCCAGCTTCCAGACGCTCAAGCTGGTAGGACAGCACTTCAGCGGTGTCCTTGGCGATCTTGGAACGGAAACCGACCTTCGGCAGACGACGCTGCATGGGGGTCTGGCCGCCTTCGAAGCCTGCCTTGATCTTGCCGCCACCCTTACGGGCGAACGAACCCTTGTGGCCGCGGCCGCAGGTCTTGCCCAGGCCGGAGCCGATACCACGACCGACGCGGGTACGCTCTTTACGAGCGCCCGGTGCCGGGCTCAGTTCATTGAGATGCATGGTCATTGGATTATTCCTCAACCTTGACGAGGTAGTGGACCTTGTTGATCAGACCGCGAACCTGCGGGCTGTCCTTCAGTTCACGTACGCTATTGAGCTTGCCGAGGCCAAGCGCCTTCACCGACAGGCGGTGACGTGCCTGGGCGCCGCGCAGGCCGCCAACCAGACGGACCTTGATGGTCTTGGTGGTGTCATTAGCCATGGTTGAGATCCTCCACCTTCTTGCCGCGCTTGGCCGCGATGCGGGCCGGCGACTGCATTTCGCTCAGACCCTTCAGCGTGGCGCGAACCAGGTTGATCGGGTTGCGCGAGCCGACGGCCTTGGCCAGCACGTTCTTGACGCCAACGGCTTCCAGGACGGCGCGCATGGCACCACCGGCGATCACACCGGTACCTTCGGAGGCCGGCATCATGAACACGCGAGCTGCGCCGTGGCCGGACTTCACCGGGTGCCACAACGTGCCGTTGTTCAGATCGACATTGGCCAGGTTCTTGCGAGCCTGTTCCATCGACTTCTGGATCGCGACCGGCACTTCACGCGCCTTGCCATAACCGAAGCCAACCTTGCCTGCGCCATCACCGACCACGGTCAGTGCGGTGAAGGTGAACTGGCGACCGCCCTTGACGGTCTTGCTGACGCGGTTGACCGCGACCAGCTTTTCGATCATGCCGTCGTCGACTTTCTCTTCGCGGCGATCGCGATCGCGACCCCGCTGCTGACGTTCTTCTGCCATGTTGATTCCTTGATTGATTGAGTATGTACGGCTCAATGCCGCTTATAGCTGTGAAATGAAGCGGTGGATCGAGCGCCCCTGCAGAAGAAGGACGTCGCCCGGCGCAACCCGCGCCGGCAGGCAGGCGGAAGCGGGGACCAGCCCCGCTTCCTTATCCCTTAGAACTGCAGGCCGCCTTCGCGGGCTGCATCAGCCAGTGCCTTGATGCGGCCGTGGTAGCGGTAGCCCGAGCGGTCGAAAGCGACCTTCTCGATGCCCGCAGCCTTGGCGCGCTCGGCGACCAGCTTGCCAACCTTGGTGGCGGCGTCGCTGTTCTTGCCGTTCTTCAGGCCTTCCTTGACGTCGGCCTGGGTGGTGTTGGCCGACGCCAGCACCTTGGAGCCATCGGCGGTGAAGACCTGGGCGTACAGGTGCTGGCCGGTGCGCAGCACCGACAGGCGCGGCACGCCGAGCACACGGATGTGTGCACGGGTCGACTTGGCACGACGCAGACGAGCGATGTTCTTGTTCATGATCTTTTTCCTTGGAAAGCTGAGGACCTGAATTAGGCCTTCTTGGCTTCCTTACGAATGATGACTTCGCCGGCGTACTTCACACCCTTGCCCTTGTAGGGCTCCGGCGGACGGAAGCCACGGATCTTGGCGGCAACTTCGCCAACGCGCTGCTTGTCGGTGCCCTGGACCAGCACTTCGGTCTGGGTCGGGGTCGAGATGGTGATGCCTTCCGGCGCCACGAACAGGACCGGATGCGAGAACCCGAGCGACAGGTTCAGATCCTTGCCCTGCATGGCAGCACGGTAGCCGACGCCGACCAGCTCAAGCTTGCGCTCGAAGCCGTCGGTGACGCCCTTGACCATGTTGGCCAGGATGGCGCGCACGGTGCCGGTGAGGGCAACCAGCGAGGCATCGTTGGCGGCCAGGGTGGCAACGCCGTTGTCGACAGTGATTTCAACGCCAGCAACCTTGGCAAGCGACAGGGTGCCCTTCGGGCCCTTCACGCTGACGGATTCCGGCTGGATGTTCAGTTCAACGCCCTTGGGCAGGTTGACTGGCTTCTTGGCTACGCGGGACATAGTTGGTTCCTTCTCGCCTTAGGCCACGAAGCACAGGACTTCGCCGCCGACGCCCAACTGGCGCGCCTGCGCATCAGTCATGATGCCCTTGGAGGTGGAGATGATGGAGATACCCAGGCCGTTGAGGACCTTCGGCAGCTCGGACTTGCCACGGTACTGGCGCAGACCCGAACGCGAGAAGCGCTTCAGGGTCTCGATGACCGGCTTGCCCTCGAAATACTTCAGGACGATTTCAAGCTCGGCCTTGTTGTTCTCGATCTTGGTCACGCGCAGATCGGTGATATAGCCTTCGGCCTTCAACACCTCTGCGATTGCCACCTTGATCTTGGAGGACGGTGCTTTCACCGTCTGCTTGCCAACCGCGGCCGCATTCTTGATGCGTACCAGCAGGTCGGCGATGGGATCAGTCATGCTCATAGTCGATACCTTTGAGTGCACCGATATCCGCTTTCGCGAAAATCTTGTGTCTACCTGGAATGGGCCAGGGCCCGTCTTCACACACTGCTCACGCCTTGCGGGCGAGCAAGACGCGGGAGTATACGGCAAAAAGAGCCCGACTTGCGTCGGGCTCCCTTAATCCGGGATCAGAGCCGGAAAACCGGCCCCTCTCCCCTGCCCTGCGCCATGAAGGCACCGGGCAGTTGAAGGGACGAATCCCTTACCAGCTGGCCTTGCGCAGGCCCGGCACGTCACCACGCATGGTGGCTTCGCGCAGCTTGTTACGGCCCAGGCCGAACTTGCTGTACACGCCACGCGGGCGGCCCGAGAGCTCGCAACGGTTGCGGTGACGGCTCGGCGACGAATCGCGCGGCAGCTTCTGCAGCTTGATGACGGCCTCGGCCTTTTCGTCGTACGACGCGGTCGCGCTGGAGATGATCTTCTTCAGCTCTTCACGCTTGCCGGCGTACTTGACGGCCAGCTTCGCACGCTTGAGGTCGCGGTTGACCATGGAGGTCTTTGCCATTTCGGATTCCTCGACGTATCAGTTACGGAACGGGAACTTGAACGCTGCGAGCAGCGCCTTCGCTTCCGCATCGGTCTTGGCGGTGGTGGTGATGGCGATATCCATGCCGCGGATCGCGTCGACAGCGTCGAAGTCGATTTCCGGGAAGATGATCTGTTCCTTCACACCCATGTTGAAGTTGCCACGACCGTCGAAGGAACGACCCGAGACACCACGGAAGTCGCGCACGCGCGGCAACGAGATGTTGATCAGACGGTCCATGAACTCGTACATCTTTTCACGACGCAGCGTGGTCTTGCAGCCGATCGGCCAACCATCGCGGATCTTGAACGATGCCACCGAGACGCGGGACTTGGTCACGATCGGCTTCTGACCGGAGACCTTGGCCATGTCGGCGACGGCATTTTCCAGGATCTTCTTGTTCGTGGCTGCTTCGCCGACACCCATGTTCAGGGTGACCTTGACCAGCTTCGGAACCTGCATCGGATTGGTGTAGCCGAACTGCTTCATCAGCGCCGGCACCACTTCTTCCTTGTAAAACTTTTCGAGACGGGAATTCATCTGCTCATTCCTCAGGCGTCGAGCGCCTCACCGCTGGAGCGGAACACACGCAGTTTGCGTCCATCCTCCAGCACCTTGAAGCCAACGCGCTCGCCCTTGCCCGAAGCCGGGTTCAGCACATTCACGTTGGAGATATGGATCGACGCTTCACGCTCGACCACGCCGCCGGCAACGCCTGCCTGCGGGTTCGGCTTGGTGTGGCGCTTGACGATGTTCACGTTGGCGACGATCACACGATCGCCGTCGACGCGGACGACTTCGCCCTGCTTGCCCTTGTCCTTGCCGGTGTTGACGACAACCTGGTCGCCCTTCTTGATACGGTTAGCCATGATTATCTCCTGTCGCTCACAGCACTTCGGGAGCGAGCGAGACGATCTTCATGAACTTCTCGGAACGAAGTTCACGCGTCACCGGTCCGAAGATGCGGGTACCGATCGGCTCTTGCTTGTTGTTGAGCAGGACCGCGGCGTTGGCATCGAAACGGATCAGCGAACCATCGGCGCGACGCACACCCTTGCGGGTACGCACCACGACGGCGTCGAACACTTCACCCTTCTTGACCTTGCCGCGCGGGATTGCATCCTTCACGGTGACCTTGATGATGTCGCCAATGTGCGCGTAGCGGCGCTTGGAGCCGCCGAGCACCTTGATGCACATCACTTCCTTGGCACCGGAATTGTCCGCGACTTCGAGGTAGCTCTGCATCTGGATCATGAGTCAGATCTCCTTATTGAACCGCACGCGTGATGACTTCCACCACGCGCCAGTTCTTGGTCTTGGACATCGGAGCAATCTCGGTCACACGAACGACATCACCTTCGTTGCAGGTGTTGTCGGCGTCGTGTGCGTGCAGCTTGGTCGAACGCTTGATGTACTTCCCGTACAGGGCGTGCTTGACCAGGCGCTCCACCAACACGGTGACCGTCTTGTCCATCTTGTTGCTGACGACACGGCCTTCGACCGTGCGCAGCGTCTTGCTGTCGTTGTTATCGCTCATCGCGGCCATCCTTACTTGGTGCTGCCGAGCAGGGTCTTGACGCGAGCGATCTCGCGGCGAACCCGGCGGGTTTCGTGGGTCTTCGGCAGCTGGCCAGTGACCTGCTGCATACGGAGCGAGAACTGCTCCTTACGCAGGTCGATCAGGTGGCTCTTCAGGTCGTCAGCCGACTTTTCGCGAAGTTGTTTGATATCCATCAGAGCACCGTCCGGGTCACGAAAGTGGTGGTCACGGAGAGCTTGGCAGCAGCCAGGCGGAACGCCTCACGTGCCACGTCTTCTGCGACGCCTTCGATTTCATAGATCATGCGGCCGGGCTGGATCTGGGCTACCCAGTACTCCACGTTGCCCTTACCAGAACCCATTCGGACTTCGATGGGCTTCTTGGTGATCGGCTTGTCGGGGAACACTCGGATCCACATCTTGCCGCCGCGCTTGACGTAGCGGCTGATCGAGCGGCGAGCCGCTTCGATCTGACGCGCGGTCAGCTGACCATGAGCGGTTGCCTTCAGGCCGTATTCGCCGAAGCTGACAGCGTTGCCGCTCCAGCTCAGACCATCGTTACGGCCCTTGTGTACCTTGCGGTATTTGGTTCGCTTGGGTTGCAACATTGTCGTTACCTCGCTTCACGAGCCGGGCGCGACGGACGGTCACCGCGATCGCCGCGATCGTTACGATCGTTGCGCGGGGAGTCGTCCTGCTTTTCCTGGCCAACCTGGGAGAAATCGAAGACTTCGCCCTTGTAGATCCAGACCTTGATGCCGATGATGCCGTAGGTCGTCTTGGCTTCAGCGAAGCCATAGTCGATGTCGGCACGCAGCGTATGCAGCGGCACGCGGCCTTCGCGGTACCACTCCGAACGGGCGATTTCTGCGCCGTTCAAGCGGCCACCGACGTTGACCTTGATGCCCAGGGCACCGAGGCGCATCGCGTTGCCGACCGAACGCTTCATCGCGCGGCGGAACATGATGCGACGCTCAAGCTGCTGCGCGATCGACTCGGCAACCAGCTGTGCGTCCAGCTCGGGTTTACGCACTTCGGTGACGTTGATGTGCGCCGGGACGCCCATCATTTCGCTCACTTCCTTGCGCAGCTTCTCGATGTCCTCACCGCGCTTGCCGATCACCACGCCCGGACGGGCGGTGTGGATCGTCACGCGAGCGGTCTTTGCCGGACGCTCGATCAGGATCTTGCTGATGCCGGCCTGCGCAAGCTTCTTGCGCAGCATTTCCCGCACCTTCAGGTCGGCTGCCAGATAACCAGCGAACTCGGCCTTGTTGGCGTACCACTTGGAGTTCCAGTCCTTGGAAATGCCGAGGCGGATACCAATCGGATGAACTTTATGACCCATGGTGTTTTCCTTTCCGCTTACTTGCCGGCGCCCACAACCACAGTGATGTGGCTGGTGCGCTTGAGGATGCGGGTGCCGCGGCCTTTCGCCCGCGCCATGAAACGCTTCAGGGTCGGACCTTCATCTACCATGATGGTCTGTACCTTCAGCTCGTCGACGTCGGCGCCCTGGTTGTTCTCGGCGTTTGCAATAGCCGACTCCACCACCTTCTTGATCAGGTGGGCAGCCTTCTTGTCCGAGAACTTCAGCAGGTTGACCGCACGCTCGGCCGGCAGGCCGCGCACCTGGTCAGCGACCAGGCGGGCTTTCTGCGCAGAGATGCGCGCGGAGCGCAGGATTGCTTTCGCTTCCATTGTCATCTCTCCTTACTTGCCCGACTTCTTGTCACCACCGTGACCCTTGAAGGTCCGGGTGATGGCAAATTCGCCGAGCTTGTGGCCGACCATGTTCTCGTTGACGAGCACCGGAACGTGGTTCTTACCGTTATGAACGGCGATGGTGACGCCTACCATTTCCGGCAGGATCATCGAACGGCGCGACCAGGTCTTGATCGGCTTCTTGCTACCCGCAGCGGCTTCCACCTTCTTGATGAGGTGGTGATCGACAAACGGGCCCTTCTTGAGTGAACGTGCCATGGTCGATTAGCCCCTACGATCGCGGACGATGAATTGCTGGGTGCGCTTGTTATGGCGCGTCTTGTAACCCTTGGTCGGGACACCCCACGGGGTGACCGGATGCGGGTTGCCCTGGCCGGCCTTCGCCTCACCACCGCCGTGCGGATGGTCAACCGGGTTCATGGCAGCACCACGAACGGTCGGGCGGACACCACGCCAGCGCTTGGCGCCAGCCTTGCCCAGCTTTTCCAGGTTGTGTTCGTCGTTACCGACTTCACCGATGGTGGCGCGGCACTCGACCGGCACCTTACGCATTTCACCCGAGCGCAGGCGCAGGGTGGCGTAGATACCTTCACGAGCGACGAGCTGCACGGCAGCGCCGGCGGCACGCGCGATCTGAGCACCCTTGCCCGGCTTCAGTTCGATGCCGTGGACAGTGGTACCGACCGGGATGTTGCGCAGCGGCAGCGTGTTACCGGTCTTGATCGGCGCATCCGAACCCGCGATCACCTGGTCACCGGCCTTCAGGCCCTTCGGTGCGATGATGTAGCGGCGTTCGCCGTCGACGTAGCACAGCAGGGCGATATGGGCGGTGCGGTTCGGATCGTATTCGATGCGTTCCACGCGCGCCGGAATGCCTTCCTTGTTGCGCTTGAAGTCGATGACTCGGTAGTGCTGCTTGTGACCACCGCCCACGTGACGGGTGGTGATGCGGCCGTGGTGGTTACGACCACCGGACTTGCTCTGCGGCTCCAGCAGCGCTGCATGCGGCGCGCCCTTGTGCAGATCGGGCGTGACCACGCGCACGGCCGAACGACGGCCGGGAGAAGTGGGTTTGAATTTCATCAATGGCATGGGATGGACCTCAGGCCTTGGCCGTTACATCGATGGACTGGCCATCGGCGAGACGCACGTACGCCTTGCGCCAATCGCCGCGGCGGCCGGTGCGGTTACGGAAGGACTTGTTCTTGCCCTTCACGTTCAGCACGTTGACCGACTCGACCTTGACGTCGAACAGCTGCTCAACCGCGGCCTTTACATCGGCCTTGGTGGCTTCGTTCGAAACTTCGAAGACATACTGGTTGGAATGTTCCTGCAGGCGCGCGGTCTTTTCGGAGACTCGCGGAGCGCGCAGCACGCTGAAGACTTTTTCGTTGCTGCTCATGCCAGCCACTCCTCGACCTTCTTGACCGCATCAGCGGTGATGACGACCGTGTCGGCACCGACCAGCGACACCGGGTCCAGGCCCTGCACGTCACGCACTTCCACGTAGGGAATGTTGCGCGCCGACAGGTACAGGTGCTCGGAAGCATCTTCGGTGACGATCAGCGGACGCTTGCCCACTTCCAGGCCGGCCAGCTTGGCGATCAACGACTTGGTGTTGGTCGCTTCGACATCGAAGGACTCCACGATCGTCAGACGGCCCTGGCGGTTCAGCTCGGACAGGATCGCGCACATGGCTGCACGGTACTGCTTGCGGTTGACCTTCTGCTCGAAGCTGCGCGGCTTGGCCGCGAAGGTGACACCGCCGCCGATGAAGATCGGAGCCGTCAGTGCGCCATGACGCGCGCCGCCGCCCTTCTGCTTCTTCGACTTCTTGGTGGTACCAGCCACTTCAGAGCGAGTCTTCTGTGCCTTGGTGCCGGCGCGACCGGCGTTGCGGTAAGCAACGACGACCTGGTGAACCAGATCTTCGCTGAAATCGCGACCGAACACGGCATCGGAGACCGAGACCTTGTTGTTGCTACCCGTGATAACGAGTTCCATCGTCATCTCTCCTTATGCCTTGCTAGCCGGACGAACGATCACGTCACCACCCGCTGCGCCCGGAACGGCACCACGGATTGCGATCAGACCACGTTCGACATCGACCTTCACCACTTCAAGGTTCTGGGTGCTCTGCTGCACCGAACCCATGTGGCCGGACATCTTCTTACCCGGGAAAACACGACCCGGGGTCTGGCGCTGGCCCAAGGAACCCGGCGCGCGATGCGACAGCGAGTTACCGTGGGTTGCATCGCCCATACGGAAGTTGTAGCGCTTGATGGTGCCCTGGAAGCCCTTACCCTTGGTGACACCCTGGACGTCGACCTTCTGGCCAACTTCAAAGATGTCCGCCTTGACTTCGCCGCCAACGGCGAAATCGCCGAGCTGCGCGTCTTCAACGCGGAATTCCCACAGGCCACGGCCCGCGTCGACCTTCGCCTTGGCGAAGTGACCGGCTTCCGGCTTGTTGACCAGGGCAGCGCGACGCGCGCCGACGGTCACCTGCACGGCGCTGTAGCCGTCAGCTTCGACGGTCTTGATCTGCGCGATGCGGTTCGGGGTAGCTTCAATCAGGGTTACCGGGATGGCCTGGCCATCTTCGGTGAACACGCGGCTCATGCCAGCCTTGCGGCCCACGAAGCCCAACGAATATTTCTTCGTCATGGTCGTAGTCCTCAGGTCAGCTTGATCTGAACGTCGACGCCGGCAGCCAGTTCGAGCTTCATCAGCGCGTCCACGGTCTTGTCGTTCGGGTCAACGATATCGAGCACGCGCTTATGCGTGCGGGTCTCGTACTGGTCACGCGCGTCTTTATCGACGTGCGGCGAGACGAGAATGGTGTAACGCTCGATCTTGGTCGGCAGGGGGATCGGGCCACGCACTTGCGCGCCGGTCCGCTTTGCCGTTTCTACGATCTCGCTGGCCGAACGGTCGATCAAACGATGATCGAACGCCTTCAGCCGAATCCGGATCTTTTGGTCCGCCATGACGGTGGGTTCCTTCGTTAAAAGAGCGACGGACAAGGCCTCTGGGTTGCCTTGTCCCATGAATATCCTGAATGCAGACGCCGCACATTCCTGCGCGGCGACAAGATCTTTCCGTAGACCTCAAAAATCGAGGCAGACCGGTCTCCCGATCTGCCCAGACAAAAAGTATAGCGCGCATACAAGTTGGCAGTCAACAGGGGTACTGTTGACAAAGCCTGAATGGCGCGACCCTTCCTGGTCTGGGGAACACGAGGAGCATCCTGCGCCTCTTTTCCCGTTTGGTTACACCCCGATGCCCTACCCAGGCAACATCGGGGCGCAGATTCTAGCAG
>NZ_JBSZJV010000030.1:0-28521 GCF_054188265.1 Stenotrophomonas sp. IS26
GGCGGCGGTCACCTTGCCGTCGGTGGCGTGCAGCTGCTTGCCGGTCACCGCTTCCGTGCTGGTGGCGCTCAGTGCACCATCGGTCACACCGGACACCGTGCGGGTCAGGTTGCCCTGGTTACGCACATCCAGCGTACGGCCGGTGTTCTGCGCGCCCAGGCGCACATTGCCCGTGGCCGAGACCTGGCTGACCAGGCTGTTGGCCAGGTCCGCACCGGTCTGCGCCTTGTTGGCCGCCGTGGCCGCGGCGGTGGCGGTGGTCTGCGCCGCAACGGCCTTGTTGTCGGCAGCGGTCACGTTGGTGTTGGTGGTATGCAGCTGTTTGCCGGTGACCGCCTCAGTGCTGGTACCACTGAGCGCGCCATCGGCGACGCCACTCAGTTTGCGCCCCGCTTCATTCTTGTTGCGCACATCGATGATCGTGCCGGTGTTCTCGGCACCGATGCGAACATTGGCGTTGGCTGCTGTCTGGCGGATCAATCCACCAACGGCACCGACCTGGGTCAGCGCGGTGGCAGCGTCGGCTTTCGCCGTGTTGGCCGTGTTGGTGGCCGCGGTCACGTTGGTGTTGGTGGCACTGAGCTGATTGCCGGTCACCGCCTCACTACTGCCGGCCGCCACCAGGCCGTCGCCCACGTTGACGATCTTGCGCTTCAGGGTCGCGTTGCCAACCGAGATCGCATTGGCCACGGTGGCTACCGATTCAGTACCCAGCGCAACTGCCTTGCTCGCGTTCTCGTCCACCTTCGCACCGCGACCCAAGGCCATGCCAGCTGCGGAGGTGGCACCAACCGATGCACGGTCGCCGAACGCCAGCGAGTGTTGCGCCGCAGCGCTGGAGACAGAGCCGATGGCTACCGCGCTTGAGCCACTGGCCGCGGCCTGATAGCCGACCGCAGTGGCGTAGCTATTGGTCGAAGAGGCCTGTGCTCCCATGGCCATTGCATTGGCCTGTGAGGCACTGGCTGCCTGTCCCAGCGCCACGGTGCCGGCGGTCATGGCCTTGGTGCCCGCGCCGAGAGCAACCGCCGAGGAGCCAGCACCTTCAGCGCCGGTGCCCAGTGCAGTGGCATTGGCCCCGGAGGCCTTTGCGTGGATGCCTACGCCAGTGGCATTGGTACCCGTGGCGACAGCGTCCTTGCCCAAGGCAGTCTGCGCGCTGGTCAGCTTGGCAACGGCGTTGTTGGCCGTGGTGCTTGCCGTCGTGGCGGTGGTCTGGGCTGCGGTGGCCTTGTTGTCGGCGGCGGCAACCTTGCCGTCTGTGGCGTGCAGCTGCTTGCCGGTCACCGCTTCCGTGCTGGTGGCGCTCAGCGCACCGTCGCTCACGCCCGTCAGCGTGCGGCTCTGATTGTCCTTGTTCCGTACATCCAGGCGTACGCCTTCGTTACCGATACCTAAGCGCACCGTACCGGTAGACGATGCCTCGGCAATAAGGCTCTGGACCTTGGCCGCGTTGGTGGAGATGGTTTGATTGGTCGCGTTCAGCTGCTTGCCGGTCACCGCCTCGGTGCTGGCTGCACTGAGCACGCCATCGGCCACATTGACGATCTTGCGTTGCTGGCTCGCGCTACCAACAGACACCGTGTTGGCTACCGTAGCAACGGAACCGTGACCCAATGCGATCGCGCTGGCACCGCTTGCCTTGGCATTATGGCCCAGCGCCACGGTGTAGTCAGCGCTGCCGGTGGCGGACCGGCCAATGGCTGTCACGCCAGCCCCGGAGGCCAGCGCTTCATACCCGATCGCGGTGGATGTGTTGCCGGTGACCTTGGCGCGGTGCCCAATGGCAACGGCGTATTGGTGATCGGCGTGTGATTCAGTGCCGATTGCCACCGACGAGGCATCGCCGCTGGCCTTGGCATCCGTACCGAGTGCAATGGCGTTCAGACGCCCGCTGGCAGCGCTACGTGTACCGATGGCCGTGCCGCGGGTGCCGGTCGCGGCGGCGCCCTCGCCCAGCTCGACTCTCGTGCTGGCCAGCTTTGCCAAGGCTGTATTGGCGGTGGTGGTGGCCAAGTCCGCACCGGTCTGCGCCTTGTTGGCGGCCGTGGCCGCCGCGGTGGCGGTGGTCTGCGCCGCGGTAGCCTTGTTGCTGGCGGCGGTCACGTTGGTATTGGTGGTATGCAGCTGCTTGCCGGTCACGGCATCCGTGCTGGTGGCACTGAGCGCGCCATCGGCCACATTGACGATCTTGCGCTTCAGCGTCGCGTTGCCGACCGACACTGTGTTGGCCGCCGTAGCGCTCGAGGTACTCCCCAAAGCCACCGAATTTGTCGCCGCGGCTGCGACCTCGGCGCGGTTGCCGAGGCTGACGGCACTGCTGGCTGCCCCTTTGGCGAGGGTGCCGATGGCCACGCTGTTCGCGCCTGTGGCGGTCGCCGAGTAACCCATGGCGTTGCTGTACGTGCCGGATGCTACAGCTTTATTACCAATCGCCACGTCGGCAGTGCCCGTGGCGGAGGCCGAGTAGCCAACCGCCAACGCAAAGTGGGACGCCCGCGCCTTCGCACCCAACGCAGTGGCCCCTATACCATCGGCATTGGCACCGAAACCAAAGGCACTGCCATCGGGCCCGTTCACCACCACCTGGTTCCCGTATGCCGTCGAATAGCCGCCGCTCACCGCGGAGCGCGAGCCGAGCACGATGGAATGATCGCCGCTCAGCGTCGCGTTTTTGTAGGAAGAATCGGAGGTGAGCGCTGTCTGATTGTGGACATTGAGGATGCCCGCGACGGCTCGTGGTGCGACGCCCTGCGCTGCGAACGGCGACATCACGGCTTCCGGCACCACGGTGAACCGCAGCTGCTCTTCGGCATCGTCCGCAGCAACATCGTTCGCAGCCATGACCGGAAGCGAAAGCACCAGCGCAACGGCGGCGGTTGCCACGGCGCGTGCGCCACTGGCGCGCTTGCCGCGGCCCTTGGTGTGTTCGCTGGCGACCATCCAGCAGCCAAGGGCGGTGTTCCAGATGAGGCGGTAAATGTGGTTCACGCTGAAGTACTCCATGGGTCAAAAGAAATAAAAAGGCAAAGCGTTGCCGTCCACGGCGATGCCGCGGTGGCAGAAGGGAAGCGAGCAGATACCCGGTCGCGCCGTTTGCGGCGGCGACCGGAATACAGCGCGGCCGTCTTAGGGCGTAAGCACCTTGTGGTGGTCCCGATACCCCTGGTAGCTCAGGCGATAGGACACGGTGATCTGCGAGGTGCCGGCGGGATCGAACGGCAGCGCCATGCGCGCACCCGGATACACGCTGCGTTCCACGGCGTGCTCGGTGCATTGCGTCGCGGCCGTACACGCCCGGATGCTGGTCACGCCCAGGCGGACGTTGCCGACGTTGTGCAGTTCGCCCCCATCAATACGCATGTCCGGTACGGGCTGGGCCGGGATGACGTGGACCAGTGCGCCCCAGACCAGGCTGACGCCGACGTTGGCGACCGGGTTGTCCGGCTCTTGCTCGGCACTCTCTTCGCGCGGCGGCGGGACACCCTCGAAATACACCCGGTACGGCGTTTCCTGCTGGACCGATGCCAACGGAATGACCCGGACCAGCCGGTTGCCGCCCCCGGCGAGCACGAACTTGCCGGGGGTGACCGCCACGCCATCGCGGTGGCCGGGTGCAAGTTCGACCTCGGTTTCTTCTTCGGTGCCCGGATGCTCGAGGCGCAGCACCCGGGTCTGCACGTACTGGGTGCGGCTGGTCTGCGAATGCGCCCGGATCTGCCCGGTATGGCCATCGTGCACCGGCAGGCGCATGGGATGCACGCTCAGGTTGGCGTTTGCGGGCGCGGCCAATGTGGCCGCCGCCAGGAAAAGGAGGGCCTGCAGGCGAGCGATGGGGCTGTTCATTACGGTGTCTCGTTGGGGGGCCATCAGGGCGTGCCCGTGGGAACGTTCAGGACGATAGTCAAATTGCCTTGGTAGTAGCCTTCCGTTTTGGACGAAGCATCCACGCGCGGCACCTCCAGGGTCAGCGGTGTGGGCACGCAGTACACCGGCAGCGACATGCCCGGCAGCACCACCAGGCGCAGCTCCGCACTATCGATGCCATTCAAGGGCTCCAGCCGTCCGTTCTGCATACGGATCGGCACGCCGGCATGGCGCAGGGTGACGGTGTAATCCAGCCGGTCGCGTTCGTCGCTGCCGATGGCCGCCGCATTCCAGACCGAGAACCGCTCGGGCGGGCGCCCGGGCGCGGGCCGGCCCGTATCGGTGACGCTTATTTCCAGGTACGGGCTTTGCGAGCCGAGGCCGTCGTAAAGGCACATATCCAGGTCGCGCCGACCGGACAACGAGGGCGTGCCGACCGGGTTGTACTTCACGTTGAGCCCCACGTGCGGCGTGGCCTGGTCGTACTGGGGGAAGTAGATGCTGACCTTGTCGCGGTCGCTGATGGTGAGATCAAACGTGAAGGTATATGTCGCCAGATTCGTATCGTTCTCATCGGTACGCAGGTGAAGTTTCAACACCGCGTCCCAGCGGCCCGCGACCAGTTTTTCCAGTTCACTTGCGGGCAATTGCAAGGCGCCGCCTGTTCCAGTTGGCAGCCACGTGCTACATGCCGGACCAAAAGATGATGACAGGGGTCTGTAACCGCCTTGCCAATAGTCGCCACCACATGCGCGGCTGGACAGAGCCCGTTCCAGCCATCCTTCTATCGCCAGGTCGACACGAAGACCGGAACGTCGCTCCACAAACTGAAGGGGAACATAGCTTCGGGCGTCGCCTATTTCATGTGTATCCGCGACAGGGCACTTACCAGTCCTGGAATCGCTCTCCGACTCGCACACCAGGTGAATGGACCCGTACCTGAGTCCTTCGTCATCGTCATACCCGAGCAGCGTCTTAGGTGCCCAGAGAATCTGGTCCCCCGGCATCGCGGCGCGATCGTAGTTGAGAACGATGTGCTGATCGCCGCCGGAGGGGCGGGTAGGCGTCGGGCGTTGCGCGAAGGCCGTCTCGGCCAACAGCGCGGTCAAGAAGAGCAACAGTAGAAGGCGCACAATGGTGTGGTTCACAGCGCTCCCCCCGCCACCGATGGCAGCTGCTCGCCCAGCGCCTGCTCGCGCAGCAACCGCTGCACCCGCGCCTGCTGCTGGATCTTCGACGGTAGCCGGTCAACGGCCAATGGCTGGCAGCGCACCGCGCCCACCATGAACACCACGCTGCGGCGCTCACGCACCTGCAGGGGGCACTCCATCAGGCGGTTTTCCTGCAGCAGATACAGGGTTTTTTCGCGCTGCGGGAAATCGGCGATGAAGCCGCCGTCATTTCCCAGCGAAGGCAGCGGCGCGTTGAGGATGCGCGCGCCGTGGAGGGCGACGCCCTCGTCGTCGTGGGCGCTGCCGATGAAGGTGTAGGTCAGGTCAAGTTCGATGGGCATCATCCAGAGTTTTCCAGGTGGCAGGAACAGGGACTGGCCACTGCCCTGCCCCTCCACGCGCACGGCGGCGGCAACGTCGTGCGCGCTGACGTCCTGCACTTCGGCACGGGTGAGGGTGTAGCTGCTCAGCGGCAGCAGGCGGCGCTGGCCGAAGCGCAGCGTCTGGCGGCGGGCACCGGCCACGCGCACCTCGGCCGCGTGGCCGTTGAGTTCGATGTCTTCGGGGGTGTCCACCTGCACGGCGACACCCGCCCCGCTGCCGTACTCACTGCCCCAGAACAGCCCGCCCCGGCCCACTGCGAAGGAGGAGGTATGCGTGGCCGTATAGCTCGTTTCCCCCTGGTCGCGGCTGCGGTAGTGCGAGGCGGTGGCGGCGGTGGCGCCGTAATCATCCTGCTGGCGCACGCTGGCGCTGGCACTGTTCTGCCCGTTGCTGCGGCCATTGAACTCGCCGCCCAGCTCGCGGTAACCGGTGCCCCACTCCCAGCGGCGGGTACGGCCGATGCGATAGCCGGCGCGCGGTTGCTCCTCGCGGCCATGCTGCAGGTCCAGCCCAACGCGGTCCTGGCGGGTGGTCATCGGTGTGCGGACCACGCGGGATACGGCCAGGTTGACGTACACCCCGTTGTCGCGGCGGGGCCCTGGCTGGCGCCGGTGTGCTGGGTGAATGCGCCGGTGCGCGTGGCCAGGCTCATGCCGCGCCACTGGAAGCTGCGGCTGTAGTTGGCCTGCAACGTGCGGGTGAGCTGGCCTTCGCGGTCTCCCGGGCGCCACGGCGCGCCGGGCGGCAGGCCGTCGTCGAACCACGGCAGCAGGTTCTGCTCGCGGCCCAGCGTGTAGGTGGTACGGCGGGTATAGCCGAAATAGAGGTTGCCGCCCGCCAACGGGGTGGACAGCGAGGCACTGAGCGCATCGCTGCAGCCCAGCGATTCGGGGTTGATGTAGTTGCCACGGCAGGCCCCACCGCGCATGCGCTGGTGATAGACCGTGCCCGACACACGATGGCGGTACGTTGCCTGCTGCTGCAGGCCGCGGCTGCCGTCATCGCCGCGCAGCATCGCACTGCTGCCGGTGAATTCATGGGTGCCCAACGCCTTGCGGCCCTCCAGGCGGAGCTCGCCGTAGGCGATGTTGTCAACGATGGCCGAGCCCACGGTCATGGCCAGGTTGGGGTGCAGCGGCAGGCGCAGGCCGGCCTGCAGCGCGCCGCGGTGATCGCGCTCATCGTGCGTGATCAGCCGCCCGCCCTGCACGAACCATTGCCTGCTGTCCTCATCCCAGGTGGCACCGGATTTACTGAACGGCGCGTCTTCGGTGCGCACCAGTACGCCATCTTCAAAGATGCGCAGGTTGACCAGATAGCTGCCGGTCGGAAACCGCGTGGTGTCCAGATCATTGATGCCGCTGTCCAGGTAGAAGCTCTGCAGCAGGCGCTGCCCATCGTAGGCATCCACGCGTGCGTTGCGGCTGAGCAGCACGGTCAGCGGGCTGCCCTGCCCGATCACCGCCCGGTCCAGATAGGCCTGGGTGGTGCCGAAGCGGACGCCCTCGAAGCGGTCCAGCGGCAGCATGCTGAAAGCGAAATTGCCGCCCTCGGCGCTGGAGAGGTTGCGGCGGTCCATGCGGCCCACCTGCACATAGTGCTTGCGCGCCAGATCATTGCGCAGGTACAGGTCATTGAAGGACAACGTATCGCGGCTGCCACGGCCGCGCTGCTGCTGCCGGTTGTAGGTCCAGTCCACGCCGATGTGTCCGTCGCGGAACACCCCCAGCATGCCGGTGCCCATCGCCGAGAGGCTCATGTAGCCGCTGCCACCACTGATGTTGAACATCTGGTGGTGCAGCAGGGCGTTCTGCGCGGCCTCGTTGGGGCGGTGGTAGCGGTCACGCACCGGGCTTGCCGACGGCAGCCACTGGCGTGCCGGGAAGAGATTCAGTACGCCTTCGTTTTCATCGTGGATCACCCCGATGCTGGTCGGGTCATCGGTGGGCGCCAGGTAGCCGCAGCCACTGTCCGGCGCCACGTTGTCGCAGGCGAGGTGACCATTGCGCGGCAGCGTGGCCGACAGTGCCGGCACGAGTGCGGCCTTGGCCTCCTCACTGAGCTCCAGCGCGGTCAGCACCGGCTCCGGATCCAGCAGGCGCACGCCGTCGGGCGTGACGAACACCGGCCAGACGCCTGCCGAGCGCCCCATCAAACGGACGTCGAGCTGTTCGGTCTGGCCGGCCACAAGGTCCTCGAATCCGGCGGGCACCGGGCGCGCGCCCGCAGCGGCGCAGGCGAGCACGGCAGCCATGGCCATGGCGAGGCGGGAACAGGATAGGTAAGGAGTGTGCATGGCAGGTAGCCCACAGCGCAGCCGCCCGGTCAGGCGGCGGCTGCACTGCACAGGCGTTTGTTACGACTTCTGCACCATGACGAGGCTGACGATGCCTTCATAGCGGCCGGCAACGGCGATCGGGCCTGCGGTGGTCTGCGAGATCGTCAGCGGCAGCACGATCGAGGCGCCCGGATAGTTGGAACCCGGGAACAGCGAGGCTGCAGTGAAATCCACGCCGGCGGCGGTCAGCGCGACCGAGTTCAGATGGACCGACAGCGGCACGGCCGTTGCGGTCGGGCCCGCCATCGTCGGGATGAGGCTGGGTGCCGAACCGAGGCGCACGGTGATGTCCTTGGTGATGTCGTTGGAGAACACGCGCACCTGGTCGGTCCACGGCACCAGGCCGGCAGTGGTGCCGCTACCCGCACGGTAACCCAGTTCGACCACATCGCTCAGCGGGGTACCATCGGCCTTGAGCAGCGCAAGCGTCGGGTCGATATCGGCCCAGACGGTGATGTCGGCCTGTACCGCATGGGCGGACATCGACGCGGTTGCCAGGGCAGCGGTAGCGAACAGCTTGGTGATCAGGTTCATCGGGTTCTTTCCTTGGTGTTGTAGTTGGGGAGGCTGGCCGGGAAACGTGGGGAGCGCTGCGCGCCCTTCCCGACCAGCACCTCACACTAGGCAGCCGCGTTGCGCGGCACCATGCAACAACTTGATAAAATTCCGTTACTTTCGAGAAGGGCGAACCTGTTCGCACTCTGCGCGGCTCAACTTCCGCTGGGCGACAGGCCGATGGACTTGGCATAGAGCATGAGCTCGTAGTCGGATTTCAGATTGAGCCGCTTCATCGCCGTGCCTTTCTGCCGGCTGATGGTGCTGACCGTCCGCCGATGGATGTCGGCGATCTGCTTGATGCTCAGGCCGTGTGCCATCAGCCGCACCACCTCGCTTTCCTTGGCGCTCAGCGCACGCGTGCCGGTGGCGGACGCCTTGAGCCGCTGGGCCAGATCGCCGGAGTAGAAGCGGCCGCCCGCCAGGACCGTGCTGACGGCCTCGGTGAGTACCACCAATGCGCAGGTTTTCTCAAGGATGCCTTCAACCCCCAGCCGCGCCACCGCGCGCAGCACGACAAGATTGCTGAAGGAGGTCACCACGAGCAGGCGCACCCGTGGATGATTGCGGCGGATATCGGCCAGCATCCGAACGCCGTCCGGCCGTTGCCCGAAGGGCATCGAGAGATCGGTGATGACCAGTTCGCAGCGGTGCAGGAGCAGGAGATCCTCCAGCTGCGCGGCGTCGGCCGCCTCACCGACGATCGCCCACTCCGGTACGTGAGCAAGAACCGAACGGAGACCGGTGCGGACGACGGGATGGTCGTCCGCCAGCAGGATGCGTTTCATGGCAAAGACCTCGTCGTTGGAATCGGTGCGCGCGCATTGATTGCTCACGCCGCGTCCTGCGGCGGCAACTGCGGTGTGGGTCAAGCGGGCGACCTTGTCGCGGGGCGCTCAACGACGCAGCAGGCAGCGCGTTCCCCGAGGACCGGGGACACCTTGAGGATAGGAGAAGTCGCTGCCCGGCCTCTATGACTCGAGTTGCATAATTCGCGTTCTGCAGTGGCTATCACTATTGCCAGCCACGATCAGCGCTACGGTCTGCGCCTGAACGCCCTGCCTCGGGAAGGAGGACGGCGGCTGCCGGTCACCCGCGCAGCGTCGCGCCGCCGTCCACGTAGAGATCGCTCATGGCGATATGCCCGGCCTGGTCGGAGAGCAGGAACATCACCGATTGGGCAATGTCGTCCGGGGTGGCCAGCTTGCGCAGTGGAATGCCGGCCTTGTAAGTCTCCAGCGAGCCGGCGATGACCCGCTCCGCGCCGTGGTCGTCGGCCCACATGCCGGTCTGCATGGGGGTGAGCGTGGAACCCGGGGCGACGATGTTGCAGCGGATGCCCAGCGGTGCCAGTTCCAGCCCCAGGCAGCGGGTGAACATGGTCGCGGCGGCCTTGGAGGCGGCGTAGGCGGCCATGCCGTGGCGCGGGACGCCTGCGGCGTTGGAGCTGACGGTGACGATGGCACCGGCCCGGCGTGGGCTCATTACCCGGGCCAGTGCCCGGCAGACGTGGAAGACGCCATCGGTGTTGACCGCGAAGACCTGCCGCCACTGCGCATCATCGATGCCGGTGACGGTGCCGACCTGCAGTACGCCGGCCACGTTGACGCCGAAGCCGATCGGGCCGATCTCGCGTTCGATCCACTCGACCAGCGCCTCCACCGCGCCGGAATCGGTGACATCCAGTGCGCGGGCGTGGAGGGGCGGCTGCCCTGCCCGCTGCTCGAGCACGGGCGCGGTGATATCGGTGGCGACCACGATGCTGCCGCTGTCACGCAACAAGGTCACCAGGGCCGCGCCGATGCCGCCGCTGGCGCCGGTGACCAGGGCGATGGTGCCGTCGAATCCGGTGAGTTTCATGCCGATGTCCTGAGTGCGTCGTGCCGCTGAAGGTGCGCATCGAGCCACGGCGCGATCTGCGCCACGGCATCGCGCCCGGTGAGTTCGGCGTGCAGATAAGGGAGTTCGATCGCCTCCACGTGCGCTGCGTGGGCCTGCCACAGGGCCGACTGCAACTGCGGGCGGTTGAGGTGGTCGCGGCCGGCCCGGACGTGCAGCAGCGGACCCTCGTAGTGCGTGTGGTGATGGGCGCGGATCAGGCGGTTGGTGCCGGTGACGGCCCGGACCACGCCATCGAGAACGATATCCGGCAGGTTGCCCAGCGCGCTGTCGCCGCGGCGCAGGAAGGCCAGGATGCGCGCGCGGGTGTCCAGCTCGGGGTGTGCATCCGGATCGTGGCCGGCGATGGCGAGCAAGGCGCGCAGCGCGGCTATCGGGTCCGGCTCGGGCTCGGCCCGCCAGCACTCGCTGGGGTACGCATCGAGCAGCGCCAGCACGCCCACCTCATGGCCGAGGCCGCGCAGGTGTACCGCCATCGCCTGGGCGAGGATGCCGCCGACCGACCAGCCCAGCAGATGCACCGGGCCGGGCCGACCCAACGCGAGAATGCGCGCTGCATAGTCCGCGGCCAGGGCCTCGATGCTGGTGGGCAGCGGCTGGTCGGGATCGAGCACGGGCGACTGCATGCCCTGCACCTCGCGCGTGGGCGACAGCGCCCGGGCCAGATCACGATAGTTCCAGGCGATGCCGCCTGCGGGATGGATGACATACAGCGGCGCAAGTGCGGCATCGCTCCTGGCCAGCCGGATCATCGGCGCGAGGCCATGATCGGCAGCGGCCGGCGGCGCATCGATCCGTGCCGCGAGCCCGGCCACGGTCGGGGCGGCGAACACCGCGCCCAGGCCGAGGTCGCAGCGCCACTGCTGCTGGATGGCCAGCAACAGGTGCACGGCACTGAGCGAGTCACCGCCCAATGCGAAGAAATCGGCGTCGGCGCTGACCGGTGCACTGAGTGAGAGCGTCTGCGCGAACAGTGTAGCCAGCGCCTGCTCGGTGGCGGTCACCGGCGCCACGCCCGTGGAGACCGCCTGGGTGGGCGCCGGCAATGCGGCGCGATCCAGCTTGCCGTTGGCGGTGACCGGCCAGTGTTCCACTGCCACGAAGGCGCTGGGCAGCATGTAGTCCGGCAGGCGCGCGCCCAGATGGGTACGCAGCGTTTCCTGCTCCGGGCCACCCGTGTTGAGGTAGGCCACCAGCCGCGGTTCGCCCGGCCGGTCCTCGCGCAGCAGCACCTCGGCACGGGTGATGCCAGGTGCAGAGCGCAGTGCGGCATCGATCTCGCCGAGTTCGATACGCAGGCCGCGCAGCTTGATCTGGTGATCGTTGCGACCGAGGTACTCCACGGCCCCATCCTCGCGCCAACGCGCCACATCACCCGTGCGGTACAGGCGGCCCCCGGGCACGAACGGATCGGCCAGGAAGCGCTCGGCGGTGAGGTCGGCGCGGCCGAGATAGCCACGTGCCAGCTGCACCCCGCCGAGATACAGGTCGCCGGCCACGCCGGGCGGCAGCGGCTGCATCCGGGCATCGAGCACATACAGGCGGGTATTCCAGACCGGATGACCGATCGGCACCAGCGCGGAGGTGTCGTCGCGGCTGGCCGGCCAGAAGCTGACATCCACGGCCGCCTCGGTGGGGCCATAGAGATTGTGCAGTTCGGCGTGGACGGTGGCATGGAAGCGGTCACGCAACGCGGCATCGAGTGCTTCGCCACTGGTGAACACGCGTCGCAGTTGCAGCCCACGTGCGGCAGGGGCCGCCAGGAACGCGGCCAGCATGGCCGGCACGAAATGCAGGGTGGTGATGGCGTGCTCGCGAATCAAAGCGGCCAGCGCCAGGGGATCGCGATGCGCCTCAGGCGGTGCCACCACCAGCGTCGCGCCGCTGATCAGCGGCAGGAAGAACTCCCAGACCGAGACATCGAAGGTGGCCGGGGTCTTCTGCAGGATGCGGTCGTCCGGTTGGAAGGCATAGTGCTCGCGCATCCACTCCAGGCGGTTGACGATGGCGCGGTGCTCGATCAACACGCCCTTGGGCTCGCCGGTGGAGCCGGAGGTATAGATGACGTAGGCCGCGTCTGCCGGCTGCGGCGCGGCGGCCAGGGCGGCGTCGCTGTGGGCGTTCCACTGCCCCGGCACCAGCACCGACGCGTCCGGGAAGCGCTCGCGATCCTGCGCCAGCGCCAGCACGCAGACCGGCTGCGCCGAGCGCAGGATCCGGGCGAGGCGCTCATCCGGGTGGGCCAGATCCATCGGCAGATACGCACCGCCTGCGCGCAGCACCGCGACCAGGGCGATGATCAGCTCCAATGAGCGCGGCAGCGCGACCACCACCCTCGCCTCGCGGCCGACGCCTTGCGCCTGCAGTTGCAGCGCCAAGGCGCGGCTGCGCTGCTCCAGCGCGGCGTAGGTGAGCTGCTGCGTGCCGAAGACCACAGCGACAGCCTCGGGCGTACGGTGCATGCGCGCGGTGATCAGTGCGGCGAGGCTGACCTCGGGCACGGGGTGCGCGGTGGCGTTGATGTCATATAGATAGCGCTGCGCTTCTTCTGGCGTGCACAACGGCACCGAAGCGATGTCGCCGCCAGCGGCCTGCACCTGCAGCGCGGCCGACACGAAATGCAGCAGCCGTGCGGCGTGCGCCTGCACCTGCGCGGAGGTGTACAGCGCCGGGTTCGCTTCGATCTCCAGATCGAGCACGGCGGTGCCATCGCCACGGAAGCCAAGCGTCACATCATCGACGGGACCGGTGGAGAGCACCTCCAGCGTGGCATGGACGCCGGCCAGCTGCAGCGGCCGATAGAACGGCTGCACGTTGACCAGCGGGCCATGCAGGCGGCGCTGGCCACCGATCAAGCCCAGGTCACGCCGCAGCTGCTCACCGCGATAGCGCCCGTGGCGGCGGCCGCGCATCAGGCGCAGGGCGACATCGCGCACGAAGGTATCGACGCCGCCTTCCCCGGCCGTGACCCGCAGCGGCAACACGTTCATCACCATCGCCGGCACACGGGCGGAGACGCTGCCGAGCCGGCCCATGAACGGCACGCCGATGATGGCCTCGGCTTCGCCACTGATCCGGCGGCAGTATTCTGCGCCGAGCGCGGTCAACAGATCCGGCCAGGGCTGGCCGATCGCGGCGGCGGCAGAGTGGAGGCGCTCGCGCAGGGCCGGCGCCATCGGCTGTACGTGGCGCAGTGCATCCGGTGCGGCGGCAGCAAGCCCGGCCTGCAGACCGGTGGCGGCCGGCGCATCGGCCAGGAGCTCGCGCCAGTAGGTGGCATCGCGCGTGCGGCGCTCGCTGGCACGGTACGCGGTGTCTTCCTCCAACGCGGGGGCCAGTGGCGCCAATGCGGCGTGTGATGCGTTGCCCGCATACAGCGCGCAGACCCGCTCGGTCAGCAGGCCCATGCCATAGCCATCGGTGGCGAGGTGGTGCACGCGCAGATACCAGACGCTGCGTGCCGGGCCAAGCAGGAACAGACGCTGCTGGCTGAGCCGGTCGCGGGCCGGATCGACTGGATTGAGGCGGTCGCGCTGCATGGCCTCGCGCGCCGCCGCGGCCGGGTCCGGCTGATCGGACAGATCCATCACCTGCAGCGCCGGCGTGTGCTGTGGATCGACCCACTGCACGGGCAAGCCCTCTGCGCTCTCGACCATGCGCAGCGCCAGTGCCTCGGCCTCCTGCGCGGCCTGGTCGGCGGCGCGCACGAAGGCCGCGACGTCCAGCGCCCCTTCGATCCATACCGCATGGGCGGTGTTGAAGGCCGGGTTGTCCGGCGCCAAGCGCTGCGCGTACCACAGGCCAGCCTGCGCCTCGCTCAGCCCGCGAACGATGGGCTCGGCCGCACCCGGCACCGCACGGGCCTTCATGCGCTGGCCGCCGCCTGTGCCTGCAGGCGCTGCACCACCGTCCACCAGCCGCCGAGCGTGGCGTGCTCGGCCAGGTGGCTGAACTCCAGCGCGATGCCGGTGTTGCCCCAGGCCAGCACCAGGCCCAGCACACGCATCGAATCCAGGCCGAGGTCCATCAGGTTCTCCTCGGTGCTGATGTCCTCGGGCGCTTCGCCGAGCATCTCGGCGACATCGGCGCGCATGCGCGCCAGGGTGAGTGCGGTCATGCGAGGGTCTCCAGCAGGTGATCGGTGGTCATCGGCACGCCACAGGTACGGGCGATCCAGTGCAGCGCCAGATCATGATCGGCGCGCGAGAAATCGGCCACGGCATCGGCGGCGATGAAGCTCTCGATGTCGCGCTGGAAGCCCTCGGCGACGGTGGCGGTGCAGCCGATGTGCGCGTACACGCCGGTGACCAGCAGCTGATCGCGGCCACGGGCGCGCATCATCGTCTCCAGATTGCTGCGCTGGAACGCGCTGTAGCGGTGCTTGACCAGCACGTGGTCGCCCGGCGCGGGGGCCACGGCCTCGACGATGGCTTCGTGTTCTTCGGTGGCGGACATGCCCGGGCCCCACAGGTCGGCCTGCAGGCCCCGGTCGCGGCGATCCTGGTTGCCCCGCTGGGCGGTGTAGAACACCGGGATGCCACGGGCGCGGCAATGCGCGAGCAGGCGGGCGATGTTGGCCACGGCCGGTGCCAGCGGCGCGGCATCCGGCGCGAACGCGGCCAGGAAGTAACGCTGCATGTCATGCACCAGTAGCGCCAGGCGCTCGCTCTGCGGCTGCCACGCGCCGCGCGGGGTGGGCAGTTCGGCCTGGGTCGGCAGGGGGTACGATTGGATCTTGGGCAGCGCCATCAGCGCGTTTCTCCTGTCTGTTGCATGAAACGTTCGCGCAGCTGGGCACGCAGCTCGCGGCGGCTGATCTTGCCGACCGCGGTGGTGCCGAAGGCATCGACGAACACGATCTGGTCCGGCACTTTGAACGCCGCCAGGCCGCGGCCGCGCACCCACGCCTTGAGGCTGGCGGCCTTGGTCGGCTCGCCCTGGGCAATGATGAAGGCGCAGCTGCGTTCACCAAGGTAGGCATCGGGAATGGAGACCACCGCCGCATCGAACACGCTCGGGTGCGCCAGCAGATGGTCTTCGATCTCTTCGGCGGAGATCTTCTCACCGGCGCGGTTGATGTGATCGGTGGCCCTGCCCTGCACCACCAGATAGCCGCCCGGCAGGCGCTGCACCCTGTCGCCGGTGCGGTAGAAGCCGTCCTCGGTGAAGGCGCGTGCGTTGGCGGCGGGATCGTTGTGATAGCTGCGGATGGTGTACGGGCCGCGGGTAAGCAGATGGCCGGTCTCACCGTCGGCAACCGGGTTGCCGTGGTCGTCGACCACCAGCACCTCGTCGTGTTCGCTGATCGGGCGGCCTTGGGTGGAAACGGTGATCTCCTCGCTGTCGTGCAGGCGGGTGTAGTTGACCAAGCCCTCGGCCATGCCGAACACCTGCTGCAGGGTGCAGCCCAGCCCGGCGATCACCCGGCGCGCGGCCTCCGGCACCAGCTTGGCGCCGCCGACCTGCACCACCTGCAGGCTGGAGAGATCGTGCGTGGTCGTGGCGGCCGCCTGCGCCCACAGCAGCGCCAGCGGCGGCACCAGGCCGACACAGGTCACCCGCTCGCGCGCGATCAGGCCGAACGCGGTCTCCGGGCCCGCGCCCGGGCTCAGCACCACACGGCCACCAGCGTACAGCGTGCCGAAGAACCCCGGCGAGCTCATCGGGAAGTTGTGCGCAGCCGGCAGCGCCACGAGATAGACGCTGTCCTGGGTGATGCCACAGATCTGGTTGCTGGCGCGGAAGGAATACAGGTAGTCGTCGTGCGTGCGCGGGATCAGCTTGGACAGGCCAGTGCTGCCCCCGGAGATCTGCAGGAAGGCGACCGATTGCGGGTCAGGATCGGCGGGCAGCTGATCAAGATCGCCTGCCAGCGACTCCAGCGCGGTGAACCCGGCCGCGTTACCGGCGATGATGACGTGCTGCACCTCGGGCACCTGCACCTGCAGTTCGCGCGCAAGGGTGCGGTAATCGAACCCCTCGTAGCTGGAGGCAGCGATATAGGCATTGGCCTCGGCCTTGCGGGCGAAATGCACGACCTCGGTGATGCGGTGCGCGGGCAATGCATACACGGGAATCAAACCAGCGCGGAACAACCCGCAGACCACGGTCACAAATTCCGGCACGTTGCCAAGCTGCACCACCACCCGGTCACCCGGGATCAAGCCCTGCGCGAGCAGGCCGGCGCCGATGCGGCCGGCCTCCTGCCACAGCTGGGCATAGGTGAGGCGCGTATCGCCGCCGACCACTGCGATATCACCGGCGAAGCGCTCGGCGCGTTCGCGCAGGAAGCCCGGAAAGGTCTCGCCGCGCCAATGGCCGGCCGCACGATAGCGCGCGGCCAGGGCCGGCGGCCAGACCTGGCGCAGCGGCACCCGGGCGGAAGAGAAGGATGCGTTCATGGACAGCTCCCGCACATCAGAAAGGACGAACGTCATGGACGCCGAGCGCGGTCAGCAGGGCCATGAACTTGGCAGCCGTTTCGGCCACCTCGAGATCGGGTTGGGACTCGGCGACGATGCCGGCACCGGCATACAGGCGCACTTCGGTGCCCTGCACGCGTGCGCAGCGGATCGCCACATACCAGTCGCCGTCGCCCTGCCCATCGGTCCAGCCGACGGCGCCGGCATAGAAGCCCCGTGCGACCGGTTCAGCCTGACGGATCAGTTCAAGTGCCGGCTGGCGCGGCGTGCCGCAGACCGCCGGGGTGGGATGCAGCAGTGCGACCAACGCGGCCGAGGACACCGAAGGATCCTTCAGCGTGCCGTGGATGCGGGTGCCGAGATGCCACATGGTGGCGGTGGCGTGCAGTGTCGGCCGCGGCTGTGCCTCGACGTGATGGCACAGCGGTGCCAACGCGGCCACGATGGCCTCGACCACGTGGCGATGCTCGTCATGGTCCTTGGCCGAGGCCAGCAGCGTCTCCGCGGCGCGTGCATCCTCGGCCGGATCGGCCAAACGACGGGCCGAGCCGGCCAGCGGATGCGAGAGCACACGGTCACCGCGTCGGGAGATCAGCAGCTCCGGGGTGGCGCCGACCAGCCAGGCCGCGTCGTTCGTGCCTGCTGCGGGCACCGGGACGACGTAGGTCGCCACGCTGGGGTCTTTGCCCAGGCGTGCGGCCAGCACGCGCGGATGCAGCGGCTGCGCGGTGGTGACCCGCAGGCTGCGCGCGAGCACGACTTTCTCCAATGGGCCGTCGGTGCGCTGCAGTTCCGTGACGGCGGCCGCCACCGCCTGCGCATACGCATCGGCAGACGGTTCGGCGAGCACATCGCCAACGAGGGTCGGCGTTTCCACGCGGACCACGGTGGGCTGGCCAGACACCTGATCCGGCTGGTAGAGCGCATCGCCCTGCTCGGGATCGAACGGTACCGCCCCCACCAGCAGGCGCGGGCCGGAGCGCGGCGCGGCGAAGAACGCGGCAACGCGCCCGGCCAAGGTGGCGGTGGCACCGGACGGCAGCCGCGCACGCACACCGTGCGCTTCCATCGCCTGCTGCGGGCTGCGCAGCAGGAAGTACGGGGCGTCGGCCGCATCAGCGGTGGCGGTGTCGGTCATCTCATCGGCCACGCCGCTGGCGAGCATCTCGTTCATGCCGCACCCCGCGCACGATGCAGGGCGGCAGAGCCCGCCAGGATCAGCAGCACCACGCCCACCAGCAGGTACGGCGCGCTCGGCGACCACCGATACAACAGTGTGCCGATCATCGGCCCGACCACCATGCCCATGCCCTGCACCGACGCTACCGTACCTGCCGCAGCGCCCTGCTCATGCGCCTCCACCGAATCGGCCGCCAGCGCCTGGAAATTGGGGAACACGAACCCCATGCCGAACGCGGCGATCGCATAACTGGCCAGCAGCTGCCACGGCACACTGACCAGCGCGACCGACGCAAAGCCCAGCCCGGAGATCAGCGCCCCGACCAGGATCCAGCGCGTCGGGCGGATGTCCTTGAGCTTCATCACCAGACCCTGCGCGAAGATCAGGCCGACACCGACGGCGGTCAGGGCCAGCCCGGCCATGCGTGCGCCGTCTGCCGGGGAGAGCTGCAGCCGATCAATCGCGAAGAAGCCGACCGTCACCTGCGCGATGGTCACCGAGATCATTGCGGCGAACACCGCCAGCAACGGCAGGCGCAGGCGCGCATCGCCCAGGCCCAGTGTCGGTTTGGGGCCGGTGTGCGTCGGCGCGACGGGCGGCGTGTCCGGCAGGCGCCACCAGATCATCAGCAGCGACAACAGCGGCAACAACGCGGCCACATACAGTGTGAGCGAGAGATTCTGGTAGGCGATCCAACCGGCGGCGGCCGGGCCCAGCACCATGCCCAGCGCATTGGCGGTGCCAAGCTTGGCCATCACGCTGCCGCGCTGCCCCGGGGCGGCCTGGTCGGCGATGATGGCCGCAGCGGTCGGCGGCACGGCGGCGTAGAACAGCCCCACCAGGGCACGCGTGCCGATCAGGACCAGCACGGAGAGCCAGACCGCCGGCGGTGAGGTCAGCGCCACATCCACGAACACCGCCAGCGCCACGTAGATCGCCGCGTAGGCCGCCAGTGCGATCAGCAGCACGCGCTTGCGCCCGATGCGATCACTGAGTGCACCCCAGCGGCGCGCCGACAGCATCCACAACACCCCCGCCGCAGTGACCGAGAGGCCGGCGTGCCACTCGGCCAGGCCCAACACCCGCACCACCGGGCCGATCACGGACACGAACGCCATCATTGCCATGGTGCCGAGCAGCGCGGCGGAAACGAGGGCGGGCAAACCGGAAACGACAGGACGTGAAGACATTGAACACCACAGCCAATAAGAAGTTGAACCACGCGGTGCGCCGCGGCGCGCGCGGTTCTGCCATCCGGTTGCGAACGCATCACCGCCCTGTGATTCATCAAATGATAACGGCTCGCATTTGCGTTTGATAGTGCAATCTGTATGGGGTGTTCATGTGCGCAGCCCCCCCACCCCTGCGACAAAAAGACACTACATATACGGTTGACGAGCTCACACCACCCCACTATGTTGTGTCCATCGGCTCCCCGCTTCCGCCAGGCCCGGTGCACCGTTGCAACGCCGCGTTGCTGTTGAACGCCCCGTTGCGCCCACCTGACCGGCGCTTGGAAGCATGGCCCGTCGCCACCGATGTGAGCCTGCGGCGACGTATTCCTGCACACGCACGGCCTGCCCACCAATCACGCCCTCTGTCCGGCTGCCGCACGGCTCTGCCGCGCCGCCTGCTGGGCTCTGCGCCATGCATGGAGAACGCATGAACACCGACGACACCGTCGCTTCGACCCTCACCCCGCCCACGGACACCCCCGTTGATGCGGCCACCTGCAGTGACACGCTGTGGATCACCAAGGAGGGCGGCAACCGACGCATGCCGTTCGACCAGGCGCGGCTGGAGCGCACCGTGCACAGCGTGCATGGCGAGTTCCCGCAGCTGGACGTGGCCGATTACCTGCGCAGCGTGCTGGGGCAGATCGCACGCCGCCAGCAGCTCAGCGCCGATGAAATGGTGGACCTGCTGATCCGCGAGGCGGAATCGCGCATCGACCTGACCGCGCCGGACTGGGAGCACTTCGCCGCCCGCCTCTATCTGCGCCGCCTGTACAAGCGCGCCAGCAAGAACCGTTTCTACGATGCCACGCTGAAGTACGGCTCGTATGTGGGTCTGCAGGAAAGCCTGGCGGACCGCAACGTGTATTCGATCGACATCCTCAAGGCCTATTCCAAGGACGAACTGGAGGAAGCCGGGCAGATGATCGAGCCCGAGCGCGACACCTTGTTCGCCTACAACGGCCTGTACCTGCTGGCCACCCGCTACCTCGCCACCGATCACTCGCGCGCCGTCTACGAGCTCCCGCAGGAGCGCTGGCTGACCATCGCGCTGTACCTGATGCAGCACGAACACGAGCACGGCGAGCGCTCACGGCGGCGGCGCATGCTGCTGGTGCGTGAGGCCTACTGGGCGCTGTCCAACCTGTACATGACGGTGGCGACGCCGACGCTTGCCAATGCCGGCAAAGTGGGCGGCCAGCTGTCGTCGTGCTTCATCGACACGGTTGACGACAGCCTGCAGGGCATCTACGACTCCAACACCGACGTGGCGCGGGTCTCCAAGCACGGCGGCGGCGTGGGCGCCTATCTGGGCTATGTCCGCTCGGCGGGTTCCTCGATCCGCGGCGTGGCCAATTCCTCCGGCGGTGTAGTGCCGTGGATCAAGCAGCTCAACAACACCGCGGTGAGCGTAGATCAGCTGGGCCAGCGCAAGGGTGCGATCGCGGTGTACCTGGATGTCTGGCACCGCGACATCGAAGCCTTCCTCGATCTGCGCCTGAACAACGGTGACCAGCGCCTGCGCGCGCACGATGTGTTCACCTCGGTGTGCCTGCCGGACCTGTTCATGGAGGCGGTGGAGCGGCGCGGCGACTGGTACCTGTTCGACCCGTATGAGGTGAAGCGGATCAAGGGCTGGTACCTGCAGGACTTCCACGATGAGCAGCGCGGCCAGGGCAGCTTCCGCGCGAAGTACGAGGAGGTCGTGGCCGACGAGCGCATCAGCCGGCGCACCCTGAAGGCCATCGATCTGTTCAAGCGGATCATGGTGAGCCAGCTGGAGACCGGCAACCCCTTCATGTTCTACCGGGACGAAGTGAACCGGATGAACCCGAACAAGCACGCCGGCAGCATCTACTCCAGCAACCTGTGCACGGAGATCCTGCAGAACATGAGCCCCACCCGCATGATCCAAGAGATGATCAGCGGCGACCAGATCGTGACGACCAAACAGGCCGGCGATTTCGTGGTGTGCAACCTGTCTTCGATCAACCTGGGCCGCGCGGTGACGGCCGCCCCGGACCTGCTGAGCAGTGATGTACTTGAGCGGCTGGTCCCGATCCAGGTGCGGATGCTGGACAACGTGATCGACCTCAATCAGCTGCCGGTGCCGCAGGCGACCATCACCAACCGCAAGTACCGCGCGATCGGGCTGGGCACGTTCGGCTGGCATCACCTGCTGGCCCTGCAGCAGATCGAATGGAACTCTGCCCAAGCCGAGGACTACGCCGACAGCCTCTACGAGCGCATCAACTACCTGACCATCCAGGCCAGCATGACCCTGGCCAAGGAAAAGGGGCGCTACAGCGCGTTCGTCGGCAGTGAGTGGCAGAACGGCGAGTACTTCCGCGCCCGTGGCTATGACAGCCCGGCCTGGCGGGAACTGGCGGCGCAGGTGGGCGTCAACGGGCTGCGCAACGGCTGGCTGATGGCGGTGGCACCGAACATGAGCACCGCCCAGATCGCCGGCTCCACGGCCTCGATCGATCCGGTGTACGGCGCGTTCTACTACGAAGAAAAGAAGGATTTCCGCCGCCCGGTCGCCGCACCGGGGCTGTCGCTGGAGACCTACCCGTACTACGAGAAAGGCGCCTACCGGGTGGACCAGTTCGCCAGCATCCGCCAGAACGCCCGCCGCCAGCGCCACGTGGACCAGTCGATCAGCTTCAACCTGTACGTGCCGAGCACCATCCGCGCCAGCACCCTGCTCGCGCTGCACATGAGTGCCTGGCGCGAAGGGCTGAAGACGACCTACTACGTGCGCTCGAACGACATCGATATTTCTGAGTGCGAATGGTGCAGCAGCTGACGCACGTCAGCCCGGTAGCTGACGACCGTTGGTCGTCAGCGCACTGACCGGTAGTGCCGGCCGCTGGCCGGCAACCCCACACATGCCCCGGTAATGCCGGCCGCTGGCCGGCAACTCGTATTGCCCGCAGAGAAACTAGGACGCACCCCCATGGCCATCCCCCTCGAACGCATCAAGATCCTCGAACCGCGCCACCCCAACCGCTCCACCGGCATCATCAACGGGCGCACCAGCGGCATCCTCAACTGGAACGACATTCCCTACCCGTCCTTCTACCGCGCGTACAAGGAGCTTTCGACCAACTTCTGGATTCCCGACGAAGTCGACATGAAGGGCGACGCGCGCCAGTACGGCGAGCTCAATGCCCGCGAGAAGAACGCCTACGACTCGATCATCGGCCTGCTCGCCACGTTGGACTCGCCGCAGACGCGCTTCATCTACAACGTCGCCGAGTACATCACCGATCCCGCCGCGCATGCCAATGCGGCGATCATCGGCCAGCAGGAAGTGATCCACAACGAGAGCTACAGCTACGTACTCGCTTCGATCGCCGGGCTGGCCGACCAGAACCGCGTGTTCGAGATCGCCCGTACCCACCCGACCATCCTGGCCCGCAACGCGCCGATCATGCAGTCCTACGATGACTTCATGCGCGAGAAGACCGCCGAGACGCTGATCCGCGCATTGATCCAGTCCTCGATCCTGGAAGGCATCAACTTCTACTCCGGCTTCGCGTTCTTCTACAACCTGGTCCGCCAGAACCGCATGACCGGTACCGGCAAGATCATCAGCTTCATCAACCGCGACGAGCTGGCCCACACCAAGTTCATCAGCGAACTGATCCGCGCCATCATCGGCGAGAATCCGGCGCTGCAGGGCGAGCAGCTGACCGCCTACGTGCATGAGGCCTTCGAGCACGCCATCCAGCTGGAAACGCGCTGGACCGGCGAGGTGCTGGACGGCATCGACGGCATCGACGTGGACGAGATGATCCGCTACGTGAAGTACCGCGCCAACAAGATGGCCGGCATGCTGGGCATCGAGAAGCTGTACAGCGAGACCAATGTCAACGTGATGCCGTGGATCAAGGCCTACGCCGACAACTTCACCGAGACCAAGACCGACTTCTTCGAAATGCGCAACGCCAGTTACAAGAAGACCAACGCGGACAACGGGTTTGACGACCTGTAAGGAGGCATGGCGATGCACATCCTGCTGGCCTTCGCCTCGCTGAGCGGCAACACCCGCGAGGTGGCCACGTTGATCCGGGCGCGCTGCGAGGCACTGGGGCACCGGGTGGACTGGGTCGACGTGGATGCCGTTGACGCGGCCGTGGCGCTGGCGGGAGAGCCGCCTGCCCTGTGCCTGGTCGGTTCCTGGACGGACAACGCCGGGCGTACCCCGGCGGAGATGAAGGACTGCGTGGCCGCGCTGCGTGATCGCTTCGGGCTGCCACTGCCGTTCCCGGTGGCGGTATTCGGTACCGGCGAGACCCAATGGGGCGAGGAGTACTACTGCGGCGCCGCCCACCGGCTGGCGCGGTTCTTCGGCGCCCCGTACCCGGTGCTGGAGATCGAGCAGATGCCGCACGGCGCCGAAGACACCCACACCATCCACCACTGGACCGACACCGTGTTGGCCCATACCACGAGCACGACGACATGCTGACCCTGCACGCCCAGACCCCCGAGGATTACCACGCCGCCCTGCGCGAGCACCCTGCCCTGCTGGTGGACTTCCACAAGGACGACTGCCCGGGGTGCCGGATGCTGGAGATGTCGTTGGCCAGTGTCGCTGGCGCGATTGAAGACGCTGGCATGACCCTGCTGAAGGTCAGACTCGAGACGGTTGGAGAGGGATTGTTCCGCGAGCTCGGGTTGCGCCAGACCCCCACGTTGCTGGTGGTCCGCGACGGTCACGAAACCGCGCGGCTGGCGGGATTCCAGTCGCCGAAGCAGATTCTTGGCGTGCTGGGCGCTGGATGACGCATATGTGCACGTTTGGACTCGCTAATGCGGCGCGACTGCCGCTGGCTGGCGCCTCGCCAGTGCGCCACGTCGCCGTGACAAACTGGGCCTATCGGCATATACGGATTGCAGCCTCTTAAACGCACTGAGTCGATTAGATCTTTCGATCCAAACTCACATTGGGCGTTGCGTTGCAAAAATCGAAATGCTCTGCATCCACTATCAGCGTGCCTGAATGATCAGGCCCATGACGGAGAGATATCATGCAGATGGTCAGATTATTGTCCGCAGCTATCATCTCGGGGGTCGCCGTATTCACAGCATACGTGGCGGAAGGCGCACCTCCGTTCTGTGAAAAGCAATGCGACTATGGTTACAAGGCCTGCCTGAGGATAGGGGAGGAGCCGGTAAAGTGTAGGGAGGAGTATGCGAACTGCATGCAAGCTTGCAGAGACCACTCGGAACTAGCTACAGACATTCTGAGGTAGGGGGAGATCGCCACGTGGAATCGTCGCAGGCCAACCTTGGTCTGCGACTACTTCGGGTGCCTATCAATATTGAATCGCAATCGAACTCCCTAGCTCATCGGCAAGCTCTACGTCCAAACCACTCCGATAATAAACCCGCGACCGGGACACATCACTTCAATTGAAGCGCTATCTGCAATTGCAGACAGCACTCCATTCTTTACTTCATATGGCCAGCGAACATAGAGGCCCGATGCTGTCGTCAGCCATTCCGTGTAATCGGCGCCAACAAGAGCCCACGACGCTTGAACCACCACTCCAACGGCAGCGTCACCAGCGGCGGCACCGCAGCAGCCAATGCCAGCAGCGCGGCCCACCACGGCCAACGCAGGCGGATCGCGGCGAGCACCGACACCACCACGTAGACCATGAAGGCCACACCGTGCACCGGGCCGAAGATCTTGACCCCGACCGGGGTCGGATCGGCTGCCTGGTACTTGAAGTACATGCCGATCAACAGGCCGGCCCAGGTCAGGGCTTCAACGAAAGCGACCGTGGCGAACACGCGGCCCATGGGGCTGATTGGCAAGGCACGCTTCAAGATGGGCTCGGGGTCGTAACGGAAAGGACCCGCATCATAGCCAGCGAACGGTTTTGATGCGAATCATTCTCAGCATGCAGCGCCGGCCCTGCCGATCACCAGCGTGCACTGATGCGGAAGTCGGCGCGCAGGCTGTCATCGTCCTGCAGCACTTTGTCCAGTGGGTGGCCCAGGTCAAGGCTGTAGCTGTAGCGCTTGGCGAGCTGTCCATTCAGGCCGACGCCGACGCTGCTGATGCTGGCCGAGGTGGGGTAGTCGCCACGTACCTCGCCATGATCGAAGAACACGTAGACATCGTGCGCCTGCCGATAGGGCCGGTGCAGTTCGACGCTGCCGAAGTAGCCTTTCACCCCGGAAAGGGTGCCGCGAACATAGCCACGCACGCTGCCGATGCCGCCCACCTGGAACAGGTTGCTTGAGGGCAGGAAGTCGCCGTTGCTGAACTGCCAACCCAGCTGTGCCCGGTACAGCAGGCCGCTGCTGCCGATGCGCTGGGTCCAGCTGGTGGATCCGTTGGCGGTCGTGAAGGCACGCCCTTCGGCCAGCGTCTCATCGGTGCGGATGCGCGACACGCCCTGATAGAACGTCCAGTCGTAGCCGTCATTGCGATAGCCGGTGCTGACACCCAGGGTCACCGTGGTCGAATCGACCTCCGACACCCGCACATCACCGATATCGGACACGGAGTTGCTGCGCGAGACGTTGGCGATGGTGGACAGCAGCCAGTTCGGCGTGGCCACCCACGGCTGGGTGAAATCCAGACCATAGCTGGTCGACTCGCCAGTGATGTCCAGGGCGCGGTAGGCACCGTCGATGATGTTGATCTGGCTGCGCGACACGCTGGCGCCGACACGGCCGTTGCGCGTGTTGACGATACCGGAGTAGCCGATGCGCCCTTCCAGGCCACCGCGCGACCACGCCACCGAGCCGGCCAGCAGGTCACTGATCCCCGCCAGACCCCAGAACTGGCCATGCGCACCGTAGCGCTCGCGGCCGGTGGTCTCTACGCCGGAATTATCGACGAATACGCCCCAGTTGCTTCGGTCCGGCACCTCCGCCAGCAGCACGATATCGGTCTGGCCGGCGGCCTGGCCGGGCCGCATCAGTGCACGCACCTGCAGATCGGTGGTGCGGTTGAGGTAGATCAGCTCATCGCGCAGGCGATCGCTGCGCACCACCTCCCCTACCGGCTGCCGCACCCGCCGCTCCACAAAGCGCACCGGCACCTTGCCCTCCCCGGTCACCTCCAGCGTACCCAGCGTGCCTTCCAGCAGGGTGACGTCAACGCGCCCTTCGTTGATCGACTGCTCGCGCAGAAGCGCGCGTGCCGTACTGATCCCGGCTGCCTCGTAAGCTGCATTGACGTCGGCCACCAGTGTCTCCAGCTCGGCCAAGTGGACCTCGCGCCCCTGGTAGCGGGCGGCGATCGCATCGAGCGTGGCCTTCGGCAGCAGCGCCGATGGACTGAAACGCACCTCGTTGAGCACGAAGCTGCCACGGACATCGGCCAGCCCGCGTTGCCCGGCCGGCGGAGGCGCCGGCTGCACTGGGTCCACCACCGGGCGCTCCGGCTGCAGCGGCTGGCGCTGCTCGTAGTAGCCGTCAATGCGCTGTGCGGTGTCCTTCCCCGCGGTGCCACTACTGTTCTGCGCATGTGCAAGACAGGGCAGCAGCGCGCTGCCGATCAGGAACATCCCTCGGTACATGGTGTGTTTTCCGTCGTTCATCAGTTGGGCGCCCCTAGGTTGACCGCGCCGCCCGGGGCCGGAGCCACCACATCGCGGGCGTTTGCTTCATCACCTTCCGCGGGCGCACGGGCGGGTACCGCCATCTCCGGCGAGCGGAGATTGAGCATGCGGCCCAGGTAGCGCACCGCGCTTTCGCCCAGGTAGGCCGGCCCGGCCTCGAGGTGGTCGCGGTTGTAGTTCGGGCTGCTCACCCCGACCCCATCGTTGAACCGCAGCACATAGGCGTCGGTATCCAGCAGGCGGCCATCGGTCGCCAGGTGGAAGCGGCGGTTCAACTGCAGCAGCTGTGCGTCCGCCGGGCGCTGCGCCGGGCTGGTGTTGTCCATCAGCACGTGCAGCGCCGGGGTGGTCAGGGTCATGGTGCGTTCGACATGGCCATCGGCGATGGCGACCTTCGCCGAGGAGGACGTCAGCTCTGCCTCCATTGCCCGCAGCGCATCGATCAGCCAGGCATCACGCGGCTGCACGTCCACCACGATCCGGCGGGCGACACCGTTGCGGTAGCCGGTCAGCGTGGTCGTCAGCAGGCCTGGGCCAGCATCGGACTGACTTACCTGCGCCTGCAGCTCATCGGCGGCCAGGTTCAGACGGGTATCGACCATCGCCTGTGCCAACGACAAGGTGTCACGTGCGGCCAGCTGTGCAGACGCCGCCTGCAACTGCCCACCGGCCAGCGAACCTGCCTGGGCGTCCATGTAGGCCGTGGTGCCTGCGCTGGCCCGCTCGAAGCCAATGCTGCCACCCGCAAGGATCGACTGTGCGCCACCGCTGCGACCGTCACCGAAATGGATATCCCGACCCGCCTGCAGCGCTGCATCGCCGCCGGCCTGGTACACACCCCATTGCTGGGTGCCGCCGCTGGTGGCCACCAGGTCGCTGCCGGTGCTGGCCGCTTCGATCCGGATATCGCCCGCAGCCAGCACCTGCAGTGCCCTCCCCGCGTCCACCTGCCGGCCCAGGACATCCGAGCCGCGCGATGCCAGTGCGATGCCGCCAGCCGCCTGCAACGCATCGAACCGCAGCGCCTCGGTGGACGTCAGTCCAAGATTGCAGCCCACGTTGAGCGTGCCGATGACCAGTGCGACACCGGCATCGCCACGGAAGTTACAGCCCACGGTCACCTCATCGGCGGAAAGGTTGGTGCCTGCGAGCCAGTCACCATCCACACCGATCACGGCCGTGCCCACATCGATGGACTGGCCGGCGCGCAGCGTCATCGAGCCGTCGACCGCCGCGCTGCCGAGGGTGATGGCGCCGTCAGCATTCGCCACCAGATCGCCGCGGCCATCGAAACGCTGGACGTGGGTGTCGCCACCGCTGCCCACCTGGGCATTGCCGCCGATGCGTGCGTTACCGACATCGACGTGACCCGCAGCGTTGATCACCAGTGACTGCGCGACCGTTGCATTGCCAAGCTGCACATCCGTGCCGCCATCCACACTTGCCTGCCCCCCCACGGCGGCATCGTCGATGGCCAGCAGACCTCCAGCGTTCGCGGCGAGGTCGCCGTTGCTGGTCAGCTGCTGGATCTGCAGCGCACCGGCCGCCTCCAGCTGCATCGCCGCCCCGGAGGACAGCGTCTGCGCTACCAGCGTGGCACCGCTAGCCGCGCTCATGGCGCCCTGCGCCTGCAGTTCGCCAATGCCCAGCGCGCCGCCGCTGCGAAGCTGCGCATCGCCGCCGACCGTGGCGGTACGCATATCCAGCGTGCCGGCCGCCGCAACGTCCAGCGACTGCCCGACCACCGCCTGGGCCAGGCGTACATCCGCATCGCCTTCAAGGCGCGCATCGCCATCGGCCACCAGATCGCCCACTGCGAGCAGCCCACCTGCCGTGGCGGCCAGATCGGCCCCGCTGCGCAGCTGCTGCACATCCAG